>NZ_FNWJ01000002.1:610381-904794 GCF_900108055.1 Thermoleophilum album | reverse complement strand
CGGAAGCTCTCAGGGAGGGGGCGTGAGGCGAGCAGGGACGCTCGCCACCCCCGAGCTAGCCGAGGGGGCGTGACGTGGCGGGGAAGCTCGAGCGGACCGGCACGCCCGGCATCTTCCGCCGGCATCGGAAGGAGTGCGACCGAAAGGGGCGCTGCGACTGCCCGTACGTGGTCCCCCGCCCGACGATGCAGACCTTCGCCACCTTCGCCGAGGCACGGGAGGGCAAGGCGGCGGCGGAGCGTCGGGCGAAGCTCGCGAAAGGGCACGCAGCCGGCCTACACCGTGACGCGCCGAGGGACGAATGTCCTGAGTGTGAGCGCGAGCGCGTCGAGCGTGAGCGCGCCGAGCCGACGTTGCACGAGTACGCCCGCGAGTGGGTCGAGCGGTATCAAGGCACCGGCCGACGCGGCTTCCGCGAGGAGACGCGCGACGAGTGGCGCCGCCTGCTCGAGAGGTTCGCGCTCCGGTACTTCGGCGAGGACGTGCGGCTGTCCGACATCACGCCGCGGGACATCGCCGACTACATCGGCTGGTTGGTGAAGCAGCCCAGCCGCCGCGGGGGCACGCTGTCGGACTCGTCGGTCCACAACGCCTGCAAGCCGCTGTTCGCCTGCCTCGCGACGGCGCGACGTGAGGGGTTGATCGACCACAACCCCGCGAGCGGAGCGACGTTGCCACACCGCCCCCGCGTCCAAGATGACGAGGAGCGGGCGCGGCCCTTCCCGCGCGTCGAGATCGGCGGGGAGACGGTGGAGACGATGGAGCTCGTCGTCTCGCTCGTGCACCCCGACTACCGGCTCCTGTTCGAGTTGCTCGCCGCGACCGGCGTGCGCCGCTCCGAGCTGCTCGCGTTCGAGGGCCGGCACCTCGACCTCGACGGGGACCGCCCCTACGTGAAGGTCCGCCAGCGGGTGCGGAGACGGCGAGGGGAGGGCCTCGTGATCGGCCCGCTGAAGTCCCGCCACGCGCGCCGCGACCTGCCGATCCCGCTCGACCTCGCGGACCGGCTACGTGCCCTGCGGACCGCCCCGACGCGCTCGTGTTCCCCTCGAAGGCCGGCACCATCCTCGACCCCGACAACCTCTACGAGCGGGTCCTCTCGCCGGCGTGCGCGGAGGCCGGGGTCGAGTGGGCCGGCTTCCACACCTTCCGCCACACGGTAGCGTCCCGCCTGTTCGCCCAGGGCCGGAACGTCGTGCAGGTGCAGCGGTGGCTCGGCCACCATTCTCCGAGCTTCACGCTCGACACGTACGTGCACCTGCTCGACGGCGACCTCGGTGACCCGCTTGAGCCGCTCCGGGTCAACGCCGGGTCAACAGAACGTCCGGAAACGGCCGCAAACGGAGCGAGCGGCCGAATCCTGGAAATCCCGGATTAGCAGGGAAAACGCGGACCGGCCAGAAACGGCCGAAAACGCGATCACGGCTTCCCAAGCCGAAGGTCGCGGGTTCGATCCCCGTCGTCCGCTCTCCAGCGGTGCCAGCGCCTTAGTGCGCGGTTCAGCGATGCTTGCTCACGGGCAAGATCAGGAGTTCGCCCGCCGCCAGCTTCCGTCCGCGCGAGCGCAGCTCGTAAACAACCGCGCGCGCCCGACGCCGTGCCAGAGCGCGCGCGGCGGCTCGCGCCAAAGGCACTCGCACACGCCGCGTCGACCCTCCCGGTACCGTCTGGCGGGCGATCCGCGCGCCGGTGATGGCGCGGCCCAGGCGCAAGGTCAAGGCGAGGCTCCCGGGCAGCCGACAGCGCGTATCACGCGGAGCGAAGCAAATTAGGCGAAGCGTGAGGACCTGCCCCTCGAGATGCGCGATCGCGCCGACCGCCAAAGCCTGACGCCGCGCGCGCCGCGCGCGCTTGTGTGCCTTCGGAGATTCGGCCTTGCCGCGGCCGACGGGCTGTCCTGCCGGCCCGCCGATGTCATCCTCCGCGCCACCGCTCGGACCGAGCCGTTCCTTCAGGAACGACCAGTCCTCCGGGAAGCCGTCGCCGGATCTTGGGACCAGGCGACCCTCACAACCACCGCGCAGATCGCTGCACTCGAAGCGTCCCCGGGGGGTGGTGATCGCGACCGGTGAGCGGAAGTAGAAGGAGAAGAGGTTGCCGTCGCCGCTCGGGTCGACGCTTGCCGCCTTCGCATCGGCGCGCCAGCGGTCGCTCAAAATCCGTTTAATCGCACGCGGTTCACCCTTCACGTAACGGTCGAACCAGGCGAGCGTGTACCAGTCGACGAGATCGATGCCGCGCAGCGTCGCGGGGAACGCGGGGTCGGGGATGTAAGACGACTCGTAGTGCGTGCCGCCCCGGATATTCACCTGCATGGCGTCGACCCCAGCTTGCTTGTAGGCCGCGAACGCCCGGTTTCGCGCCTCGGGGTCGGGATCGCTGGTGAACGGTGTTACCACGAGGCCGTAGTCGTTCGAGATTCCGAGCGCCGGCACCCGCGGCTTGAGGGGAGGGGAGGGTGGTTGGAGGTTGTCCCACGCCATCACCGCGTCGACGCGCGGGTCGCTCGAGGAAATCTGCGAAACCGCGAACGCCCCCAGCGAATGACCGGCGATGCCGACCCGCGACGCGTCGACAAGGACGTGCAGCGGGTTGTTCTTCGGTGAACGCCCAGCGGCCACCAGCTCGCGTTGGCGTGCCGCGCCCGGGCCCCGCGGCGTGTACGGGCGCTCCGGCGTCGAAAGGGCGAAGTCGAGAGCGTCTTCCGTGCCCTCCACGAAATTCGCGGGCTGCTGCGCGGGCACTCCCCGCAGCAGCGTCTCACCGCTACCGAAGGCGTCGGAACGACCCTGGCCCTGCGGATCCCACGTCAAGACCACATAACCGTGCTGGGCAAGTGTCTGCGCGGCGTGCCAGTAGAGCTGCTCGGGCGCTTGGACCGAGCCATTGGTGATAACCACCAGCGGTCGCCGTGCAACCGCTTTCCGGGCGTCTGGCAAAGTTGCCCAGGCACGCCAACGCGATTGCGCGCTTTTGCCTAGGCACCGTCCTACCGCGCCTGCCTGCGCCCAGTGGCGGACGCCACCGCGACGTACGCGACTCGACCGCTGCGCACGCGCACGAACACACCGTCGCGAGCCACGAGGTAGGGGCCGCGGCGGGCAAGGCCGAGACGCCGCTGCCTCGCCGCCGTCACCGGCCGTCCGACCGCCAGTCCTCGATACGAGTGGCCTCGCGCGTTGCTAAAGACGGCAATCACGCGTCCGCGCCGCAGCTGCACGGTGACCGCCCCGCCACCGCGCACACACCACGTCCACACCGCGCGCGAGCGTGCCTGCGGCGCGCCCACCAGGCGCTCGAGCGTGCGCGCCGCGGTCCCTAGCCGGAAGCGCCCGATCCCGGCGGCGGTGAAGGCAGCGCGGGCGGCGACCGGGCAGCCGCGCAGCGCCCGCACGCTACCGCCCCCGCTGCGCGCGTCGAGGCCCTGCCCGCCGCCCGGTGACGCCGTTCGCTCGGCGCGCGGGATCCGCTCCATCGCGTCGAGCACCATCCGTCCATACCCCGAGAAGTGGCCGAAGCGGTTGGGGTGGTAGCTGCTCACGATCTCCGTCATCACGCCGTTGATCCAGGGGTTCGGGCTGCACACCTCGTGCCCCTCGAACACCGGGATCGCGTCGAGGAAGTAGAAGCCGGGACCGGCTGCCTCTACACGGGCGCGGATGATGTCGCGGAGCATCTCCGCGCCGCGGTTTAGGCGCTCGATCCGCTCTGGAGTGAAGAGCGCCCCGCCGGTGCAGTTCGGGGGCCGCCCGCGATCCTGGAACAGGCGCGGGTAACCCAACACCAGCACCCGCGCGTTAGGTGCTCGTTCACGGATCGCGCGGTAGGTCCGATCGAGTTTGGCGGGAAGCTCGTCTCGTGCCTTGCGCTCCCCCTCCGCGATCTCTTGCTCGCAGTTGCCGGCCAGACTCGCGCTCGCACAAGCGACGACGATGTCTGCGAAACCGATGTCGTTGCCGCCGATCGTGACCGTGACCCAGCGAGTCTCGGCGTTCAGGCCGTCGAGCTGCTCACGCAACAGGTCGTCGGTGGTCGCTCCCGAGCAAGCCTCGAACACCAAGTCGAGGTCGCCGCGGGCGCTTGCCACAACCGCCGGATACGCCTGTTCGCTGCGCAAACACTGGCGGTCGAAGTAGTTGCCGGTGCCCGTTCCCGACGAGTAGGAGTCGCCGAGCGCCACGTAGCGGGCGCGGCCGAGAGCAGCGCCCGGGCTCGCCAAAACGAGCGTGGCCACCGCCAGCGCGGCCAGCACCGACACACGCAGCCTCCGCAGCGCGCCCCTGCCCCCCATCGCCAGTGATGCTACGGCGCCACCGGCGATCGGCACAAGGGGCAAGCGACGGCCGCCTAACCTTTGGCGGGGACGTGGCAGGGCGAGAGCTGACGCAGCAGGGCGAGAGCTGACGTGGCGGGGCGAGAGTTGATCTCCGCAGAGCGGGAGCTACCGGTTGCGCCGGCTGACGTCTTCGCCTTCCTCGCGGACCTCGGCAACCATTGGGAACTCGCCGGTCCGCTGGTCGAGGTGCTCCGGTTCGAGCGCAGTGCGGACGGCCGCGCCGTTGGTGGCGTAATCCGGGTGCATGGCCCGCTCGGTATTCGCAAGACGTTCGCCACGAACCTCGAACAGCTCGAACCGCAGCGACTCGTGGCCGGCAGGGCGGAGACCGGCAAACGCACGAAGGCCGCCGTGCGCTGGCAGATCGAGCCGTCCGCGCGGGGAGCACGGGTGCGACTCAGCGCGCAGGTGCTCTCGGCGTCGCCGCTCGACGCGCTCTTGCTGCTTCTTGGTGGCCGGCCGTTCCTGCGCTTCTTCTTCTCGCGCGTGCTAGCGACGCTCGAGCGGCAGATCGCGACCGAGCCAGCCTCGGTAGAAGCCCTCGATGTCGGGCAAGAAGTCGTGGACTAGCGGGTATCCGGGCGGCGCCGCCTCGACCTCGAGCAGCCGCGCGCAGCCTGGACAGATCAGCTCGCGCAGCTCCATCCACTCGGGATCACAGCGCGCGAAACGCGGGTAGATCTCGCCCAGACTCTCGTGATCGTTGCGGACGTAGATCAGCGCCTGCATCTTCCAGTTGCGGTTGAAGGGGCAGAAGTCGTGACCGCACTCGCAGCGGATCACCAGCTCGCCGTCGCTCAGGCGGCGCACCACGAACAGCCCCTCACCGACCGGTAGAACGATCGGGTCCGCCCACGCGACCCGCTCCTGCAGGTAGGCGAGCCACTTGTCGAAGCGGTCACGGTCCTTGAAGCCCGACTGGATCCGCCGCACCTCCTCGCGCGACAGGCGCTCCTCGACCAGGGCCGCGAAGGTCTCGCGATCCAACTGACCGCCGACCAGCTCATTGCTGGCATCGTCCGGCGGGCGCCAGCAGCGTGAGCTGGCAAGGAAGGCGTCGGCAGCGGCCTCCGGCGTGATCTTCCCGGGCGCCGCCTCGGCGACCGGAACCGTTGGCGTCGGGGCCTGCCAGGCGAAGTCCTCCGGCAGATCCCAAAAACCCCGGTACTCCGCCGCCCAACGCGGTGAGAGGCGCATCACCTCCGCGTACATAACGCGGATCGGCTCGATCGCGTCCTGGCGCAGGACCCGTTCGCGCTCATCCCGCCACCACTCCGAAACGGGACGCGCACGACGGCGGCGCTCGTCGCGAATTCGTTGGCGCTCGGCAAGCGTCGCAGCTTCCTCGGGCTCGCCGTCTTCACCCAGCACGACGCCGTAGATCGAACGAGCGTAGGCCGGCAAGAGGTGACCTTCGCGGACGTCCTCGGCGACCGCACTTGGGGTTCGCAGAAGCGGATCGCCGAGACCCGCCGCGCCCTTCATCACCGACAAGTAGAGGTCGCCCGGGGCGAACGGCGAGAGCGTTGTGAAGTTGTCCTGTTTGAGCTCGCGCGCTGCGCAGTCGATCGCCAACAACGCCGGCTCGTCGAAGCTGCCGTCGGCCACCGGGTACGCCTCGCCGCGGCGCGCCCGCTCGAGCAGGTCGGGGCCGTGCAAGTTGTGCACGTAGGCGCAAGACCCGGGGTAGCCACCGAACAACCCGCTGGCGTAGAAGACCCGCGTAGTACCGAGGTTCTGGAGCTCCCAGAACGGCGTGTTCCAGATCAGCAAAAGCGATTCGAAGCTCGAGCCGCCGCGGTGGCGCCCCGGTCCGGCGGTGTTCGCCTTCACCCGGCGGCAGAGGTAGATCATCGGCGAGATCAGCTCCCACGCCTCGACGTCGCCCATGTCGCCCTCCGGGTTGAACATCGCGGCGGCGAAGTCGGTGCCGTCGAGGACGCACTTGGCGCCCATGCCTTGAGCGGCGATCTCGAAGTTCATGATCGCCGACGACTGCCCGTACTGGTCGATGCCCCCGCCCTGGATGACGTTGCCCGAGCAGGAGTAGGCGCCGATCACCTCCTCCACGAAGCCGCGCGCTTGCAGCGCGCGCGAAAGCGTCCGCGGGAAGCCGGTGAAGGCGGGCTGCAGGAAAGCCCAGGCGATGCCGGTCGAGCCATCGGCGTCGCCAAGGTTCGCGATCGTGCCCTCGGGGAAGTTCGAGCGGATTGCGAAGTAGGCGCCGTCGTTGACCTTGTCGTTGCAGATCAACGTTTGCGTGAACTGCACCCAAATTGCGCCCTGCATCGCCGACGGCGTGCAGTTCATCGAGTGGTATCCCCACGCCGACGAGCCGTCCATGTCGAGCTCGTAGACGCCGTCCTCGCCGATTCGCACCTCGAACGGCGAGTGCATCATGAAGTCGCGGCGGGCGTGCGCGGGCAGCTGCTGCTTGTCGGCGAAGGTGATGTCGAAGAAGGCCGGTGAGCGGTAACGGCCGGGCACGGTCATCTCGCGGATGCGTGCCTTGAACGAGCGTCGACCCTCCTCAATCACCTCGCGCATGAACTGCTTGAAGCGGTCCGGTCCGACCTCGGTGAGCAAGCGCTCGACGGCGTCACGGATCATGTGACAGCCGGCCAGTCGCGTGCGCTCGTCGAGCAGGTAGTAGATCGGTGCGCGGCTGCGCTTTTGTCCGCGCAGCAGGTGCCAAGAGAACAACTCGTCGTTCTCGCCGACCTTCATGCACGGCAGGTCGATGCCGTCGTGCAGGCGGGTGGTCGGGCCCACCGGCACACCACCCGGCGTCGACGCGCCGATGTCGAGCACGTGCGTTACGCCCCCCGCCCAGGCGATTAGCTCGCCGTCCCAGAAGATCGGGACGATCGTCTGCACGTCGGCGTTGTGGACGTCGCCGATCGTCGGATCGTTGTTGGCGAAGATGTCGCCCGGACGGATGCCCGGGTTGTCCTCCCAGCCGTTGCGAATCATGAACTTGATCGCGTCCGACATCGTGTGGACGTGCACGATGATCCCCGTCGACAGGGCGATCGAATCGCCCTCGGGCGTGTAGAGCGCGAAGCACAGCTCGCCCAGCTCGCGGACGATCGGCGAGGCCGAGATGTTGAGCGCTGTTTCCCGCGCCGAAACGAGGCCGCCGCGCACCCGCGAGAACAGCTTCTCGTAGCCGATCGGATCTTCTTCCTTGAGCTTCAGTCGCTCGACACCCCAGTAGTGACCGGTCTCACGCAGCAGCCGCTCCGACTCCTCCAACATCGCGCGCAAGGTGCGCCCGTCCCAGCCGATGGCAGGGCGCTCGGGCTGCTCGAGCTCGCGTGTTGCCTCGACGATCCGGGCCATTTCAGAGCACCTCCAGTTCGAAGATTCGATGACGGTTGAGTCGGGCTCGCCAGGCAGGCGGGAGGGCGAGCGTCGTCGACGGTGATTCGACGATCGCCGGTCCCTCCACTCGTTGGCCGGGGGCGAGCTCGTCGAGCTCGTAGATCGGAGTGGTTAGCCACTCGCCCGACCAGTAGACGCGGCGTTCACCCTTTGGTTGGGCCACGCCGTCGACCTCCGGGAGGTCGGGCAGCCGCGGCTTCTCAACAGCGACGCGGCCAGTGACCACCGCCTGCGTAATCAGGAAGCCGAGCTCCGGCGAGCGGGCGGAACGCGTGTAGACCTTCGCGTAAGCCTCCTCGAAGCGCGCCAGCAGATCTTGCAGCAGCGGTGGCTCATCGACGCGGTCGTGTGGTGAAACGACCTCGATGTCGTTGAGTTGTCCGTAGTACTGAATTCGCGCCGCCTGCCGGAACTCGATCTGGTCGCGCGGCACCCCGGACTTCGCGAACTCATCGGTCACCTTCTGCTCGAGTGCGCGCCACGCCTGCGTGAGCAGGGCGCCGATGCCGGCGCGGCCGGCGTCGTCGAAGCTCGGCAGCACCGGCAGGTCGACGGTTTGGTCGTGGCGGTACTCGTAGTCCGCGCAGGCACACCCGAAGGCCGAGAAGCCGGCCGCCCACGCGGGCACCAAGACGCGCTGATAGGGCACGCCGCGTGTGTAGCCGGCAACGTGCAGCGGACCACCGCCCCCATAGCAAAGAAGCGCATAGTCGGCGGGCGAGTAGCCCTTGCCGAGGATGCGCCCGACCGCCTCGTTCTTGAGGGTCTCCTCGAACAGCTCGATTACCCCGCTCGCCGCCTCCTCGACCGGCAATCCAAGCGGACGCGCGAGCTGGCGTTCCACCTCCGACCACGCGCGCTCACGGTCGAGCTCGATCTGTCCGCCCAGGAAGTACTCGGGGTTGATGCGACCGAGCACGACGTCGAGGTCGGTGATCGTGATCGTCTCGACACCGCCGGCGGGCCACGACACGCCGATCCGCGCACCGGCCGAGTCGGGGCCGAGCTGCGGACGCCGCGAGTTCGGGTCGAGACGCACGTAGGAGCCGGTGCCCGCACCTACCGAGTCGATCCGCACGAGCGGCAGGTTGAGGAGGAAGCGAGCGATGTCGGGCGTCGGATTGACCTCGACGTGCCGGTCCGTGATCAGCGCGATGTCGAAGCTGGTGCCGCCGATGTCGGTGCACAACACGTTCGCGAGACCGAGGCGCTCGGCGAGCGCGCGACCGCCGATCACGCCACCGATCGGTCCGGAGACGAGCGTGCGTGCGAGTTCCCTGGCCTCGATCGAGACCGTCCCCCCGTGTGCCGCCATCACCCGCAGTTCGAACGGCGCCCCGGCCTTGCGTACCGCTTCGCTTACGCGGCGCAGCTGTTCGCGCGACGGCTCCGCGGCGTAAGCCTCGATCAGTGTCGTGTTGAGGCGCGGGAGGTCGCGCCGCAGCGGGTACAAGTCGGACGAGGCGTAGACCGGTACGGTGCCGTTGACGCCGCGCTCCCGCTTCACCTGCTCGACGATCTCGCGCACCCGCAGCTCGTGCTGGGGATTGCGATACGAGCAGAGCAGACAGATCACGATCCCCTCGACCCCGGCGTCGAGCAGCGCCTCGGCGGCCGCCCGTGCGTCCTCCTCACGCAGCGGCAGCACCTCCTGCCCGAGCACGTCGATCCGACCACGTACCCCGAAGATCCGATCGCGCGGCACCAGCGGCGGGTTGTGGTGGTGCGTCGCGATGTGCAAGCGATCGGAGTAGGGGAACCCGAGCCAGGTTTGGATCCCTCGCTCTAGGCGCAGGTAGTCCTCGTGGCCGGCGGTCACGATCAGGCCGACGCGCCGCCCGCTGCGCGACAAAAGGCGGTTGAGCATCGCGGTGCCGGAGTAAATGCCCGACACCATCTGCGGGAACCCCTCTTCCGGCGTCAGCTGCCACTGAGCGAGCGCATCGCGCGCCGACGCCATGAATCCGACTGATTCGTCGTGCGGGGTCGTCTGAGCTTTACCGACGACGAACTCCCCGTGCTCGTCAACCACGAACGTGTCGGTCATCGTGCCGCCGGCGTCGATCGCCAGCACGCGCGGTTTGCGCTGACCTCCCATAAACCTCCTCGAGCCCTCGCTTGCGCCGCGAGCGTCTCCCTCACGGCCCGCGGGCAGCGTAGGTAGGCGTCGCCGTCGCGGGCTAGTGCGCGCTACCCAAACGGCGGCGCGCGCCTTGTGCCGCTCCCACAAACGTGTCGGCGACGTGCGGCCAGAGGCGCAGCGCCACCTCCAACTCCGCCCGCCGCTCGCGCGGTGGTCTGCCGAGCAGCCGCTCAATGTTTCGCAACCGGTAGGCGACCGTGTGCTCGTGGACGCCCAGGCGCAACGCGGCGGCCGACTGGTTGTGACCGCTCTCGAACCAGGCGCTGAGGGTCGCTCGCAGCACTGCCGAGCGACGGTCGTTCGCTGCCAAGGGTCCGAGCTCCCGAGCCACGAAGCGGGTCGCGAGCTCACGGTCGCGCAGCGCCAGCGCCTCCAAACTGACGTCCTCAAAAACCGCCAGTGGCTCACCGGCTCGCGCCGCGATCTCGAATGCGTCAATCGCTTCGCGGTGAGCGAGACGGAACCCTGGCCGGCCGCCGGCGGGTCCACCAATGCCGACCGCACGACCGTCGTAGGACGGCTCGCGAGCCAGCGCCGCGCGCACCGCGGTGGCCACGCGGGCGACCGGTGGCGGGCGCATGCGACCGATCCAGGCCCACGCCGAGTCGGGGGTGATTGCGACCACCAGCAGCGCACCGGCGTCGAGCCCCTGCGCGAGCCTGCGCGCCAGTCGCTCCGGCTCGCGGTCGCGCAGGACGAGCGCGATGTGAGTGAGCGAGACGTCGTAGCCAAGGTCCCGCTCCAGCACCTCGGCCGGTATCTCCTCGCCGCCGAGTAGATCACGGACGAGCTGCACGCGGCGCTGCTCGCGAGAGCGCAAGAGTCGCTCGCGCTCGCGCGTATAGATGGTGGCGACGAGGGTCGTCAAACGGTCGACGGCGCGGAACAAGAACACCGAACCGGCGCGTTGGGCTCCCGTGCGCTCGGCCGTCGGAAGCGGGGCGGCCGCGAGCTCGGTCAGCCACTCGTCTAGCACCAGCTCGTGGCCGATGTGGTAGGCGCGCAGTAGGTCGGTCAGAGGCACACCGAGTCGCGCGCAGCCCTCCGCCAGGCGCCGCGCCGCTTCCGGAAGTTCGTCCGGGAAGTCGAAGCGTTCTTGGCGCAACGCTCTGAGCCCCGAGGTGAGGTTGGCCTCGCAGGACGTGGTTACGAGCTCGCGCAGCTCCGTGACCGCAAGAGCAGGGATCCGCTCGGCGATCGCGGTAGTCATGCGATCGACCAGTTCGGGCCCCCGCGCCAGCAGCGCCTCGGCTGCCCGACTCACCGTCAACTGATCTGCCATCCTGCCCCTTTCGAGAGTAGGGGCGACAGGCGGTCGGAGGGAGGTCACCGGCTCTTATGACGCGCGTTCGGATTCCTTTCCCACACCGTCGTGCAGGACACTGCGGCTCCGGGGCCCTGCGCGACCTGCTCGAGTTCCACGGGCTCACCTACGAGGACTCCGGCTACCCGCTGTCGGAGGGTGCGGTTTTCGGACTCGGTGGCGGCATCGGCTGTCTCTACCTAGTGGTGCCGCAGATCGATCCGCCGATCTACCTCGTCGGGCGCACGGCGGACCTAGAACGGGACGTGTGCAGCCACCTCGGGATCGCCTTGGACTTTCGTCAAACCGACGATCCGCAGGAGGGGTGGGAGCTTTTGCGTGCGGAGCTCGATGCGGGGCGGCCGACGATGGTTTGGGCCGACATCAAGCACCTGGAGTACCTGCGCGTGCGGATGCACAACACGATGCACGACATCGTCGTCTGCGGCTACGACGACGAGGCCGGCGTGGCGTGGGTCGCCGACAACGACCGCGACGAGATCCAACGCTGTTCGCTCGAGTCACTGGCGCGGGCCCGGAACTCTCGTGCCTTTCCGGCGCCAAACCGGCACGCCACGTGGCTGATGCGCTGGCCCACGGCGCTGCCGCCAGTAGCCGACACCGTCCGGGCGGCGTTGCGCCGCACGGTTGAGAACATGAGCGGCGCAGGTACGCCCCTGCTCGAAGGGGTGCAGGGCGCTGTGGGTCTCGACGGCGTCGATCTGTTTGCAAGCGACTATCGGCGGTGGCCTGCGCGGTTTGGGAATCGCTTGGCCGCGGCGCTCGACGGCCTCTACGTGTTCATCGTCAAGGCTGGTACCGGTGGCGCGATGTTCCGCTCGCTGTACGCCGAGTTTCTCGACGATGCGGCGCGGTGGCTCAGCGACGAGACGCTGGCGTCGGCTGCCGCGACTTATCACGCGCTCGCGGAGCGGTGGCGCAGGCTCGCCGATGTGGTGCGGAGCGGGGCGAGTGACGATCCGCTTGCGCGGCACCGCGCCGGTCTGCCGCTGGTACAAGAGATCGCAGAGCTCGAGCACGCCGGGGTGCGTGCGCTCAATCAGTGGCTCACGGCGACGCCGCCGGTGGGGGCCCTTAGAGCGCGGTGACGCCAGCGGCGTTGCCCGCGACGTCTTTCACGGCGTCGGTCGCGGGAACCTGCGCGGGCTGGGGTGCCGGGGGCACTTGCGCCTGCGGTGGCGTCGATACCGGCGCCGGTTCTGGCTTCGACAGCGGAGTTGGTGCCGCGGTTGCTGCCGAGGCGCTCGCCGCTAGTTTCGGTGTCGGCGGCTCGGCGGAGCCGGCCGGCGTGTTCGCGCGAACCTGAACGTCGGGCGTCTGGGCTGCACTTGGCAGTCGGCGCCGTTCGCTGACTACGGTCACGACGCGGATTCGCTCGAGCCTTTGCCGACCGTCGGTGAAGCGAGCTTTGATGCGCATGCGTGCCTCTCTCAGCTTGCTTTCGCCGCGGAGGATCGCGTCTTAGCAGCCGCCGACCCGCTCGCGCAGTACGCGCAGCGGATCCTGCCTCAGAAGTTCCGTCTCGACCGCATGTACCTGCGCAACTGGTCGCTCGCTCTCGACCTCAGGATCCTCTTTTGGACCTTCATGACGGTGGTGCTGCGGACTCCCGTGGCGGTCGACCGAACGAGCGGGGCGATGCGCGTCCGCCGCCGGTCGCCGTTAACCTGCCGCCCGCGTGGAGGCGGAGCGCACACCAGTGGTGGCCGCGTGGGCCGAAGTTTGTGTGCGCGGCGCCGAGCGCCCGCCGGTGCTGTCGCTGGTCGCCAAGGCGAGCGAGGAGGCGCTGGCCACGGCAGCCGTGCGACCCAGCGAGGTCGATCGCGTGAGCGTGTTGGGGATCCTGGCGGGTGGGGGGCCGCGGCCCGCCAGCGACCTCGCCGAGCGCCTCGGTCTGCGTGCCCGCCGATGCGAGACCACGACGATCGGCGGCAACGGCCCGCAGTGGCTGGTCACGCGTGCAGCCGCCGAGATCGCCGCCGGCCGTCTGCGCTCAACCCTGATCGCCGGCGGCGAAGCCCTGGCGGGGGCCGGGGCGGGGGCGAGTGGCGGTCAGGATGGGCAGCCGTCGGCGAGCACCGGCGGCGACCCCGACCCGCTGGTTGGTGACCCGCGCCCGGGCGTCGGACCGGCCGAGATCGCGATCGGGCTCGGCCTCCCGCTGCACGTCTACGCGATCCTCGAGAGCGCCTACGCGGCCCGCCTCGGGCGTCGTCCGGCGGCCCATAGGGCGGCCCTCGGGGAGCTGCTCGCGCCGTTTAGCGAGGTCGCCGCTCGCCACCCTTACGCCTGGTCGCGGACACCGCTCACTGCCCGCGAGATCGCGCTGCCCGGACCCGACAACCGCCTCGTCTGCGAGCAGTACACCAAGCGGATGTGCGCCAACCCGCGCGTCAACCAGGCGGCGGCGCTGTTGGTCTGCTCGCTCGCCGAGGCGCGGCGACTGGGCCTCGCCGAGCAGGCCGTGTTCGTGTGGGCGGGAGCTGATGCCACGGACGTCTGGGAGCCGAGCGCCCGCCCTGAGCTGTGGCGCTCGCCCGGGATCGAGCTCGCCGCCGGGGCAACCCTCAACGCCGCGGGTGTGCAGCTGGAAGAGGTCGCCTACCGCGACCTCTATTCGTGCTTTCCGGTTGCGGTAGAGCTTGCGCTCGACGCGCTCGCGGCGCTGTCGGACGGCCGCGGCGTCGACGCCGTACCGCCGACGGTGACCGGCGGCCTGCCGTTCTTCGGCGGCCCCGGCAACAACTACTCGACGCACGCGATCGCCACCGTCTGCCGCTTGCTGAGCGGCGCCGAAGGGCGGCAGTTGGCGCTGGTGGGAGCGCTCGGTTGGTACCTCACCAAGCACAGCTACGGGCTCTACGGCTCCTCGCCACCGCCTGGCGGCTTCGTTCGCGCCGACACCAGCGTCGAGCAGCGTCGGATCGACGCCTCCGCGCTGCCGGTCGTACGGGAACCGGAGCCCCTGGCGGAGCGCGCGCGGGTCGAGGGGTGGACGGTGGTGCGCGCGCCCGACGGGACGGCGGAGCACGCGCCCGTGATCGCGCGTCTCAACGACGGTAGGCGGGTGGTGTGCGAGGCCACCGACGAACAGCTGTCGGCCTTCGCCAGTGACGAGGTCGACCTCACCGGCGCCACGCTCGAGGTGCGTGGTTGGCCGCCCCGCTACCGCCTCGTCCGCGCGTGACGAGCGGCCGAGCTGGCGACGATCGGCCGCCGCGAGCGCTGACGGTGGTCACCTGGAACCTCTTCTTCGGTCGCGCCAAACCGCCCGCGCGGCGCGACCTTTTCGAGGCGTTCGCCGGCACTCTCGCTGGCTGGCAGTGGGACGTCGCGCTGTTGCAAGAGGTCCCGCATTGGTGGCCGCGGCAGCTAGCCCGCGCGGTCGGCGCCGACGCTTACGCGGCGGTGCGGACGGCGCGCCACGAGCTAGCGCCACTGCGCCGCCTGCTCGCCCGGCGCCTCCCCGACCTGCTCGGCTCGTGGGCTGGCGGCACCAACGCGATTCTCGTCCGCCGCGGCACGATCGCCGCGCGCCGGCGACTGCTACTGCGGTGGCTGCCGGAGCGACGTCTAGCGCTCGGCGTGCGGGTGGCCGTGGCTGGCGGCGATGTTTGGCTCGTCAACTTGCACGCCGAGGCTTCGAGCCGCCAGCGAGCGGCACGCGACCTCGACCGTGCCCTGGCAGCGGCTCGGCGCTGGGCCGACACTAGCCCGCTGATCGTGGGCGGGGATTTCAACCTCGAGCGCTCGCTGGTCAGCCAGCTGGCGCTGAGGCACGGTCTCGCCTACGCGGCCGGTGCGCGCCTCGACCATCTTCTCGTGCGGGGCTTCGCGCGGGGCCGGGTGGCACCGCTGCCACCGCCGACCAGCGACCGCGGCGCGCAGCTTTCCGATCACCCGCCGGTACGCGCGGTCTTCGGACCTGCTTAAGAACCGCCCATTTAAGAACCGCCCATAACAACCGCCCCAGCGGTAAAGCCGCCGCCCGTCGCCTACTCCTTGACGCCGCAGTTGGCGCCACTTAGGTTCGGTGGCGATGGGCAGGGGCAGTGCCCGCCGGCGGCGGCCTGGCGGGCTTTACAAGCGTGTGCGTTCACGGCCGCTGCGCGGCCGTGCGCGCGTCTTTTGGCGAGGTTTCGGCGTCACCGCGGCGCTTGCCGCCGCCACGCCAGCGCTCGCGCACGCCGAATTTCCCTACCGGCCGCAAGGACCCCCCGACGACTACCGCAGCTACCGCCTGCCGCCCACCGCGCCGGTCCCGAACGATCTCACCGGCAAGCGCGTATGGATGTACGCCGCGACGCCTGAGCCTGACCGCTCGCCGCTCCAGCCGAACCCGCTGCGTCTCGATCGGCGCGAGCTCAACGGTGTGCGCGGTGCCTCTTTGGTCGACGCAGCGCGCACCGCGCCACAAGCGTGGACGTTGACGACCGGCCGCCCCGACGTCTCGATCGCCGTCCTCGACTCCGGCATTGAGTGGAACGACCTGGCGGCGATGAAGGACCTGCGCCTCAAGGTGCGGCTCTCGAAAGGCGAGGTGCCAAAGCCGCGCGCCGACCGCGCGGAGCCCACCGACGCCGCGAGCCTGCCCTGCGCGACGCTGCGACCGCGCGCGGGAAGTTGGGACCTAAACGGCGACGGTGTCTTCAACGTGCTCGACTACGCGTGCGACTCGCGTGTCGATCCGGCGCCGCCGCGCGGGGTCGGTCCGGTGGAGAACGGCAAGCCGCTGCTCGATCCCCAAGACCTGCTGATCGCGTTCTCCGACGGCGTCGACGACGACCACAACGGCTACGTCGACGACATCGTCGGCTGGGACTTTTTGGACGACGACAACGATCCCTTCGACGACGTTCAGTACGGCCACGGAACCGGCGAGGCCCGCGACTCGACCGCCGAGGCCGACAACGGCGGCGATCTCGGGACCTGCCCCAACTGCATGGTCGTTCCGCTCCGCGTCGGCACCAGCTTCATCGCCGACGTCAACCGCTTCGCGCTGGCCACCATCTACGCGGCCGACAACGGCGTCGACGTCGTACAGGTCGCGCTCGGCACCCTCAACAAGTCGCGCTTCGGCGAGGAGGCGGTGCGCTACGCCTACGAGCACGGCGTGACGACGATCCTGTCGGCGGCCGACGAGGCGGCGCAGCACCACAACTGGCCGTCCTCGTACCCGTACGCGATCGTCGTCAACTCGGTCACGCACCCGGACGTCGCCGACCAAGCGGCCTACACCAGCTACCTGCAGTTCAACGGCTGCACGAACTTCTCTTCGCGCATCACCGTCGCGATTCCCTCGGTTTCCTGCTCCTCGGACGCCACCGGGCGTGCTGCCGGCATCGCCGGGCTCGTCTACTCGGCGGCGTTGAACGCCCACGAGGCCGGTCGGCTCGCACCCCACCCGCGCTGTCGTCGCACCGACGGGCGGCCGTGTCTGGTGACGCCCAACGAGGTTCGGCAACTGCTCGCTTCTGGCACCTTCGGCGGCGAGGGTGCAGCCGACGACGTCAACTTCGCTCAGGACCAGGTCAGCGGCGCGTCGATCGAGCCGTCGTGCGGCGGACGGACCCCGCCGCCGCCCGGCTGCACCGACCCCTTCTTTGCGCTGACGGCATCGCCCGGTCTCGCTCCGCGCCTGACCACGCCGCCCCTCTCTCTCTTACCCGGCGCGCAAAGGTCACGACCAGTTCTACGGCTACGGTCGGGTCAACGTCGAGCGGGCGTTGCGCCAACTGTTGCCGGCAGGGGGTGGGCCTCCGCGACTACCGCCCGAGGTCGAGATATCCGCGCCGCGCTGGTTCGAGTTCGTCGATCCGGGTGCCGACGCGCTGGTCGTGCGCGGGACGGTGGCGGTGCGCTCGGGGACCGTCCGCTGTCGCGTGTTTGTCGCGCCCGGCGCCTACCCCAAGGACACCGAGGCGCCGGACGGGGACTTCGTCGAAGTAGGCCAGGGCGGACCGTGTGACGGTGCCGCTCGGGAGGGCTCGATCGAGGGCGTGCTGGCGACCGTCCCGATCGCCCGCCTACGCAGCCTGTTCCCGGCCAATGCCGGCGACTTCCGCGGGCCGGAGGGCGGCACGACCGGGCAGACGCCGAACCCCGGCACGCCGGCGAACATCGGGCGACCGAACGACGAGCCGTACTCGTTCGTGGTGAAGGTCGTCGCGGAGTCGACCAGCGGCGGCGTGACCGTAACCGGCAGCGACCGCCGGCAGGCCTTCCTGCACCGCGACCGCGACTTGCTGCCCGACTTCCCGATCGCCCTCGGCGGTGACGTCGAGGCCTCGCCGGTGCTCGCCGACCTCGATGGCGACAACCGCAACGAGCTGGTGGTGGCCAACTCCGACGGCCTCGTTCACGCCTTCCGGCGCGATGGCAGTGAGCTCCCCGGGTGGCCGGTACGCAGCTTCCTCGCCTCGCCGGTCTTGGCCGACATCGACCGCGACCCGCGCGGTGACCTCGAGATCGTGGCCGCGGCGATGGATCGCCACGTCTACGCCTGGCACGCGAACGGCGAGGCGGTGCGCGGCTGGCCGGTGGTGGTGGTCGATCGCTCCAAGCTGATCGATGGACCGCAGGCGATCGACCCCGTAACCCACCGGCCGTTCTTCGATCTTGCGAAGGTCGGCAAGCTGCTCGATCAAGGGGCGATCATTGACACACCAGCTGTCGGCGACCTCGACGGCGACGGCAGGCCGGAGATCGTCGTCGGCACCAACGAGTCTTACGCCGCCGGCGCGGGTAACGAAGGGCCGCTCAACGCCGGTGGACTCGACCAGGCGCTCTACGAACCGCTCGGCGCGGCGCTCTCGCCAGCCAACGGCCGGGTCTACGCGATCCGCGCGAGCGGCGACCAGGACGGCGACCCGAACCGCGGCCCGGATCCTTGGCTGGACGGCTGGCCGTTCAAGATCGGGATCCTGGAAGCCGGCGTGTTGCCGCTGGTGGGCGAGGGCGTCAGCGGCTATCCGGTGATCGGCGAGCTGCCCTGCCAGGGCTCGTCGAAGACGCCGCGCGTTGGTGTTGTGCCGGCCGCGGGCCTGCCGTACCTGCTCGATGCGAGCGGCAAGTCGTGCCTCGGGCAGGTCGGTGGGCGCGACGTGCCGCTGAAGACCTACGGAGCGGTCGTCGACGACCAGCCGTTCTTCGCGGCCTTCGGTCACCCGGCGATCGGCGAGTTGGCGGGGCGCGCGGCGCTACTCGCGCCGGTCGCCGGCCTAAAGCGTGCGCTCGACGTCGCGCTGCCCGAGTACCAGGCTGGCCAGGATTACCTGGCGGCCTGGGATGTCGGGGGCGCGCAGGGCACGCTGGCAGCCGGTTGGCCGGCCGCGGTTAACGACCTCCAGTTCTTGACCGGACCCTCGCTTGGTGACATTGCGTCGACGCCCGGTGAGGAAGTGGTGTCGGGAACCGCGCACCACGACCTCCAAGGTTTCAGCGCCACCGGACAGCGGCTCACGGGTTGGCCGAAGGTGACCGGCGACTGGACGGTGGCGAACCCGACGATCGGTACTTTCGGAGAGCGGGAGACCGATCCCGAGGCGCGCAAAGTGGTGATCGGCGGGACCCGCGACGGCTACCTGTTCGCTTACCGCACCGTTGGTGCTGCCTGCGCCGCGGCCTCGTGGCCGCGTTTCCATCACGACCCCGCCAACTCCGGCGACGCCCGCCGCGACGCGGTGCCGCCTGGGCGACCTGAGGATCCCTCGTTCGCCGGTCAGACACTGGCTTTCGCGGCCCCCGGTGACGACCTGCTTTGCGGGCGCCCGCTGCGTTACGAGGTGCGCACCGACTCACGGCCGATCACACCGGCGTCGTTCGCCGAGGCACGCAGCCTGGAGTTCGAGGGACAGGTTGGCGCTCCCGGTCAAAGGGTCGCTCTGCGTTTGGCTACGCAGCCCCTCCGGTACCTCGCGGTGCGGGCGGTCGACGACCAGGGCAACGTCGGTTTGCCGGCCGTCGTCGACACCCGCCGCGGTGTCGAGGTCTCGCCGCCGCCGCCCGGCACGGGCGGCAACGGCGCCGGCCCTAGCGGCAACAACGGCGGCGCGGGTGGCGGCACGGGCGGCGGCGGCCAAGGGGCACCTGGGGCTAATCGCGGTCGCGCGGTGCCCGCGCCAGCGCCGCGCCGGCGCGGCCGCTCCGCGCGCCGCTGCGTCGGCGCCAGAGCGAGGGTCACCAAACTCGGTCTTGGGCGCTTCCGGCTCGGTGCCACGCTGGCCTCGCTGCAGCGCACGATCGGTCCGCCGGTGGCCAGCGGCAAGCGGGCAGCGAGCTGGTGTGTGCGTGGCGGCGGTCGCGTGGACGTGGTGTTCGCCGGTCGCGGCGGCCGGGCGGTGGCGATCGTGACTAGCGCTCGCGGTCACCGCTTCGGGCGGCTCCATCCAGGCGCGCGCTATGGCACTCGGTCCGCGGCGAGCACGCGGCTGCGGGCCTTCCGGATCACGCGGCGTGGACGCGTCTACGTGCTGGTGCGCAAGGGTCGCGTGGTCGCGATCGCTGTCGGGCGCAGCGTCTACCTGCCGTCGCGGTAGCGCTCGTCGTCGACTCCGCTGCGTCGACAGCCCTGACTACTTTGGCGCGGAGCGGCTGCGGCGGACCGAACAGCCACCGGCGCTCGACGCGCACACCGGCCGTCGGGTCGGCGGCCAGGGCGGGCGCCGGCACGAGCCCACCCAACTGCTCTCCGATGCGTCCCAGCACTGCCCCCAAGCTGCCGTAGGCTTCGTTCGACCCACCCGGATACGACACCGGTTCGACCGTGCGCTGCGACTCGACCGACGGATCACGGAACAGGCCCGAGCGCGCCTCGATGCGCGCCAGTTCGGGCGAGCGCGCGCGCACGTCACCGAGCCACCACGCGCCTTGGGCGCCGACGCCGAGGTCGGGACGCGCCAGCTTCGGGTCGATGACGAGGACGAAGCTGCCCGGAGCGCGGTTGCGTGAGCTGCGGTCGATGAAGCGAATCGCCCCCTCGAACGCGTCCTCGGCAGCCCAGGCGAGGTGGTCCTTGGCGGGGTAGAGCTCGAACCGATAGCGGTAGCCGAGGCGCTCGAAGCGGTCGACTTGCTGGAGCACACCGGTCACCGGAACGAGCTCGTCGATCGCCCCCTGACCGATGAAGAACGGCACCCAGCGGGCGTTCTCCACCAACGGTGCGGTATCGACGCGCGGGCCGTCCGCGCTCGCCGGTGTTTCCAGACCTTCGACCACGCGTATACCGACGATCGGCGGCCCGGCGAGCGCCACCGCCTTGGCGAAGAGATCCGGGTAACCGAGCGCGAAGCGGTAGGCGCCGAAGCCGCCCATCGAGTAGCCGGCGACGATCGTGCGGCCGGGGTCGAGGCGGAAGTCGTGGGCCAGCGAGCGCCAGACCTCGAAGAAGTCGAGCTCCGCCTCGTTCAGCCACCAGCCGTCGGGACCACGACCGAGCGGGCTCGCGCAGATCGTCTGGGGACGGTCGCAGACTTGTTCGACGAAGTGCGGATTCAGCGCCGAGTACTGGTTGTGTTGGACACCCAGCGAGTGCAGCAGAAACACCAGTTGCGCTGGCCGCCGACGGTCGAGGTCATGCGCCACCCAGATGCCGAACGGTTGTACGCGACCGAGGAAGTTCGGTCGCAGATCGCCCGTCGGCGAGGAGTCGGCGACCACGCCCTCGCCCGGGGCGATCGACGACACGTACCACCGATTGGAGTACCCGGATGGCGGCGCCGCGCTCGTGGTGATGCGGCGTGCGAGGTCGCGCCAGCGGACGGTCGTCGCGAAGGGGCCGGCGTCACCGGCGGCGAGCGCCGCCGCTTGCGCGTCCTCCATCCAGAAGTTGCCGCGCAGCGGCTCGAGCCGCGCCGGTTGGATGCCCAGGTCGTAGACGGGTGGCTGGCCCGGTAGCGCGCCGCGATCGTTAGTGACCGCCGCGAACGAGCGGCCGTCGGGGGTGGCGAGGCCGGCGGCGAGACGCACGATCCAGGTTCCCGCTACGGGGAAGCGACGGCGCGGCAGGCGCACGTAGAACGAACGGGCCGCGCGGTCGACGTGAAGGCTCCCGCCGAGGCTCGTCACCGGCGTGCTCGTGCCGTCCGGTCGCACCAGCCAGGCGCCGCGCGCGGAGATCGCCAGCGCGAGCTCGCTGCCGCGCGCCTCGAGACCGGGTATGCCAGGCCAGCTCGCCGCACCGGTGCTTGGGTCGCCATCGGTATCGAGCGCGAACGAGGCGATCGGCACGCTCGTGTCGGCGAGCGTGTTCCAATCGACTCGCCACCAAGTCGCTTCCCGCGTCAAGCCGATCGCCACGCGGAAAACGTCGGCGCCGTTGTTGTGCGCCGGACCGCTCGGGTAGCGGTAGCTGCCGTTGCTCGCAGCGAGGTTCGTTGGCGTCGGATTGGGGCCGGCTCCGGCGGCTCCATGGTCGTCGTAGATGAAGTCGCTCCACAGCAGCGCGCCGCCACTCAGCCGGCCGCTGCCGGAGGTCCGCGGGAAGCGCCCAGGGAACGGCCAGCCGCGCGGGCTCGCAAGCGTTGGTTCGGGGCGCAACGCGGCCGCTGGCACGCCGGGCGCGAGTCCACCGAGCGGCGAGCGGGCCGCACTCGCCGGACGCGCCGCGCTTGCCGCTGGCGGGGCTGCAAGCGTGCAGGCGAAAGCCGCGACCGCGGCTGCGGCCGCGACCGCCAGCCGCCAGCTCGCCGCCCGGCTGTCGGTTGCCCGCGGGTTTGCCAGCACGGCGCTTACCGGCGGCTGCTGAGCGCGGGGGCGATCGCGCCGCGGTCGCCAACGACGATTGCCACTACCCGACCCCGTCGCAATACGGCGTAGATCGAAGCGCGTGTGGAGAGTCGCGCAAGGCGCGTCCCGAAGGGTCCCGAGCGGGCCCGCTTGAGAAGCACGGGCGGTGCTTTTGCGCCCGGCGCGAGCGCGCCGTAACGGTGACCGGGAGCGCTCGTCACCACCGCTCGCACGCGGTCGCGACGATCGAAAGCGACGGTCACGAGCGACCGTGTGCCGCGCACGCACCAGCGCGCCAGACGCCCACGCTGGTCCGCCGGCTGACCGATCGCCCGCACCAGCTCGCCGAGCGTGGCGCCGAGCCGGAAGCGGCCGACGCTGCGCCCGTTGACGCGAGCGCGCGGCGCCACGCATGCCGGGGCCTGTGCGCGAGCGGTGCGCTCGGCGCGCGGCCGACCGCCCGGTGCGGGGTTCGGTGGGCGCTTGTTTTCACCGGGGTTCGGGTTGTCCGCGGTCTGGCCCGGGGGCTGCCCCCCGGGCGGACCGCCCGGCTGCTCGCCCACAGGTCCGCCACCACCGCCGCTCGGCGGGCTGCCCGCGCCGCCAGCCGGACCGCCAGACGCCGGCGGGGTGCAGGGATCCGGGGAAGCGGCGAGCGCCGCGAAGTCGCGGGCCAGCGTTTGTCCGGGCGGTAGGAGCTTCGCCGCAGGCGCCAGGATCACTCGGCAGTCGGGACGCTCGAGCACCGGCAGGCGCAGCTCGAGCTTCGAGATCGTGATCGTGAACGGCGCGTTCGAGGGCCGACCGTAAGGAGCGTCGCGAGGCAGCAGCTCGAGCTTCGGTACGTGCCCGGGAGCGAAGCGCCAGACGTTGCCGTGCAGCTGGAACACCTGGCGTCCCGAGGGATCCGGGCGGTACAGCGCGCGGGCGACCAGCGTCGAACTGCCGTTGGGGGCGACGTCGAGCAACCGCGCGGCGAGCTGCGCCCCCGGCACCGGCGATTCGATATCGGCGATCACGGTCGGCGATCCGGCGAGCGTGTAACCGTCGCCCGCGACCGTCGGGAGGCGGTAGTTAACAGTCGTCGGGTCATCGTCGGCTGGCACCGTCGCGCAGGCGCCCTTCCCGGCGATCGGGTCGAAGGTTGCTGCGCGCGTCGGGTCGCCGCCGACCGACGCCAACGTTCGCGCCGCCTCGTCGTGGAACCGCACCTCGCCGCGCGCTAGCTGCGCCCAACTGTCGGCGTGGATCGCGACCGGCGCGGCGGAACTCGCGCCGCAGGTCTGTGGCACCACGTCAACGCCGGCGCGCGGCTCCGAGCCCTCCCCCTTCAGGAAGTAATCGAAGAACTCGCGCTGCCGGGCGCGCAGCAGGGCGACCTCGGCGGGCTTGTTCTGGCCCCGCGCGTGCCCGTAGTCGAGGAAGAAGAGGGAGATCCAGGCGTCGGGGTGGCGTGTTCGCGCGCGGTTGTAGAAGCGCAGCGCTTCGTCGATCGGGAAGAGATCGTCGGTGAAGCCGTTCGAAATCAGCAGCGGCGCCGGCGGCTCGGAGTCATCGATCGTGTAGGAGGAGTGGTGCTTGCGAACCTCCTCGAGAATCTCCGGCACGCGCGGGTTCGCGTCGTACGGGTCGCCGAGGTTGAGGAGGGCGAACCACGTGACGATGTCGGCCTCGGGGTTGCTGCCCGGCGGTGCGTACTGACCGTTCGCCAGGCCGAGCGCGAACAGGCCACTGACGTACGACTGCTTCATCACGCCGACCGGTTGGCCGTACTGAGCGTCGGTGACGTAGTCGAGGGTGCGACCGTTCGGCACCAGCGAATAGGCGAGGTCGCTCCACGGGATCTCGGGCGCGGCGGCGGCGATTCGCAGCGGCTTTCCCTGCGGGCTGCGCCAGGGCATGTACGACCCGTCGAGGCGCATGACGCGGTCGCGCAGGGCCGCCAACGCCATCGACGCGCCGCCGCCGTAAGAGACGCCGGTTACACCGATCCGCTGGGGATCGATGAGACCGACGCCGGGCGCCGTTTCCTGGTCGGCGAGCAGCCCCGCCAGGTACTGCGCGTCGCGAACCTCGTAGCGGGTGTCCATCAGCCGGATGTAGCCCTGGGCGCAGGCGGCGGCTTGCGTCAGGCGCGCCTGGGCGCGCGCGCGCCGCACGACTCGCCGAAGCCGCGGAAGGTGAAGGTCAGCACCGTGTAGCCGCGCTCCGCCCAGGGACGCAGCGCGTCGACCGACAGCTTCTGCCCGCCCCAGCCGTGCATCATGATCAGCAGCGGGTAGTTGCCGTCGGTGCCGCCCGTCGGCTCAGCCGGTAGGGCGACCGTCACGTCCAAGGGCACGCCGTCGAAGGTGGGAACCAGATTCGAGGAGCTGCCGTTGCAGACGCGGATCGTTCCGCTCGCGGTGCACGCGACGCGACCTCCGAAGACGGAGTCGACCCGTGCGTACGCTGACCCAGCGGTCAGAGCCCATGCGGCGAGCACGGCACAGAAGAGGAAAAACCGGATGACGCGCATCCGCGCGCCGCTCACTGTCGGTCGGTTCATACCCCTGCCCTCGTCGCGCCGAGCCGCGCCGGCCCGGTCGCTCGTACCCCGAAAACCAAGATACGCGACCGGCGGCGCGCATGCGTAGGTCGCCGACGGCGAGCGCGCGGGGGCGGGCGGGCGGTCCGCTCGTGGCCGCTTTGGCGGCGGCGGTCGGCTCGTCACACGTGATCAGCGACCCCGCCCGCCTCGCGTCGTTCGAGTGCGATTGGACCGGCCGCTTCCGGGGGCGGGCGGCAGCGGCGGTGGTGCCCGCCGACGCCGAGCAAGTAGCAGCGGTGGTGCGCGTCGCCGCAGAGCATGGGGTCGGCGTCGTGCCGCAAGGCGGCAACACCGGTCTCGTCGGCGGGTCGATCGCCCGCCACGGCGAGGTGGTGGTGTCGCTGAAGCGGCTTCGTGGACGCGGCGAGGTCGATCGGGCGAGCGGCAGCGTCCGGGTCGGCGCGGGCCTGACGCTGGCCGAGCTCGACGCGCTGGCCCGCCCGCACCGGCTCGCCGCCGGTCTCGACCTGGCTGCCCGCGACTCGGCGACAGTGGGCGGCCTCGTCGCTTGCGACGCGGGCGGCCACAGTGCTCTCCGTTACGGCACCGCGCGGGCCCGTGTGCGGGGCCTCGAGGTAGTGCTCGCCGACGGTTCGCTGGTCGAGCTCGCGCCGCGAGCTCCGAAGGACAACGCCGGTTACCGCTTGGCGCCTTTGGTGGTGGGAAGCGAGGGAACGCTGGCGATCATCACCGCCGTCACCTGGGAGTTGGTGCGCCGTCCACGCCGTCGCGCCACCGCCCTGCTCGCGCTCGACGGTCTGGCGCGAGCGGTCGAGCTAGCGCTCGCGCTCAAAGAGCGGGTCCCCGCGCTCGAGGCGCTCGAGTTCATGTGCTCGTCGTCGCTGGCACTGGTTGCCGAGCGCCTGGCGCTGGCGCCGCCCGAGCCTCTGCGATCAGCGCTCCGCGACGGCGGTGTGGTGCTGCTATGCGAGGCGGGTGGGGACGCCGCCGAGGTCGACCAGTTGGCGGCGTTCCTGCGCGCCGGCGGGGCGCCTGAGCACACCGTGCTCGCCACCGACGAGAGGCAGCGCAGGCGCCTCTGGCGGTTCCGCGAGGCGGTGCCGGAGGCGCTGGCACGCACCGGCGTGCCACACAAACTGGACGTCGCCGTGCCGCCGTCGCGACTGGCCGAGTTCGACCAGCGCTTGCGCGCGCTCGTCGGCGAGCGCTTCGGCGCGGGCACGCGCGTTTTCTGTTTCGGTCATCTCGCTGACGGCAACGTCCATGTGAACGTGCTCGGGCCGCCGCCGGAGGCAGAGGAGGTGGACGCAGCGGTGCTCGCCCTGGCGGCCGCGTGTGGGGGCACGATCAGCGGCGAGCACGGCATCGGCACCGCCAAGGCGCGTTACCTGAGTCTGGTGCGCAGCGAGCGCGAGATCGCGTTGATGCGAGCGGTCAAGCGCGCCTTCGATCCGCGCGGTCTTTTGAACCCGGGTGTGATTTTCGCCCGTTGACGGCGCCGCGTTGCCAGAAGGCACCGTTCGGACCGGGCGGGGCGAGGACCCGCAGCGCCTCCTGCGCCGAAACCTCGACGCCGCGTCGGGTCGGAAGCAGGCGCTCGTAGACGAGCCCGTGCGCGCTGCGCACGAGCGCCGGCCGGAAGCCCGCCGGCTGGCGCCGCGGTAGCGGTGCGCGGGGGAGGTTGCAGAGCGCTCCCCACCAGCAGCCGTCACCGCCGCTTCCGCGCGGCACGATCAGATCGATTTCGCGGTAGGCGACGCGCCCGGCAGGGGCGCGTCGCAGCTGGGGGAGGTAGATGCGCAGCGGCAGTAGGTGCGGGTAAGCGGGTACCACCACCAGCTGGGGACGGTCTCCGGAAGCAACGAAGTGGGCCGCCTCGCGCCAGTCGGGGCGGCGCAACCACGGGTGGCTGCCGATCCGCGCGGTGAGCAGCCCGCTCAGCGCACACCAGACGGCCAGTGCCGCGACCGCCGCGCGCCGCGCGCGGCCCGTCGCGCTGAGCGCCGCCAGAGCAGCGGGGACCGCCAGTAGTGGCCAGCTGCCGAGGAGGTTGCGGGTCAGCACACGGTCAAGCCCGAGCGGCGCGAGCACCAGCGAGCTCGCGATGCCCGCCAACGCGAGCAAAGCGACGGTGCGCGCGCGGGGGTCGAGGTCGCGCGGCGGACGCAGCGCGACGGCGCCGACGCCGCCCCAAAAAAGCAGCAGCGCTAGCAGTGCCGGCACCAGCGGTGGCTTGAAGCCCGCCGCGAAGTGGACCAAGGCGTGCCAGGCACGTTCCGTTAGCGGCGACTCGGTTATCCAGTCGGTGCGTCGCGAGCCGAGCTGGGCGAGCGCCAACGGGGCGAGCGCCAGACCGCTCGCCGCCGGCAGCGCGAGCGCTCGCCAGGCGCCGCGCCAGCGCAGCCGAGCGAGCAGCAGGACGAGCTGGGGGCCGATCACGAAGACCGCGAAGTAGTGCGTGGCAAGAGCGGCCGCAGCCGTCGCCCCGTACCACCAAAGGCCTCGACTGCTCGGTTCGCGCAGCGCGCGGGCGAAAAGCAGCGTGGCGAGAGCGCACCAGAGAGCGAACAGCGCGTAGGCGCGGGCCTCGCTTGCGTACCACGCCAGCAAGGGGGAGCTCGCGCCGACCAAGGCGCAGGTCGCCGCCGCGGCGCGCTCGCGGCCCGCCGGAGCGAGCTCCCGGCCGAGCAGGTAGAGCACGTAGACGGTGCCGAGGCCGGCCACGAGGGAGAGCGACCGCAGAGCAACCTCTCCGCCCCCGAAGAGCTGAACCCAAAGCCACGCGATCGCGTAGTAGAGGGGCGGCGTCGACTCCGTCGCGGGGATCAGCTCGAGCGCGTGCAGGGGACGCTGCGCCACGATGTAGGCGGTGTACGACTCGTCGTACCAGAAGCTCTCGCCCAGCGCCCCTAGACGCAGCAGCAGAGCAAACGCAAGGAGGGCGAGAAGGACCACGCGCGGGTCGCTCGCAGCGCGTGGGCGGCGAACAGCGGCGGCGCTCACGGCTGCCCGCAGGTGGCTTCCCCAGGTGCTTGCCCCTACCCCTTGTGCGGCCATATCTCAGTCGGGTAGCGCGATCGGCTCGAGGCCGCGGGCCTCGAGCATGTCGAGGACTGACGGCAGTGCCCCGACGGTCGCCCGCCACGACCCGGGCGCCGCGTAGGCGTCGGAGTCGTGCAGCAGAAGCACGTCGCCAGCTCGTAACCCCGCGGTTAGTCGCTGCGCGACGGTCGCCGCCGTGGCCTGAGCCTCCCAATCCCGACCCCAGCGCCGCCAAAGCCAGACCGTCCAGCCCTGTTCGGCGGCCGTTTCAAGGGCCGTACGGTTGAGGACGCCGTACGGCGGCCGGTAGTGCCGCAGGCGCGTGGCGATGAGGTCCTCGAGCACCGCCGCGCCCCGCAGCAGGTCGTTGCGGGTCGCGCGGCGTCCCAGCCGCAGCAGGTTGCGATGGCGCAAGCCGTGCAGGGCCACGCGGTGGCCGGCTTCGACGATCTCGCGCACGAGGTGGGGGTAGCGCTGCGCCTGCTCGGCGACCAGAAAGAAGGTCGCAGGCGCCGACCGCTCGGCGAGCGTGGCGAGAACCGCAGGCGTCGCCAGCGGGTGTGGACCGTCGTCGAAGGTGAGCGCTACGCGGCCGCCCGGCACCGTGTCGACCACACCCAGTTGGTGTCGCAGCGCGGCCAAGGGGGCGGCCAGCGCTGGAGCGGCGTGGTAAAGCCAGGCGGTCGCCCCGGCGACGCTCAAGGCCAGCGCGATGCCGTGGGATCGGTGCGCTCTACGCTCCATCGCAGTGATGCATCAGCTCGAGGGTGTGCTGCTGGCGGCGCTCGCCGCCGTCTTCTACAACGCCGGCGCTGTTCCGCAAGCCGCGGAGGTTCGCAAAGAACCGGTCGAACTTTCGCTGCGGCCATCGCTTTTGGTGCGCCTTGCCAAACGCCCCGGTTGGCTTCTGGCGACGGCGTTGGTGACGGCGGGGTGGCCGCTCAACGCACTCGCCCTGGCGCTGGCGCCGCTGTCGGTGGTGCAGCCAGTGCTCGCGCTCGGGCTTTTGGTGCTGCTGTGGGCCGGCCACCGGCGCCTCGGCGAGGCGGTCGGCGTGAGCGAGGTCCTGGCGGTTCTCGGCTTGGTCGTCGGCGTTGCCCTGCTGGCCGCCAGTTCTCCGGGGGAGGAACCGCGCTTCGTGCACTACGCTCCGTTCGAGCTGTCGGTCGGTATCGGGACGCTCGCGCTGTTGACCGTGCTGCCGCTGCTCGTGCGTCGACCCGCTACGGCGCTCGCTCCCTTCGCCGCGGGCGCCGGTTTCGCGCTTTCGGCGATCACCACGAAGTTGATGAGCGACCGTCTGGCCGCCGGCGCCTTGCTTGCCGGTGGCGTCTACGCGCTCGCGACCGGCGTCGCCTCGCTGCTCGCGACGTTGGCCGAGATGAGCGCTTTCCAGGAGCGCCCGGCGTCGCGCGTTTGCCCCACGGTGTTCGCGACGCAGGCGGCTGTCCCTGTTGTCTTCGGGGTAACGGTGCTTCACGAGCGTTCGGCCGCGCAGGGACCCGGCGTGGCTGTCCTGGTCGCGGGGCTCGCGATCCTCGTGTGTGCGGTCGTGACGCTCGCGCGGCTACCCACCCTGGCGGCGGTGGTGGATGCGACGAGCGGCGCGTGCAAGGAGCCCTCGACCCCGAGCCGCGAAAGCGCCGTTGCGAGCTCCGCGAGCGTCGCCGGCGAGCCGTCGTGAAGCTTCAAGACGACGATCCGGTGGGAGCGGCGCGCGGCGCGCGTACGCCGGTTGAGCAGGTGCGCGAGCGCCCGCGGGCTACGTAGTCCGGTTAGATCGATCTCGACGGCACCGGCGAACGGCTTCCCGCCGACCGAGCGCGCCAGCAGGTAGTGCACGGGCGCGACGCTGTGACCAGTCACCAGCACTCCGAAGCCGCGTCGCAGTCCCAGCCGGCGGGCAGCCCGGGCGAGCGCTCGCCGCTCGTGGAGCAGGCTTAGGGAGGAGCGCGCGTGGAGGGTTGGGACCAGGCTGATGTGCTCGCTGTGCAGGCGTGCGACGTCGGCCGTGTTCGGCACCCCGTCGACCGCGACCGACAGTGCTCCGCAGTGCGCGCTCAGCAAGCGGCCGAGCGGAGCGAGCGCGGTGCGTGGCGCCTCGACCACCGTGGGTGTAATCGGACTGCGCGCGGCGACGGCCACCGTGGGCCGCAGCGCCGGCACGCGATCGGTCGCCCAGCGCGCGTCATCGGTCGTCAAAAGCCAGGCGGCGAGCGCCGCGGAGATCGCCACGGAGGTGGCCGCCCGCGCGGCCGCGAGCCGCCAGAGTGGCAACGGCCGCACGCGCGGTGTCAGTTGTGCGAGCAGCGCGGGCGCTTCGTCGGCGGCGGCTAGCGGGGGAGCCGCTGGGCGGGCGTCGGTCGTCAGCATCCGTGCGAGCGTGTCGGCGAGCTCGGCTCGCGTCGAACACACCGTCGCGAGGCCCAGCGCGGAGAGCGTCCGGTTGTGGATACGGATGTGCGCGAAGTCCGCGCCGAAGGTGACGAGGGGGGTGCCGCAGGCAATCGCCTCGAGCGAAGTCACGCCGCCGGTGGAGTGCACCACGACATCGGCCGCGCGCAGCAGGTCGCGCATGCGGCGGGTGTAGCCGAGCACGCGGAGGCGCTCCTCCCGCGCGAAGCGAGCCGCGAGGCGCGCACGCAGTTGCTCGTTGCGTCCGCAGACGCACACCACGTACGCGCGATCGAGCGAGAGAGCGGCGCAGACAGCCCCCTCGAGGTCGCCGACGCCCCATCCGCCGCCGGAGACGACGACCAGCGGTCGCTCCTGGGGCAGCTCGAGTTCGGCACGCAGACGCGAGCGATCGACGCGCTCGAAAAGCTCCGGAGCGACCAGTGGTCGGACGACGCGAGCGCCACCCGGACCGGTGATCCGCTCGACCGCGCGCAGGCCCACCTCGTGACAAACGAGGTGCAGGTCGACGCCGCGGTGCGCCCAGATCTCCCAGTCGGCGAAGTCGGTGATCGCCGCGCAAACCGGCACCTCGAGACGTCGCCGGCGCCGCATCTCGCCGAGCGCGGCGGTCAACGCGGGATGGGTCGAAACCACGACCTCCGCGCGCTCCTGGGCAATGAGCGCCGCAAGGCGTCGGCGACCGAGCAAGTAGAGCAGCCGCGCGCCGAGCGCACGGGCCCCCGGCACGTGCATGAACAGCGCGTAGAGGATCGGGAACGTCCACGGTGCGTACCGCAGCTGCACGCGGTAGCCCTCGCGGATGACGAACGCTGCGATCCGCCCGAAGCAGCGCAAACCGTCGCGGTGTACGAGGTCCGGCCCGCCCCACGCCTGCGCTTGGGCGACCAGGGCACGTGCGCTCGCGAGGTGACCCTCGCCGACATCCGCAGACAGCACCAGCGCCGTACGGCGCTGGGGCGCGGCGGGTGATTGTCGGCGTCGATCGCTCACTTTGCTGGGCGGCAGCCACCGGCGGCGAGGTGGTTCCGCACGGGCTGCGGCTGGGCTTGTGTGCGCCGCACGGCCTGCCCGCAAGCTACGGACGCGAGCTGAACAAAACCTGAATCGCGCCGGCGGTCAGTGCTCAGGTCGGAATCAGCCTCAGCCGTCACCGTCGATGTCGGGCCGCGACAGGCGGCTCTCAGGTCGCAGTCGACGGAACATCGGCAAGTGAAAGGAGCAGGTTCATGAAGCACGCCAAGCAACGGCTGCGCAAGCTCACGATCGGAACGGTGGCGCTCGCTCTGCTGGCTGGCGGAGTAGCGCCCGGTGGCGCGGTCGCCGCAACTGCGCCCAGCAAGAACGCCTCGCCGCGGTCGACCGTCAAGCACAACAACGGCCGTCGGGTGCGTCGTCACCACCGCCGGCGGGTGCGTCGCTACTACCGCCGCGCGGTCGGCAAGACCCGCCGGGGCGTCTGAGAGCAGCGCCGAGCGCAGCTTGCGCAGGCGGTAAGGAGTCCTCCTGCGTCCAGTCGGGGCCGGCCCGCGGGCCGGCCCCGACGCGCTCTCACTACGTTGAAGCGCGATGTCGGTTGGGAACGTCGGTACGAGCGAGGTCGCAGCACCGCTGTTGGTGGTCGCCGAGGACGACCGCGTGCTGCGCGAAGTGCTCGTGCGCACCCTCAAGGAGGAGGGGATGCGCGTGCTGGCGACCGCTACCGGCCAAGGAGCGCTGGAGTTCGCGGAGGCGGTCGGGCCGGACCTCTTCGTGATCGACATCGGCCTGCCCGACTCCGACGGCCGCGACGTCTGTCAGGCGCTGCGCGCGCGCGGCATCGCAGCGCCCGTGCTGTTTCTCACGGCCCGCGATGCCTTGCCTGATCGGCTCGGCGGCTTTGCCGCCGGTGGCGACGACTACGTCACGAAGCCCTTCGATCTCGAGGAGCTGGTCGCGCGGATCCGCGCCTTGTTGCGCCGGGCTTCGACGCCGCAGCGATTGGTTACCGCCGACCTCGAGCTTGATCCCACGGAGTTCACGATCAGCCGCGGCTCGGTCTGCGAGCGGCTCACGCCCACCGAGTTCCGCTTGGCTGGCGTGCTGTTCACGCGTGCCGGCCGTACGACGACCCGCGAGGAGCTCGTCCGAGCGGCGTGGCCGGCGGGCGCGATCGTCCGCGACAACACCCTCGAGGTCTACGTTGCTCGGCTGCGGCGCAAGCTCCAGCGGCTCGGCAGCCGTGCGAGGATCGACACCGTGCGGGGGATCGGCTATCGACTAGAGAGCGACGAGGAGGCTCAGGGAGTCGAAACTTCCGACGCCTGATGCGCCCCTTGACGCTGCGTACGCGCCTCACTCTCGCGCTGCTGACGGGCGCGATCGTCGGGCTCACCGTGTTGACCGCCGCCTTCAACCTGGTGTTCAGCGTCACGCTCAACCGCGACGCCACGGCGCTCGCCCGTGAGCGCGCGAGTTCCCTGGCCGACCTTGCCGCCTCCGAGCTCGCTTCGGGCGAGCGCTTGCGGCCGGAGACGCGCGCCGGTGTCGGTCAACCGGGGTGGATCTTCGCCAACGGTCGCGAGCTGGTGCGCCCGCGCGCGGCGCCGGTCGACGAGCAGGCGGCCCGCCAGCTGGCGAGGAGCGGTCGTTCGACGATCAAGGTCTCGACAATCAACGTGCTTTTGGCGGCCGAGCCGATCCGCGTCGGGAAGCGCGCGGTCGGGCGGGCGGTGGCAGTCGTCTCGCTCGACCCATATGAGCGAGTGCGGGAGGAGACGCTCGTCGGTTCGATCCTCTTCTCGCTGCTCTTGGTGGCCGCGATCACCGCCGCTGGTCGCTACCTGATCGCGGCGGCGTTGCGCCCGGTAGCGCGGATGACCGACCGCGCCGCGGAGTGGTCGGAGCGCGACCTGGAGCGGCGCTTCGCGCTCGGGGAGCCGCGCGACGAGCTGACCCGTCTGGCGGCTACGCTCGACCGTCTGCTCGACCGTTTGGTGCAGAGCCTGCGTCGCGAACAACGGTTTTCGGCAGAGCTCGCGCACGAGCTGCGCACGCCGCTGGCGGGGATGATCGCCCAGGCCCAACTAGCGCTGCGCGGCCAGCGGGAAGCCGATAGTTACCGGCGGGCGCTGGCCGACGTGCTCGAGTCAGCACGCCGAATGAGCGCCTGCTTGGATGCGCTGCTGACGGCCGAACGCGCCGAGACGTCGCTCAAGCACGGCCGCAGCGAGCTCGGCGAGTGCGCGGCCGCGGTGGCCGAGTCGCACCGTCCGCTGGCGGCTCGCGCCGGCGTTGACATCGAGGTCGAGCCGGCACCTGAACGAGTGCTGGTAGCCGCCGAACCGGAGCTCGTGGAGCGGGCGCTCAGCCCGCTCGTCGAAAACGGCTGCCGCTACGGCCGTCGCCGGGTGCGGGTGATCGTGCGGGGCGGCAGCGAACAAGCGACGGTGGCGGTTGTAGACGACGGCGACGGCGTCGCGCCCGACGAGGTCGAAGCGGTTTTCGAACCGGGTCGACGCGGTTCGCAGGCGGACACCGATCACGGCGGTGCCGGCCTCGGCTTGGCCCTCGCACGCCGCTTGGCACGGGCTGCGGGAGGCGACGTGGTTGCCCGTCCGGGTCCGCCAGGACGCTTCGAGTTGCGACTCCCGCGCGCATGAAGGAGGTGGAGGTGAACTCGAGCTACCGATCGGCTGCAGCTCTCCTGCTGTTCGCTGCCGGGCTTGCGGCGTGTGGGTCGTCGAACGGCGCGCGACCCGCACAGGCGCCGCAACGATCGCTCGGAGACCCGGTTGCCGCGGTCACCGGGCGCGCCGACGGGTCTCCTCGGGGGCCTCGTCGACTGAACGTTTACGCGCACACCGGGGCGCGCATGTTGGCGCCCGCGGTGCGACACGATCGGCGGCTCGTGTACGTGCCGAACTCGCGCAGCAACACCGTCGACGTGATCGACCAGCGGAGCTTTCAGATGGTCGCTCGGTTCCCGGTCCCGGCCGAGCCGCAGCACGTCGTTCCCGCGTGGAATCTGCGCCGCCTATGGGTCGCGAGCGACGTCGGCAACGCGCTTGTGCCGATCGAATTTCACCGCCGACGGTCGGCGCGGCCTCGCCTCGTGCGAATTCAGCGGTCGCATGGTGGCGTTCGACGCGGTGCGTCCCCGTGTGCTCGGCTACCTCACGCTGCGGCCGGGGGCGATGCCGCAGGACGTGCGACTCTCGCCGGACGGCACCCGCTTCTTTGTCGCCGACATGGCCTCGGACGGTGTCTGGGTGATCGACGCCCGGCGCCTGCGCAAGATCGGTTTCGTTCGCACTGGGCGCGGCGCGCACGGCATCTACCCGAGTCGCGATGCGCGGGTGCTGTACGTCTCGAACCGCGGCGAGGGCTCGATCTCGGTGTTGTCGGCGGCGACCGGCCGCCCGCTTAAGAAGTGGTGGCTGCCGGGCGGGGGTAGCCCCGACATGGGCGGCCTCTCAGTCGACGGTCGCCTGCTTTGGCTGTCCGGTCGCTACCACGGCGTGGTCTACGTGATCGACACCCGCAGTGGACGTCTGGTCCACCGGATTCGCGTCGGCTCGGGACCGCACGGCCTCTGCGTTTGGCCGCAGCCCGGCCGCTTCTCGCTCGGTCACACCGGCAACATGCGTTAGCGGTGGTGCCCGCGGGCGCTAGGCGGTCTTGCCGGCCGACGCTACTTGGCGGCGCCCGCGGGTAGCCACTCTTCGGGCACGCGCACCGGCGCTTGCGCCGGCTCGCCGACGACGCGCCGCGCCAGTTCGGCCGCCGGCCGCTCGTCGATCATCGGTCGCAGCTGCGGGAAGCGCATCAGCGCGTGCACGGTGGTGGCGATCTGGAAGTCAGCGGCGTTGGGCGTGTCGCCGCCGATCACCCCCTCCGCTATGTAGCGATCGACGCGGTCGAGCATCTCCGGTAGGTGCTCGAGGTCCTGGCGAACGCGCTCGTCGGTGGCGCCGACGAGCGCTGCGAAACGCCGCGCCAGGGGCGCGGTCGCCCGTGCTTGCAAGTTCGCGAGCGGCATCTTCGATTCGCGGGCGAGCGCCGCGCGGGCGTCCGCGTCGCGTGCCAGCACCCACCGGAAGATGCGACGCGGCACCGGCTGGAACTCGCGCTCGCCCCAAGCTTCGGCCTCTTCGACACGCGCACGCGCGTTGGTGTCGGTCGGGAAGAGCTTGCCGGGGAAGAGCTCGTCGAGGGCGCGACTGATGGCCGTCGTTCCTTGGATCTTGCGCCCGTTGAGGATCATCGCGGGCACGGTGCCGCGCCGAAAACCGCGAGCGCGCAGGACCGGCGGATGGAGTCCGGGCGGCAGTTCGACCACCCGATGTTCGAGCCCCACGTGCCGCAGCATCAACTTCGCTGCGAGCGCCGGATGCGAGGGCGGTATCGAGAACAGCGTCGCCTGCATGGGCGCAGCCTAGACGCTCGGGGGACTGGTGACAGCCCCCACCGCTCCCCGCCGGCGCGCGGCCGCCGGCGCCTCGCGGGCACGTCAGCGGGCGATCTTGCGTAGGAACGGCACGAGCCGGGCGAGGAAGTCGTTGCGCGGGTAGGCGCCTGCGGGGTCGTTGTGTGCGTAGGTGCCTTGCCGGTTCACCAGCACGACGTTGCCGGCGGGGATGCCCGCTTGCCGAGCCAGCTGGCGGGCAGCGTCGGTGACGAGACGGCCGCCGGCCGCCCCGAAGGCGTAGATCCGCAGCCGTTTCGGGAGCTTCTTGCCCGCGGTGGCGCGCACGTCGAAGACGCGCTGAGCGGGATTCGGGGTGCCGTTGCCCACCGCCGCCGCGTCGATCGTCAGCCGCAGCGGGTGGTACCAGGCGGTGCCGTCGAGGCCTTGGAAGTCGATCCCCGAGAACATCCGTGCGTAGCGGCGGATCGGCGTGATCTCGCCCGCTTGCAACCAACCTCGAGGATCACCGCTCGGCGCCAGTTTGCCGATGTGCGCCTGGGCCGCCCAGAGCGCCGACGGGGAGGTCTCGGTGTCCAGCGCGTAGCCGTATTGCGCCAAATTGGTGGGCCGCACCGGCGGCTTGAGGAAGCTCGGCAGGCCCGGCCAGTCGTACGCCAGCGAGGGTTCGTTCGGATACAACAGCGCCGCCAGCGAGCCGGCGGTGTTGAAGAGCCCGGCGTAGGGGGCGGGGATCCCGCCGAAGCTGAGCCACGGCGACTGACCGGCGAGTTGTGCTAGTCGCTCCCGTGCTTGCTGCTCGGACGGGGGCTCGCCGAGCCGTCCACCGTCGATGTAGATGAGGCCATCGAGCAGGCGCGCGCCGGGGCGGCCATGGAAGTTCCAGGTCGCGTAGGCGGTGGTGATGGTGCCGCCCAGCGAGTGCCCGCCGAGCACCACGTGCCGCGCATGCCGCTTGGCGCGCAGGATCACCCGGTGCAAGTCTTCGATCTCGGTGCGCATCCCCCAGTTGCGCGCGAAGGCGACCTCGCCGTCAGGGATCACGCGGATGTGCCGCGTGACCGAGGGGTTGGTCAACCAGCGCAGGTAGTAGTCGAAAACCTGCTGGTCGCTCACCTTGCGGCGCTTCGCAAGGTTGAACATGGAGTGGTCTTCGAGCAAGTTCTCGCGCCGCTCGACGGCCCAAACTTGCCACCCCGGCAGTTGCCGGACGATGTCCTCGGCGAGTGGCACGAAGTAGGTCGAGCTGGCCGAGGTTCCCGGCACCAGCACGAGCACGTTGCGTGCCCGGGGGGAACCGACCTCGAGCACCCCAACACGGTCGAAGCGCGCCGGTGTTGATGGTTCGTCGAAGCCCTTGATGCGCGTGAATCGCTCGGGTGGACGTGCCGCGGCGGAAGCTGCGCCTGCGAGCACGACCGCTGAAGCGGCGAGGATGGTCGCTGCCAGACGGGGAAGCGAACGACGGAAGCGATCTCCTCGCTTGGACATCCGAGGACCCTCCTGTTGCGGTGGTGCGTAGGGGAAGGGGGACGCCGCTCCCGGGGCGAGCGTTTGAGGCGCTGCTCCCGGGACGAGCGTTTGAGGGACCTTATTCACGGCTCAGTCGGACTTCAAGGCGCGACCCGGCTGCGGTGTGGTGCAGCCGGCGGCGCGTCTGGTCACACAGCCGGCCACAGCGAACCGCGCCCCGGTTGCTCAGCGAGTGATCGCAAGCCGCACGCTCGCCTCGCGGCCAGCGTGACGCACCCTCAGCTCGTAACGTCCCGGCGCTAACGCGCGACCACGGCGGGCAAGCGGCAGCTTGTGCAGCCGGCGACCGACGCCATCGCGCACCCGCAAGCGCAGCACCAGCCGGCGTAGCTCGCACGGGCCAGTGAGGTTCGGGCAACGTCCCCGGGGCGGCTTGCGGATCGCGAGCAGGTCGATCGTCGTCGGTCCTGCACTGCCGCTCCAGTAGCGGATCGCGACGGTGCGGCCGGCGTGCGCTCGGCGCGGCGCGACAAGTTCCGCGAGCCGGGCGGTTGCGAGCGGATCGAAGAGCTCGCTGTCGCGCAGCAGCTGGCCGCTCGCGCGCTGGCCACCGGCCAACAGCACGCGTCCGTCGGCGAGCGCCGCAACGATGCCCCGCGCGCGCGGCCTTGGGCGCTCGGGCACGACCGTCCAGCGGTTGCGCTGCGGGTCGTAGATCTCGGCTTCTGGGAGGTCTCCGTCGTTGCTGAATCCGCCCACGACCAATACCCGCCCGTCGCTCAGCCGTGTTGCTTGCGCGTAGCCACGCGCGTGCAGCATCGGCGCGGCTTCGCGCCAGCTGAGCGTGCGCGGATCGAAGATCTCGGCGCTGCGCAGGAAGCCGGTTGCGAAGGTGCCGCCGCCCGCGACCAGAACACGTCCGTCGCGCAGCAACACGGCGATGTGGTTGACGCGCGGCGTCGCGGTCGGTGCGACGACTTCGCTGCGGCCGCTGCGCGGATCAACGAGCTCAGCCGAGAACAGCGGCGTGTCGCGATCGGTGCGCTCGCCCCCGACCACCAGCACGCGGCCATCCGGCAGCACCGTCGCCGTATGGTGGTAGCGGCCGTTCTCAAGCGCCATCAGCGGCTGCCAGGCCGCCGCTCCGACGGTCAAGGCGTCGACTGTCGTGAGGGCTGGTGTCGAGCGTGTGAGCCCGCCGGTTATGACCACCGCCGGTGCACCCGACGGCCCGTTTGGGACCAGCACCGCTGCGTGGTTCGCCCGCGGACCCGGTAAAGCCGGTGCTAGTCCGAAGTGGCCGGCCGCAGGGTCGAAGCGTTCGCAACTGTTGAGGTAACCGGCCTGCGGCCCGGCGACCGAGGAGCCCCCGCAGACCAGCGCGCCGCCGTCCGGCAGCGCCGTGACGGTGTGCGCGAAGCGCCCCACGGCAAGCCGACCGGTCGGCAACCAGCGCCGCGAGCGGGGCTCGAAAAGTGCGGCCGTGGCGGTTCCGCCGCCCTCGGAGAAGCCGCCCGCTACCAAAACGCGGCCGTCGGCCAGCACCGCCGCCTCGGTGAGCATCACCGGCCGCGGCAGCGGCGCCGTCGTGAAGAAAGCGCCACGCGGCACGGAAGCGGCGTACCCGGGCCCGGCGAACGCGCCGAGCCAAGTGAGCGCTGCCGTCAACACTGCCGAGAGCAGCTTCGCGCACGCCCCGCGGCTTGCGCTCCACCGCCAGGAAAACGGCAGTAGCGCCACGAGAGTCGCGCGCGTCGCGTTCGCGTCCACCGTCGTCACCGCCGGTAAGGCAGCAGTTCGAACGGCACTAGCGTCCGCTTACGGAGCGAGAAATCGTCAGCGACGTTACCCAGACGATCGCGCGCGCGGATCCGCAACACCCAGGTGCCCGCGAAGATCCTGGCGCTCCGAGGGATTGTGAACGACCAGCGCCCCTTGCGCACTTCGGCCCGGAACCAGACGGGTCGCGCGCACGAGCGAACCTTGAATCCACGTTTCCCGTCGTACCAGGCGCATAGTGGCGCCCCGGCCTGCTGGCGGAAGCCGGCGGTCGCTACGAGGTGCATGGCGAGCTCGACCGCGCGCACGCCCGATCGATCGATCGCGGTTCCGGTGAGGCGAGCACCCACGCGGCCCATCCGGAGTCGTCCGCCGGGGCGTGGAGTAGTGACCGCCACGGTCGGCGGCTCACCATCGATTACGAGCACTCGCACAGTGTCCGACGACGCCCGCAGACCAAGGGCGTCGATCACCGTCACCCGCACGCGGTAGGTACCGGGCCGCCGCTACGCGTGGATCGCGCGTGGCTGGTAGGTGGTGTCGGCCGTGCCGTCGCCCCATTCGAAGCGGTAGATCACGATGCGTGCGGCCGCGGCGCGCGAACCGCCGGCGTCGAACCGCAGTGCGCGTCCTTGGCGCGCGGTGCGCGAACCAATGATGCGCAGCGTCGCTTCGGGTGGTCGCAAGAGCACGCTGCCAGCGGGGCCGCCACCGTTACCGGCGCCACCGCTACCGGTACCGCTCGAACCGGTACCGCCGCCGACCCCGCCGAGATTAGGTGGTGCAGGCGGCGCCACGAACCACGAGTAGCGGGCGGGTGTCGGGTCGACATTGCCGGCGCGGTCGATCGCCCGTGCCTCGAAGGTGTGCAGCCCGTAGTCGACAGTGCGCGTGACCGTCGCGTCGCAGGCGCTGAACGATTGCCCTTCCAAACGGCACTCGAAGCGCACCCCTTGTTCATTGGAGCGCAGCTCGAAGCGCGCTTCGCGAGACTCCCCGTAGGCCGGCGGCGTCGCGCCGAACGACGTCTCGGGTGGTTGCGTATCGATCGTCCAGCGCCAGGAGACCGGTCCGTCGGTGAAGAGCCCTTGATCCTTGATCGTGAACACGTGCTCGCCGTCGGGCAGCCCACGCAAGGTTGTTGTCGGGGGCTGGCAGTCCACGCGCGTGCCGTCGATCCGGCACTCGTGACCAAGCACGAGGCCGCCTCCGGACCGCCACTCGAAGGTGGCGTCGGGGGAGTTAGAGAAGGGCGGTGGCCCGCTGATGAAGCTCGCCGCCAGGGCGTTTCCAGGCGTCGCCAAGGCGGCGGCTAAAACGACGGCAGCGGCGAGTCCCTTCGCCTTCGCCGGCATTGTCATCACCTCAGGCGGAAGGTGGCGAGGACGCGACGCAGCTCACGAATCCTTGGCTGCGGCGCGGAGCTGCGCGTGAACGCCTCGATCAGGTAGCGGTCACGCCGGCCGCGGGCGCTGATCACCAGCGCCCGCAGCCGCTGGCCGCGTGTGGTGCGCAGCGCGACCTCGACGGCGACGGCCGGTAACCCGGCGATTCGCAACAGCGCCTCGGCGCTCGGGCGCGCCGCGGCGTAGCGACGCCGCAGCTCACGCACCGCTGCCGCTAGCTGATCGCCGCGGGCGCGCGTTGCCGCGACCGCCACGAGCACGGTCCGATCGGGCGCGAAGGCGCTGACCACCCCGTCCCGCTCGGTCGTGCGCCAAGCCCCCGGTACGAACGCCTGGCGCGCCGCTCCCGGCAGCCGCAGCGCCTTCCAGCCGGGCGGCGGCGGTGCCGGCGCGTAGGAGATGCGCGGGGCCTGGCTCGCCTGCTCGTTGCCGCCGGAGTCGATCAGCAGCGCGACGGCTGCGGTGGCCATCGTGGCCACCGCAGCCGCGATCACGACCGCCCTTACCGAGGGGCGCGGCAACTGCACGGCGAGCGCCCGCATGACCCTCCGCTAGCTGGCCGGTACGAGTCGCCGCAGGGCGAGTCCACCGGTCAGCGTCAGCAGACCCGCTGCCGCGATCAACGCGACTTCGAGACCGGTGAACGGCAGCTCCTTGCCGGCGATCCGCGCTCGCGCCGGCCGGACCGGACGCCGCTCCACTGCCGGCACCGCCTGGGGCCGCTCACCGAGCTCGGGCACCTGTTCGGCGACCGGCGTCGGGGTCGGCAGCGACTGCGGCGACTGCGGCGACTGGATCTGCTGCGCTTGCTGCTGGCTGGGCGGAGCGCTCGCCACCGCCACCGGTGCCGCCTTGGACTCCGCCTGGGCCAGCGCCAGCCGCACCAGCCCGGCCTGCGGAGCTGCGCCGATCAGCTGCCCGACGATCTGACCGAGCACCGGCACTTCGGCGAACGGGTTCTGGGTCTGCCCGCCGAGCAGCGTCACCGCCAATGCCTCGCGGACGCCGTACGGTGACGCCGCCTGCGCGCCGTTCGAGTCGTTGGCGTGGCAGGTCAGCGTGAGCAGCGGCGGCAGCCCCGCCTGGGCGTTGGGTGTGCCTTGCAGGCAACCGCGCACGTCGCCGAGCAGTGCGGTCAGCAGGTCGGTGAGCGGATTCGGCTGCGAGCCGCCACCGCCGCCCGAGCCGCCCTGGATCGTCTGCACTAGCTGCGTGCAGCCCTGGCTGAGGCTCGGGCCGAGCAGCGGTATCTGGCTTGCCTGCTGGCACAGCTGGTTGAGCTGACCGGGGTCGATCGGTAGCTGCTGGCCGCCGCCTCCGCCCCCGCTGATCGCGCCGAGCAACTGCCCGAGCACGCCGTCGAGCTGCTGTACGAGGTCGCCAGCGGGAGTGTTGATCTTGGCGACTGTTGACTGGTTGCCTTGCTCCTGCGTCCCATCAGCGCACGAGCGCGAGCGACTGAGCGAGGAGAGACCTTCGACCGAGAGCTGCCCACCAAGGCCGATGCTCGCCAGACGCGACGAACCCTCGGCGGTCTCGCAGCCGGTGGTGCGATCGGCGCTGAGCGACGCCTGCGACTCGGCGAGCCCGAGGTCGAGCACCGGTGCGCCCTGCACCCCGACTTTGGCGCGCGCGAGAGCGAACTCGTTGCGCGAGCCGTTGGCGTCGGAGCTCGAATCGACCTTCGCTACCTGGAGGCAGATGAGACCCATGCTTTGCTGGCAGACCTGGTCGAGCAGGTTCTTCTGCACCGGGTCGAGGGGCCCGGAACGGGACTCGCCCTGCTTGGTCGAAACGCCGACGATCTCGTTGCCGAAGAGCGCGAGCACGGTCACGTGCCCGCGGTAGCTCCCGTCTTCGGCGCGGTCCGCTCGCGAGCGCCCGACGACGACTTCCTCGCCGTTGGCCGTGCCGGTCGGATCACCGGCGAACGGTCGGTCCGGCTTCGGTTGGAGATCGAGCGACAGGACAGTGCCCTGCGCGTGCGGGTTGGTGCCGTGGAGCGGCGGCGGTGTCGCGCCGGCCGTGGGCGCCTGCGCGGGCTGCGCCGGCGTCACGATCCGTTGCTGGGCGGTCCGCGGCAGCTCGCTCGCCGAGGGCGCCGGCTTCGCCGGCTGCGCCGAGGAGCGGCCCGGCAGACCGAGGTTCAAACCGTCGAAGCTGCTCGCACTGGCGCTGGTGGCGCCGGCCAGCGCGGCCGCCGCGATCGCGATCGCCGCATAGGCGTAAGCAGCCGCACGCTGGCGCCGTGGTCGCGCATGTTTCCCAGGCATCCGCTAAGTCCTCCCTTCGCCGGCACCTTCCGGGTGCCGACGCTCGCCTTTCCAATTTGACCCCTGCCGTAAAGGCGGCTTGCGAACGATGGTAACCGCGAACCGTCGCTCGCGCCAGCCGATACCCGAGCGCTCGCCGCGCCACCGCCCGCGCGATCAGCGGCGCAGCTAGCGGCGCCACTAGCGGCGCAGCTCGCGCGGATCCTTCCTACCATCGAGATTGATGGGCGGCAGGGAGGCGCGCCGGGTGTTTGCGATCGCCATCGGGTGGCGCTCGCGTTCTCGCGAACGGCGATTCAGGCAAGCCGGATCGCATGCTCTGGAGCAGGCCCGCGACCATGCTCGAGCGCAGTTACTCAGAGCACGCATCGGGGCCCTTTCGGTTGGCTTGGGCGCTGCGCTGCTGGCGGTCGCGCCGGTCGTCGCGGCCGCCGATGAGCTTCCCGGGGGCGGCACGCTGGTGCGCGTCGCGCCTGCCGGCGCCGAACCGAACGGGGCGAGCGGTGAGCCTGCCTTGTCGGCTGACGGCAGCGTGATCGCGTTCGCCAGCGACGCTTCGAACTTCGGACCCGAAGACACCAACGGCCTGCGCGACGTTTACGTCTTCGATCTGCGGTCGCGCCGCGCGGAGCTGGTCTCGACGGCGGCCGACGGAAGCCAGGCGAACGGCGTCTCGGCGACCCCCTCGATCAGCGCCGACGGGACGGTGGTGGCGTTCGTCACCGCCGCCGACAATCTCGTGCCGCTGCCGCCAACGAAGAAGACGCTGGTGATCGTGCGCAAGCGCGGCGGGTCGCCGGAGCTAGCGAGTCGAGCGCTGGGTGGCGCGGCTCCCGACGGCGACTCCTTCCAGCCGGACGTCTCAGCCGATGGGCGCTTTGTGGCCTTTGCTTCAGCCGCCTCGAACCTCGTGCCCGGTGACACCAACCGCAAGACCGACGTGTTCGTGTTCGACCGGCTGAGCGGTGCGCTGGAGCGGGTTAGCGTGTCCAGCTCTGGTCGCCAGGCCAACGGCAACTCCGCCAACCCGCGGATCTCAGCGGACGGTCGCTACGTGTGTTTTAGCTCGGCCGCCTCGAACCTCGTGCCCGGCGACCGCAACCGCGTACAAGACGTCTTTGTTCGCGACCGTTTGCGGCGGCGCACCGAGCGGGTCAGCGTGTCGAGCTCGGGGCGTGAGCAGAACGCGGCGCTGGCGCCCCCGTTTGCGCAGGTCTGCGACATCTCCGCGGACGGTCGCTACGTGGTCTTCGATAGCGACGCCTCGAACCTCGCGCGAGGCGACATCAACGGGCGTACCGACGTCTTTCTGCGCGACCGCAAACTTCGGCGCACGGAGCTCGTATCGAGGACCGTCAAGGACGGCCTGGGTCTCAGCGACAGCTTCAACCCTGCGCTTTCCGGGGACGGCCGTACGGTCGTCTTCCAATCGTTCGCCGAGAATCTCGCGCCGCCGTTCGGCAGTCGCGAGCACGTCTACGTGCGCGGTATCGGAAGCGGCGGGACGGCGACACTCGACGAGCCGACGGCGGGGCCGTTCGAGGAGTTCTGGCGCACGCCGCTACTCGTGCAGCCCGCGATCTCGAGCGATGGGCGGGTGGCCGCTTTCGAGTCGCGCCAGGGCGTGATCGTTCCGGACGATCGCAACGGTGTCGCAGACGTTTTCGTGCGTTCCGTCGTGCCGCCCGAGACGCGGGCTGCGACACCGTTGCCGAAGATTGTGCGCGGGGCGGTCGCTCGCATCGCGGCTGACTCTCCCGATCCCGCAGCCGATCGCGCGCTCTGCCGTCTCGACCGGCGGCCGCCCTACCGCTGCCCGCTGGGACGCACGATCACGCTCAGGAAGCTGCGCAAGGGGCTGCACCGCTTCGCCATCGCCGCGGGTGCTCCCGGCACGCTGTACGACCGCAGCCCGCTGGTCTGGCGCTTCCAAGTGCGTTGAGCAGCGTGCGCGTTGATCGACGCGTGCCTTGAGCTACGCGTCACGTCACCGCCCGCTCGCGCACCAGCTGCTCGATCGCTTCCGGCGGCGAGGGTTTGCCGAGCAGGTAACCCTGCGCGATATCGCAGCCGAGCTCGGCGAGGGCGTTCCACGCTGACTCGTCTTCGACGCCTTCGGCGACCACTCGCAGGCCGAGGTTGTGGCCGAGGTCGATCGTCGAGCGGACGATCACGCCGTTGTCGGGGTCCTGCTTCATGCCGAGCACGAACGACTTGTCGATCTTGAGGATCTCTACCGGCAGGCGCTTCAGGTAACCGAGCGAGGAGTTGCCGGAGCCGAAGTCGTCGATCGCGACACGGACGCCGAGCTCGGTCAAGCGCTCCAGCACGGCGCGGGCGCGGGCGGGATCGGTCAGCACCGTGTTCTCGGTGATTTCGAGCTCGAGGCGGTGTGGTTCGACGCCGATCTCCGCCAACAACTGGTGGACGCGCGTCGGCAGCTCCGTATCGAGCAGGTCCTGGCCGGAGATGTTGACCGCAACGCCCAGCTCGATTCCTCGCTCGCGCCACTCACGGCACTGGGCGAGCGCTGTGCGGATGACGTAGGTCGTGAGGTCGCGGATCAGTCCTGTCCGCTCGGCGAGAGGAATGAACTTATCGGGGGTCAGCAGCCCGAGTTCCGGATGGTGCCAGCGCACGAGCGCCTCGCAGCTGCGGATACGGCCGCTGCCGATATCGGCCTGTGGCTGGTAGAGAACACTGAGCGCGCCTTCCTGGATCGCCTTGCGCAGCTCCGCCGCGAGCGTCAGCCGCGCTGGCGAGTAGTCGTCGAGCGTGTCGTGGTAGACGACCACTTCGCCCGCGCTATCGCTGGCGTTGACGGCGATGTCGGCGCAGCGAATCAGCGTGTCGGCGTCGGCACCGTGGTCGGGGTAGAGGGCGACGCCGATGCTGCAGTCCATCTCGAGCTCCAGATCGCCGATCCGCTGCGGTTCGGCGACGGCAGCGCGCAGGCGTGCCGCCAGTCGTGCGGCGCCATCAGTCCCTTTGACGTCGTGGGCGAGTACGCCGAACTCGTCCTCGCCGAGCCGGGCGACCGTGTCGCGCGCGGGCAGTGCCATCCGCAGCGAGCGGGCGACACCGTTGAGCAGCCGGTCGCCGGCACGGTGGCCCAGCGTGTCGTTGACTTCGCGGAAGCGCGCGAGGTCGACGACGGCGACCGCGAGCTCCCTGTCGGGTTCAGACAGCGCGGTCTCGATGCGCTCGCGAAAGAGGGCGCGGTTGGGCAGGCCGGTGAGCGGGTCGTAGTAGGCGTGACGTTCGATCGCGCGTACCTGCTCACGCATGCGGCGTCCAGCGCGGATCAGGATCGGCAGCGTGCCCAGGTAGAGCAGGAACAACACGGCACCGAAGGTCCCGGCGTAGGCCGCTAGCTGCCGGCGCTCGGCAGCCACCGCCGGCCCGAAATCGCGGTACAGCTCGAGCACCGCCGCGCCGCGGTCGGGGGTGCGCACCCTCACGTAGGTCTCGATCACCCGGTACTTGCGTCCGCGCCAGGTGATCTCCGTGACGCGCGTGTCGGAACCGCGACGCAGCGCCTTGCGGATCGATTCAAGGTGCTCGGAGCGACCGCCGATGTCGTTCGGCCGCGTCGAGTAGACAACGAGGCCGCGAGGGGAGTGCAGCTTGAGACGCATCACGCCGCTGACGAGCGCGTGCCGGCGCACCAAGCGATCGAAGCGCGCGAGACGCTTGCCTCGCAGCGGTTGGGTGAGCTCGACGCCCCGTAGCTCCGGTGCAACCACCGCTTCAGCTACCAGGTGCGCCTGCTCGACGGATTGACCGCGCGCCCGCGAAGTCGCCCAGCCGCCCGCCAACACGACGGCCGCTCCTGCGGTGAACACGAATGCGATCGACACATAAATGGTGAAGCGAGCGGTCAGACGGGGCGCGCTCTCCTTGGCTGCGGGTTGGCGGCTGCGGCCCTCGCCGGGCCCGTCGGCGGCCGCCCCCGTTGGGCCCGTGGCTGCTCCTCTTGTGCTCGCGTCCGTGCGCACTGCTCGGCGTCCTTGAGTGATCGACGTTCCCTATCGGCGTTCGTTCGAATACCTAAAGCCCCTTGGCCTGAGCGCAGCAGGCTCGAAGACGACGCGGACGCGCAGGGTGCCGAAGGCCGCCGCGTGGGCGCTCTCGTGCCGCACGGGCCGCAGCGTGAAGCGAACGCGCAGCGGCCCTCGCCGCACGACCCGCGCGCTACCGATCGCAACGGTGCGACTGGCGAGCGCGATGCGCAGTCGCAGAACGCCGCGGCCGGGTGCTACGAAGCGCGCGCTCACGGTCCGCGGCAGACGCCCTCGCCGCGCGATCGCGCGCGCCACCTGGCGGGCCAAGCGACGGGCCAGCGCGCCGGTCGCACTGGTTTGGGGGCGCCGCGTCTTCGCTGCGGGGATGGTGCGCTGAGCGAGCTCGCTGACCGGACACTCCGGTTCGCCGCACAGGAACGGGGAGCGGGCGACGTTCCAGTGACGCGCGAGGTAACTGGTCGAGGCTGGGGTCGGTGCGAAGTAGTCGTCGCGCCCACAGTCGAGGCGCGGCAGCGGGTTGGCGCGGCAGCGGACGCGCGGCAGTGGGTGAGGGACGCGCGGTCCGCCGTCGTCGTAACACATCACGTCCTGCTCGTCGAAACAGTGGCCGGCGCCGGTGGAGTGGGGGGCCGAGTCCTGCACGGCACCGAGCGTGTGGGTCAACTCGTGGATGGCGGTCAGTGTGCGGGCGCGGTTGAAGTCGGGTGATCCGTCCCCAATCACGAAACCGAAGAAGCCGCCACTAGCGGCGCGATTGTCGGGGCCGGGAGAGTCGTCGCTGGCCATCGTGGCCACGCCGGTGGCGTCGCCGCTGCTCGCCAGACCGTCGACGTAGACCAGGTAGTCGCGGTTCGGGCCGAGCAGGTTCGAGAGGTCCTGGGCGAGTACCAGGGCGGCGCGCGCGGCGTCCGCTGGGTAGCCCTCGCGCGGGCGCGGCAGTTCGACCTTGCGGACGTCGACGTAGGCCGGTCCGCAGGCCGTTCCCAGGTCGAAGCGCGGCATCACTGTGCCGCCGCTTTCGCGCGCGTAGAACACGCGGGCAGCCTCGACATCGCGTTGGATTAGGTCGGAGTAGACGCCGAAGCGGTCGCTGCCACCGCGCGGGTACGCGTAAACGACCTTGATGGTGTGGGCGCGGGCGGGGCCGTACTCCTCGAAGGTCGGCTCCCCACACCAGTCACCGGGCGTCGAGCTGGCGGCGGTCGCGATCCGCGCGCGTGCGGGCAGCAGCGAACGCCAGGCGGCGTCGGGCACCGCCGGCAGGCGATCGGCGTGGGCTACCACCCGCACCCCGGGACGCGGCCGGGCGACTGCCGGCAGCAGCAACGCCGCCAGCAGCAGGATCGTGGGCCCGAGCAGCCCGCGCAGGCAAGCGCCACGGCCGCTGCGCGCAGCGGCAGGGCTGCAGTCGGCTGCGGGAGGGCCCGCCCCGGGCCCGCCGGTCGGAAGCTCCCCGTAACCTGGATCGCGGCCTTCCCTGGCCTTCACAGCGGCGCCTCCTGCGCCCGAGATCGTTGGACCGTCGCTTGGCGGTGGCCCGCGCGTTGCACCGGCTCCGCGCCGGGGGGTCGCTCCGTCCCGCTCGGGCGACCGCACCCCGTTCGTCGCCACCGCTCGTCCTTGTGAACGGCCGCCGGCGGCGCGGGCTGGAGTCGATCTGGACCGATTGGCGAAATTGGCCGGCGGCGCTAAAGGTCGACCGCGCACTCGAGGAAGCGCCGTTCGCGGGGGCTGCAGGCGGTCGCCGGCGGTAGTCGCGCCCGAACCGCAGCGCGCCCTGTCACAATCCGCCCTGCGATGGATCCCGCCCGTAGGCGCAGGCTGCGGCTCTTCGTGGCGCTCGGAGCGGCGGTGGCGCTCGGGGGCGTGCTTCTTTACACCAGTTTTGGCGCCGCGACCGAGGCGCGCTCGCCGTCCGACCTCTTACGTTCTGCGCCCGCCCGGTCGGTGCAGCTCACCGGTGTCGTTGCGCGCAGCTCGGTGCGACGGGAGGGAGGCGTTCTGCGTTTTCGCCTGCGTGACCGGCGGGGCACGGCGAGCGTGCCGGTCGTGTATCGCGGCCTCGTGCCGGATCCGTTCCGCGAAGGGCGCGAGGTGATCGTGTCGGGGCGTCTGCGGGACGGCGTGTTCGTCGGTGAGCGCGACTCGCTCATCACCAAGTGCCCGTCCAAGTTCACGAAGTCCCGCGGCGAGCAAGCTGGGGGACGCTGAGATGGCGCCCATCGGCTCGGGGATCCTCCTTGCCGGTTTGCTCGTAGCACTCGTCGGGGTCGCTCTTGGGGTGCTTGCGGCGCGCAGTGGTGACGCGGCCGCGCTGACCGCCGCGCGGCGCGCGATCTACGCGCTCGCGGCGCTGCTGGTGGCGGCCTTCGCGCTCGCCGAAATCGCCTATCTGCGCGCGGACTTCGGGCTCGCGATGGTCGCCGAGTCGTCTTCGCGCGATACCCCCACCTTCTACAAGTTGACCGCGATCTGGTCGACCCAGGAGGGCTCGCTGCTGCTCTGGGTGACCCTGCTTGCGATCTACTCCTCGCTGGCTCTGCGGCTCGCGCGCGGCCGTATGCCGCAGGCGACCCCTCGTGCGATCGCGCTGCTCGCCGGGCTCGCGAGCTTTTTCTTGGCGCTGATGGTGATCTGGGAGAGCCCCTTCACACGGCTGTCACCGGTGCCTCCCGACGGCAGCGGTTTGAACCCGCTTTTGAGGCACCCGGCGATGATGTTCCATCCGCCGCTTTTGTACTCCGGCTACGTCGGCTTTTCGATCCCCTTCGCTTTCTGCGTAGGTGCGCTTTTGGCGAAGCGCGCGGGCCCCGAATGGATCGCCACAACGCGACGCTTCGCGCTTGCCGCCTGGGCGTTTTTGAGTGCCGGGATTCTCGCTGGTGCGCTGTGGTCGTACGGGGAGCTCGGCTGGGGTGGATACTGGGCTTGGGACCCGGTTGAGAACGCCTCGCTGCTGCCGTGGCTTACCGGCACCGCCCTGATCCACTCGGTGATGGTGCAGGAGCGGCGGCGGATGTTCGCAGTTTGGAACGCGTCGCTGGTGTGCGGGACCTTTGTGCTCTGCCTGACTGGGACGTTCCTCGTCCGTTCCGGGGTTCTTAGCTCGATCCACGCCTTCGGGGCGTCGACGGTGGGTGTTCAGTTCCTCGCGTTGATCGCCGTCACGGCCGCTTTCTCCGGATGGCTGGTGGCCTCGCGGGCACCGCTTCTGCGCGCCCCGGCGCGGATCGAGTCTTGGTTGTCGCGCGAGGCGCTGTTTCTCGCCAACAACGTGTTGCTGGTGGGCCTCGCCGGGATCGTGTTGTGGGGCACCTTTTTCCCGATCGTCTCCGAAGCGCTCAGCGGCCGCCGCGCTTCGCTCGGCCCGCCCTGGTTCGCCCAGGCGACCCGACCGCTGGCGATCGCCTTGGTGCTGGTGACCGCACTCGGCACCGCCGCCGCCTGGCGGCGCATACGGCCGCGAGCGCTGCTTGTCGCGCTCGCGCCGGGGCTTGCGCTGGTGGTCGTCGCGCTGGTGGTGGGTGCGGCCACCGGTCTCTTCGCGCGGCCAGCGGCAGCGGCGATGGTTGCTGTCTGCTCGTTGCTCGCAGGAGTCGTCGCGAGCGAGCTTGTGAGAGGGACAGCGGCTCGAGCGCGGATGCGCGGCGAGCGACTACCGGTGGCGCTCGCTCGGCTGGTCGCGCGCAACCGTCGTCGCTACGGCGGTTTTTTGGTCCATGCCGGTGTTGCCGTGTTGCTGCTCGGGGTCGCCGTTTCCTCGTCGTTCCCCGAACAGCGCGACGTGCGCTTGCGACCAGGGGACCGTGTGCAGGTCGGCGGCTACACGATCCGTTACCTCGCGCCGACGGCGTCGATCCTGCGGGATCCCGCGCGGACCGGCGCACCGGTGGTGCTCGGTGCGCGGCTCGCGGTGACGCGGGGCCGTGACCGCGAGCTGCTCGAGCCGGCACGCAACTTCTACCCGGCGCGAACCGGCACGGCCGGCCCGATCGAGTCGTTCTTCGGCGGCGAGGCGACCAGCGAGATCGCGCTCCGCAGCTCGCTCACGCACGACCTTTGGATCGCTTTTCGCCCCGACGTCGACGGTCTCGTTCAGGTCGCGCGGGCGCTCGACCGCCGTTTGCGCGAGCCCACGCCGATGCAGCAGTTGCGCGCGATCGCAGCGCTCGCCGAGATCTATCGGCGCGACCCGCCACCGGCGACTTTCCGCGTGATCGTGTCGCCGCTGGTGGCGTGGATCTGGATCGGCGGCGGGATCGGCCTCGCCGGCGCGCTGTTGGCGCTGTGGCCGCGGACGCGGCGGCCGGTCGTCGACGCTCACCGGCGTGCGCGCGTGCGCGGGCTGGCCGAGCAGCCAAGCCCCTACCCCGTGGTCGACAGCGGCGCGACCGCGGTGACGCCGCTGACAAGCTCCGCTGATACTCCCTACGCCGCGCTCGCCGCGAGCCGCGCCTCCGCAGAGAGCCTGCAGCAGCGAGGTGACTGACGGGGTGGATGCGCTCCTAGCGCTGCTGGTGCTTGCGGTGGTGATGCCCTGGATCCTCACCCCGCTTGCGCGACGGGCCGCAAGCGACCGCAAGGAGGGACGCGACGGCCGCGAGCCGGAGATCGCGGGACTCGCGCTCGGCGACCTCGAGGCGCAGCGCGACGCCCGCTTACGCGAGCTGGCCGAGCTGCAGATCGATCGCCAACTCGGCAAGCTCGAGCCGAGCCGGGCCGATGCGCTCGAGCGCGCTTTGCGCGCGGAGTTGAGCGCGGTGCTCGATGCGATCGAGGCCGCTCGCGCGCGCACGCGCTAGCCTGCGCTGCGTGGAAGCGATACTGAGCGCTTCGCTGGTTCTGATCTCGGCGCTGCTGATCGCGCTGGTGCTGATGCACTCCGGCCGCGACACGGGCCTTTCGGGCGCCTTCGGTGTGGGCACTGGGCAGGGCCCGCTCGGCGGTGGCTCGCTGGTCGAGCGCAACCTCAACCGCTGGACGATCGCGATCGCAATTCTCTACCTGGCGAACGTGATCGCGCTGCTCAAGATCTAGGGGCAGCGAGATCTAAGGGGCAGCGAGCGCATCCGGCTAGGGCAGCGAGCTCGCCCGGCCGCCATCCCCGCCGGCTTTAGACGCTGAGCGGGCGCTTCGCCAAACTGTTGAAAGGACCCTCCGAGGCGGCGCGCGCTGTGGTTCGCGCGCGCGATTCATTCGACAGGAAGGAGGTAGCGACGATGGCCAGTCGTCTCAGGCTGGTTCATGCCATGGCAAACGTGAGGGGTGACGTAGAGCGCTTGACCGAGGCGCTTCGCGAGCTTCCGGTCGATGACGCAGCGGCGGCGGTGCTCGTCGGCGACATCTCGTCCGATGGCTCAGCCGATAGCTTCCGCGAAGTCTTGCGGGCGCTCGGTGAAGCTGGGTTGCGCGTCTTCTGGGTGCCTGGGCCGAACGACGCGCCGGTCACCAACTATCTGCGCGAGAGCTACAACGTGGAGGTCGTCTTCCCGAAGTTGCGCAGCGTGCACGGCACCTTCGCGTTCGGCCCCGGTTACGTGCTGGTGGCGGGCATCGGAGGCGAGATCGTCGATGATCCCGATGCCGCACGGGAAGAGATCGAGCGGCTCCGCTACCCGGGCTGGGAAGCGGAGCTGCGGCTCAAACCGCTGGCTGAACTCGACGAGCATCCCCGCCTGTTCTTGTTCTCCACGCGCCCGCGACACAAGGGCCAGGGCGAGCAGGGCAGTCAGACAGTGGCGGAGCTGATCAACACCTACCGGCCGCGTACGGTGATCGTTCCGGCCGACGGCAGCGAGACGCGCAGCGAGGTGCTCGGGCGCTCGCACGTCGTCGAAGTCGCGGATCTGGCGGCGGCTGGGGCCGTCACCGTCGATATTCGAAGCGGCGAGGTGGTCTCCGCCGTCTCGGCTTCCTGACGAGTTGCCTGCCGGGTCGCGCCGGCATGCGCCCATGCGACCCGCGCAACGCAAAAGAGTCGGCGGCAGTGAGGCCGCCGACTCCCGATGCGCCCGGGGAGATTCGAACTCCCACGGGGCTCTCGCCCCACGAGGCCCTCAACCTCGCGCGTCTACCAATTCCGCCACAGGCGCGCGGTGGTGCCAGTCATTCTAGATGCGCTCTTCGAAAGTCCCTGCCCGAACGCCTGGGTTACGGCGTCGTCCGTACTCCCGGGTAGCGTGCCGAGCGATGGAGGTGGAGGCGAAAAGAGAGGACGCCTCGGCGGGTTCGCGCGCCGGCGCCGGCGCTTCGCTGCTGCCCCCGCGGCGACGAGCGGTCCTTGAGTTCATTACCCGCTACTTGAGCGAACGCGGGTTCCCGCCTTCGATCCGCGAGATCGCGCAGGCCACGGGTCTGGCCTCGCCGGCGACTGTGCACGCCCATCTCGCCGCTCTCGAGCGGGACGGCTACTTGCGTCGCGACCCGACCAAACCCCGCGCGATCGAGGTGTTGGCAAGCCACCCTGCAGAGGTATCGACGAGCGACGCCCGCTCTTCCGACGAAGCCGCGCTCTTGCCGCTGGTTGGTCGCGTCGCCGCGGGGCAACCACTGCTGGCGGACGAGGCAGTCGAGGAGTACGTGCCGGTTCCGGCGGAGGCCGGCGGCGCCGAGGGCGATTTCGTGCTCGCCGTGCGCGGTGACTCAATGCGCGACGCCGGCATCCTCGATGGTGACCACGTGGTCGTGCGTCGCCAAGACACCGCGCGCAACGGCGAGATCGTGGTGGCCCTGGTCGGTGACGAGGAGGCGACCGTGAAGCGTTTCTTCGAGGATCGGGGCGAAGTCCGTCTGGAGCCGGCGAACCCCCGACATCGGGCGATCAGGTCGCGCGAAGTTCGGATCTTGGGTCGCGTAGTCGGCGTGTTGCGCCGTCTTTGAGGCGACCCGGCGCTTCCTGGACAAGCCCTCGAAGGCGGGCCCTAGACGAGCCCTCGAAAGCGGCCTACCCTTGCTCTTGCTGGCCGAGCAGCCGCGGGGGAGACCGGGGAGAAAACCGGTCCCCTCGAGGAAAGTCCGGACACCGCAGGGCAGGGTGGTCGGGAAACCGACCCGGGGAAACCCGCGGGAAAGTGCCACAGAAACGACACCGCCTAAGCGGCGGGACCGCACGTGAGTCTCGCCGCCGGCAAGGGTGAAATGGTGCGGTAAGAGCGCACCGGCAGCGTGGTGACACGCTGGCCGGGCAAACCCCACCCGGTGCAAGGCCAAGCAGGGGCGATGACGCTGCCCGCCGAGCCCCAGGTAGGCCGCAGGGCTCCTCGGAGCCCCGTCCGCGGTGGTCCCCAGGGATCGGCGCGGGCGAGATGGATGGCTGCTCTCGACAGAATCCGGCTTACAGGCCAGCTACGGGAGACCCCCGCCACGGCGGGGGTCTCCTAGTTTCGTCGAGCTGCCTCTAAAACCGCTCGAGCGGGTAGAGTGCCGGTCCGCATGACCGCCGTCGCGATTCTTCTGCCTTTCCTCATCGCCGGCCTGCTGGTGGCGTTCGCGGCGTTCTTCGGTGGTCCCAGCGGCGCCCGTCGTGCCTACCTCACCGGCGGACCGCGGATCTTCCGAGTGGCGATCGGGCTGATCGTGGTCGTTTGCGGGGTCGTCACCCCGGCGATCGCGATCTCCGCCAAGCACGACGCGCTGGGCGGCGTCGGTCCGCTGCGCAACGAACCGGCGAAGGGTCAGCTCGAGCGGGGTAAGCAGCTGTTCCGTGAGGTTTGCGCCAGCTGCCACACCCTCGATGCGGTGCAGGCGAAGGGGGTAGTCGGCCCGAACCTCGACCAGCTAGCTCCGCTCGACGAGGCCCGTGTGCTGCGGGCAATCCGGATCGGCGGCGCCGGCGAAGGTCGCATGCCCGCCGGTCTGCTGAGCGGCGATGAGGCGCGTGCGGTGGCGGCCTACGTAGCGCGCGTGGCCGGGCGCGGTCAGTAGCTGGCGGGGCCGATTCTCGCGACCTCGGGGGTCCCGCTGCGGGACTTCAGTTTCCGTCCGCCCGGGGCTCTCTAATGCTGTGTTACCATGCCGCTCCCGAACGGCGGCCGAGGCTCTGGCAGCGATGCCAGAGCGCGGGGGACCCAATCGGATCTGATGGTCCCGGGGCGAGTCGCGGCCGGAGTGCCGCGTAGCGCCGTTGGCGCGAGCCCGTCAGCTAACCCCGTAGGCCGGAAGCAACAAGCGATGTCCACGCAGACGATCGAACGCAAGCGCCGGGAGCAGCGCCGCACGGTCCGCATCGGGGGACCCTACGGGCGCGCACAGCTGGATCTCGAGCGGGAGGTATGGCTGGTTTCGCGCTCCGAGGCGCGTCGCGAGGGCGTCGAGGTGGCGCGGATCCGTCCTCGTCGCGCGCCGACGCTGGTCGCGGGACCGCCGCACCGGCTCGCCGGCTGGGCTTTTGCCCTCGGTCTCCTGCTGGTGCTGGCGGCGGCCGGTAGCGCGCACCTCACGCCCGGCGGCTGAAAACAAAACAACAGCGCGTTTCGCGGCAGCTATCGCTGGCCCTGAAGCACACGGTTCTGCCGGCTTCGTCCCGTCGCCCACGCGTGGTCAGGAGGCCGCAGCGTCTCCCTATACTCGCGTGTGGACTCACGCTCGATAAGCGGCGTGAGATGACTCGGGCGGCGAGGTGGAACGCGATGGCCAAGAGCCGGGAGAGCAGGTTTCACGTCCACGACGAACTGACCGCGCCCGAGCGGAGTCTCGCGGTTCTGCGCGGGGCACTTGCCCGCGGCGCCAAGATCAGTAACTTCGTCGGCGTGCTGGCAGGCGCGCCGGCGGTACTGCGCGGCTACGCGCGGTTCCTCGCGGAGCTGCGCGACGGGGCTTTGCCACGGGCGACCCAGCTGCGCATCGCGGTCGCGGTAGCCGCCCACGAGGGGTGCGAGTACCAGCTCGCGCAGGCACAGCGCCTCGCCCGTAGCGCTGGCCTCGGCCTCGACGAGATCGCGCTGGCGCGCGAGTTCGATTCGTTCGACGAACGCGAGGCGGTGCTACTGCGCTACCTGAAGGCTCTGCTCGAGGGTGATGGGCCGCCGCCCGAACACCTCCAAGAAGAGGCACGCGAGGCCGGCTGGAGCGATGAGCAGCTGCTCGAAGCGATCGCTCACGTCGGCGTTTGGCGATTTGCGTGCCTGGTTGCGCGCGCGGCGAACTTGCCGGCCGAGGCGGCGACCGGAATGCGCGGGGATCTCGTCGAGGCTGCCTGACGCCAGGGGGTAGGACGGGTGGGCGGGGAAGTGCGGGCGGCGTCGCCAGCGTTGGCGGCAGGCGGCGCTGCGGCGGCAGGCCGCGCGTCTGCGGCGGACCGCGCTGCGCTCGACGCAGAAGCGGCGAACGTCTGCTCGCGCGAGCCCTGCTGTGCGCTTTACCACCGTGCCGTCGAACTGATCGGTAAGCGCTGGACGGGCGCGATCATCCTGGTGCTGATGGAGGGCCCGCTGCGCTTCTCGGAAGTCAAACGCCTGGTCCCGCAACTCTCCGATCGCCTGCTATCCGAGCGCCTCAAGGAGCTTGAGGCGGAGGGCATCGTCGAGCGGCGTGAGGTCGACCACTCGCCGACCCGCGTCGAGTATGCGTTGACACCTAAGGGTCAGGCGCTGGAGCCAGTGGTCAGGGCGCTCAAGCGCTGGGCCCACGCCTGGCTCTAGACGCGCTGGCTAAGATGCGCCGGCCCGACCGCGGTCACCGCGGGGGCTGCCCGCGCGCACGTGACGCCCGTGGGGTGCACGGCGCGTAGGTGCGCGTCGAACCCGTGTTGTCACAAGCGAACCGAGGACGGAGGGACCGAGCGTGAGCGAAAGGCCGAAGACCGCCGACGACGTCAAAGCGATCGTCGAAGAGCGCAACATCCGCTTCGTTCGCCTCTGGTTCACTGACATTCTCGGTCACCTCAAGAGCTTCTCGATCAACGCCGCCGAGCTCGACGATGCCTTCGAGGGCGGGATGGGCTTCGACGGCTCGTCGATCACCGGCTTCAACGCCATCGAGGAGTCCGACATGATCGCGATGCCGGACCCGTCGACCTTCGCGATCCTGCCCTGGCGGCCCGAGGAGCAGGGTGTGGGAAGGATGTTCTGCGACATCCTCACGCCGGAGCGCGAGCCGTACGAAGGCGACCCGCGCTACGTCCTGCGACGCACCCTCGAACGCGCCCGGCAGATGGGTTTCGACCACTTCTACGTGGGGCCGGAGCTCGAGTACTTCTACTTCAAGAACGCCAAGCCGGATAACGGCAAGCCGGAGATCCTCGATGAAGGCGGCTACTTCGACCTCACGACGCTCGATGCCGGCACCGACGTGCGGCGGGAGACGGTCCTAGCGCTCGAGCGGCTGGGGATCCACGTCGAGTACTCGCACCACGAGGTCGGTCCCTCACAGCACGAGGTCGACATGCGCTACGCGGACGCGCTCGAGATGGCCGACAACACGATGACCTACCGCATCACGGTCAAAGAGATCGCGATGAAGTACGGGTGGCATGCGACCTTCATGCCGAAGCCCTTGTTTGGGGTCAACGGCTCCGGCATGCACACCCATCAGTCGCTGTTCCAGGGCGACAAGAATGCGTTCTTCGATCCCAACGACCAGTACTTCCTCTCGGACACCGCTAAGCGCTTCATCGCCGGCCAGCTCCGCCACGCCCGCGAGATATCCTCGATCTTCGCGCAGTGGGTGAACTCTTACAAGCGACTGGTCCCGGGCTACGAGGCGCCCGTGTACTGCGCGTGGTCGCGGCGCAACCGCTCGGCGCTGATCCGCGTGCCGCTCTACCACCCCGGCAAGGAGCAAGCGACGCGCGCCGAGATCCGCTGCCCCGACCCGGCATGCAACCCCTACCTGACCTTCGCCGTGCTGCTGGCGGCCGGGCTCGAGGGCATCGAGAAGGGCTACGAACTGCCCGAGCCGATGGAGAAGAACCTCTACCACCTGAGCCCCGACGAACGAAAGCGGCTGGGCATCGAGCAGCTGCCGGAGACGCTCGGGGAGGCGATCGAGCTGACGGCCGAGTCGGAGCTGGTCCTGCGCACGCTCGGCGAGCACATCTTCAACCGCTATGTCGAGATCAAGCGGCAGGAGTGGGAGGAGTACCGCGTGCAAGTAACGCAGTGGGAGCTCGACCGCTACCTGCCCGTCCTCTGACGGAGCGTTCGCGGCCGCGCCCGCGGCGGCCGTGAACCCTGGCGCGCGCTCGGGCGAAAACAAGCCGAGTGCGCAAAACCGTTAATCTCGCGGCCCACGTGAGCGGAATCGCCCCTTCCGGATCCGCTGCGCGTACCCCACCGCGGCGCAGCATCTTTGCGCTCGCATGCGGACGGCGTTCGCGGGTCGTCTGCGCGCTTCTCTGGTTGGTGGTTGTAGGGATCGCGGCCGGACCACTGAACCTTCCGAAGCGCTTCACCGATGCCGAAGACAACGAAGCAACCTCATTCCTGCCCGGTGACGCCGAGGCCACGCGGGCGCTCGCGCTAACGCGTCGTCTGCAGGGAGGCGAGCTGGCGCCCGCGGTGATCGTTTATCGCCGCGAGCGCGGCCTCACCGCCAGCGACCTCGCGAAGATCCGCCGCGACGTCCGCCTGATGGCACGCAAACGCTTTGCGACGGTAGTGGCCGACGGGCCAGCGGTGGCGGGCGGCAAACGCGCCGGCCAAGCGACGGCTGGTCTCGGTAGTCGCGCGCCGGTCGGGTTGCGCCCCGGCTGCGGATTGCCAGGCGTCGCGGTCCCCGGCCAACCTCGCGACTACCGCCCGTTCGTCGGTCCGCTCTGCTCGCCCGACGGCAAGGCCGCGATCATCACCGCTTACCTGCGCGGCAACGGCAAGACCGAAGGTCTACTCGAGCCGGTCGACTATTGGCGGCGCGTGCTCGAGCGGCAGCCGCCCGGACTGGTCGCCAAGCTGACCGGGGGAGCCGGCTTCTCGGCCGACGCAATCAAGGTCTTCGAGGGAATCAACGGCCGACTGCTCGGGGCAGCTCTAACGCTCGTGATCTTGCTGTTGATCGCGATCTATCGCTCGCCGATCTTCCTCTTCTTGCCGCTTGCGGCGGTGCTTGCCGCAGAGGTTCTTTCGCGCTCCCTCGGCTGGGTTGTTTCGGAGCTCGGAGTGACGGTCAACGGTCAGTCGAGCTCGATCATGTCGGTGCTCGTGCTGGGAGCGGGGACCGACTACGCCCTACTGATCGTCGCGCGCTATCGCGAGGAGCTGCACCGCACCGACAGCAAGTTCGACGCCGCCCGTAACGCCATGGTCTCGGCCGGTCCGGCAGTTCTCGCATCGGCTGCGACGGTTGTCGCCGGCCTCTTCTGTCTGCGCTTGGCGAAGGTCAATGGGACCTCTGGGCTGGGCCCATTCGGTGCGCTTGGGGTGGCGTCGGCGGCGCTCTCGATGTTGACGTTGTTGCCGGCCCTACTCGTAATTGCCGGGCGTCGTGCGTTCTGGCCGTTCGTACCGCACACCCCGACCACGGCACCGCGGCTCGAGGAGGTGCCGAGGTGGTCGCGGCGGCACATCGTTGAGGGGTCGCGCTTCGTCGCCCTCACGATCGCCCTCGCCGCGGTTGCCCTGGTCGCCCTGCTGCTGCCCTTGGTGCTGGTCGGTGCACTTGTGCGCCGCATCTCGGGCAAACGGCTCCCATCGCCGGTTTCGCTGCTCGACCGCGTGGTCTTCCGCCCCTACGAACTGCGGCGCCAGCGTCACGAGCGGCTTGCTGATGCTACCCACGGCGCCTTCCGCCGGATCGGCGAGTTCGTGCTCAGGCGACCGCGTGCGGTGCTGGCAGCTTCGGTCCTCGTGCTGGCCCTGATGGCAGCGGGCTTGCTCAACCTCTCGACCGATCTGACCACCCGCGACAGCTACCGCAAGAAGGTCGACTCGGTGGTCGGTCAGGAGCTGCTCGAGCGGAGCTTTCCGAGCGGCGCCTCGGCTCCTGCCGATGTGATCGTGAGTCGGCCCGATCGCGTCGCGGCCGTGCGTGCGGCACTGGCCCGCGCGCCGGGCGTCGCCGCCGTGCAGGGACCGGTTGCCAGTGGTCGAGAGGGTGTGCTGCTCCAGGCTACGCTCGTCCCCGACCCGTATTCGACGGCGGCGTACGAGCTTGTCGGCAAGCTTCGCGAGGTCGTGCGTAAAGCTGACCCCGGGGTGCTCGTCGGTGGACCGAGCGCGATCGAGCGCGACGTCCGCGAGGCGGCGGCGCGCGACACGGTCGTGATCCCGCCGGTCGTGCTGGTGGTCGTGCTGCTGATCCTGATCGTGCTGTTGCGCGCACTGCTGGCGCCACTGCTCTTAGTGGCTACGGTGCTACTGAGCTTCGCGGCCGCGCTAGGCGTGTCTTACGTGGTGTTTGACGTGGTCTTCGGCTTCCCCGGTTCGGACCCCGCGTTGCCGCTGTACGCGTTCGTTTTCCTGGTCGCACTAGGTGTCGACTACAACATCTTCCTCGCGGCCCGGGCACGCGAGGAGACGCGCGAGTTCGGCACCCGCGAGGGGATGCTGCGCGCGCTGGCGGTAACCGGCGGGGTGATCACGAGCGCGGGGATCGTGCTCGCCGGGACCTTCACGGTGCTGGGTGTGCTGCCGCTCGTGTTCCTCACCGAGATCGGCTTCACGGTGGCTTTCGGCGTGCTGCTCGACACTTTCCTGGTGCGCACGGTCCTGGTGCCGGCGCTTGCCTTCTGGCTCGGTGAGCGTTTCTGGTGGCCGGCGAGGGTGCGCCGGGACGCGACTGTCCGCGAACCGCTACCGGTCGCCTGAGCAGCGGACGCGGGGCGACGGTCTAGGCGTCGAGCGTCGAAGCGAGCGCTTCGGGATCGGTGGTCGGTTCCCGGCAGATGAAGCCCTCGCAGACGTAGGCGGTAGGTCGCCCCTCGCGCGCCTCGCGTCCGGCCAGCAGTGGCACGTCGTCGGGATCGCCACCCGCCAGCACGACGTGCGGGCGGTAACGCGCGCGCACGACCCGGGCGAGCGTTCCGTCGTCGGCGACCAGCGCCACCTCCCGCACCCGCCCGTGCCGGAAATCGAGCGCCAGGAGCAGCTGCCCGAACGCCTCCGGATGGCGTCCTGCCAGGGGACCGAGGAGGCGCAAGGTCGAATCGGCAAGCTCGCGCCAGCGATCCTCGCCGCTGAGCGCGTGGAGGCGCAAAAGGGCGGTCGCGGCGGCGGCGTTGCCGGACGGCAGCGGATGATCCTCGATCTCCTTGCGGCGGACGGGCAGCTCGCTGGGAGTGTCGACCGCCGTCTCAAAGAAACCGCCGCGCTGCGGGTCGTGGAAACGTCGCGCCAGCTCGTCGGCGAGCTGGTGCGCTGCTCGATACCAGCGCGGCTCGAAGGTCGCCTCGTAGAGGGCGAGCAGGGCTTCGAGCAGGTGCGCGTAGTCCGGTAGGAATGCGTCGATGCGAGCGTCGCCGTCCTTCCACGTGCGCTTTAGTCGTCCCTGGGGACGCATCGGTCCAAGCAGGAACTGGACGGCGGCGCGGGCCGCCTCGAGATAGTCGTCGCGTTCGAGGACGGCGCCGCTTTCCGCGAGTGCGGACACCATCAGCGCGTTCCACGAGCAGATGCGCTTGTCATCGGTCGCGGGACGCGGTCGCCGCTCGCGCACGGCGCGGAGACGCGCGCGCCACTCGCCGAACGCCGGCGGGCGCTCGCGGGTGGCCGCACTCAGGACATTCCGGCCACCTTCGAAGTTGCCTTGGGAAGTGACCCCGAACCACCTCGCCGCTTCGGCGGCGTGGTCTCCCAGGGCCGCTTCGAACTCCGCGAGCGTCCAGGTGTAAAAGCGTCCCTCTTCGCCCTCGGAGTCGGCGTCGAGCGAAGAGTAGAAGCCGCCTTCGGGGCCGCGCATCTCACGCAGCGCCCAATCAAGCGTCTCGCAGGCCACCTCGCGGAACAACGGCTCGCGCAGCGTCTGCCAGGCGCGTAGATAGACACGGGCCAGGAGTGCGTTGTCGTAGAGCATCTTCTCGAAGTGCGGTACCGCCCACTGGGCATCGACCGCATAGCGGTGAAAGCCCCCGCCGACCTGGTCGTAAAGGCCTCCTAACGCCATCCGCTCCAACGTCAGCTCGCTCATCACCCGCTCGCCGCGCGCGAGGAGGAAGGCGAGCACGCACGAAGGCGGAAACTTGGGCGCTCCGCCAAAACCACCGTGCCGGCGGTCGAAGCGCACGCGTAGGCGTTCGATGGCTTCGTCGAGGAGGGTTGCCGGTGGCAGCTCGGGCGCTGCGGCGAGTCGCGCGGCACCGGCCAGCTGTTCGGCGATCCGGCTTTGGGCGGAGCGGATCTCCTGCCGGCGTTCGCGCCAGGTCGCCGCGACGGCCTCGAGTACCTGGCGCCAACTTGGCATCCCGTCACGCGGTTGCGGGGGGAAGTAGGTACCCGCGAAGAACGGAACAAGCTCGGGCGTCATGAAGACGTTCAAAGGCCAACCGCCGTGACCGGTCATCGCCTGGCACGCCTCCATGCAGAAGGCATCGACGTCCGGGCGCTCCTCGCGGTCGACCTTGACGCACACGAAGTTTTCGTTCATGAGCGCGGCGATCTGCGGGTCGTTGAACGACTCGCGCTCCATTACGTGGCACCAGTGACACGCCGCGTAGCCGATCGAGACGAGCAGCGGCTTGTCCTCGCGCCGCGCGCGTTCGATCGCCGCTTCCCCCCACGGCAGCCAGTCGACCGGGTTGTCGGCGTGCTGGCGGAGGTAGGGGGAGGTTTCCTGCGCCAGCGCGTTGGGCACGGGCCGAGGCTAGCGGAGCGACCGCAGCGGTCGGCTAGGTCGCGAACAGTCGGAGTGCGTGCTCGGCGACCAGTTGCGGTCGTTCCTCGGCGATGAAGTGCCCGCTGTCGGACACCAGCTCGAGCTGCATGTGGGGTGCGTTGCGTTCGAAACCAGCGAGCAGGCGGGTGTCGATGAAGCGATCCCGTACGCCGAACAGCAGGGTGGTGGGCGTCTCGAGACGGTCACCCAGGTAGCGACCGCGCACGATCGGCCAAAGCTCGCGCAACAAGAAGGTCCGGTAGAGGAGCGTGCTGGCGCGTGCCCGGTCGGGCTGTGCGAGCACGCTCAGGTAGGCATCGAGGTCGCTGTCGTTGATCGCATCGCGGTTTTGGAGATCGCGGACTAGCAGATGCCCCACCAGCCGTCCCTGCCGCACGATCGCGCTGCCGAGCCCGGGCGCGGAGATCACCAGCTGGTACCAGAAGCGTGCGAACGCCGGGAGTTTCCGGACGTCGAAGCGCTGCCACGGATGAGTGATGTTCAGCGCGAGATAGCCGCTGAAGCGCTCGGGCGCGCGCAGGCACAAGAGAAAGCCGATCCAGCCCCCCCAGTCGTGCCCGACGAGCCCGACGCGCTCGATGCCGAGGCGATCGAGCAGCGCCAGGACGTCGCCGGCCAGTATCTCTTTTTCGTAGCCGAGGTTCGGTACCTCGCTCCAGCCGAAGCCCGGCAGGTCGGGCATCAAGAGGCGGAAGCGGTCGGACAACAACGGGACGAGCCGCCGCCATTCGTACCAGTGCTGCGGCCAGCCGTGGAGCAGCAGTAGGGGAGGGCTGTCGGCAGCACCCGCTTCGGCCAGGTGGATCGAAAGACCGTGGCTTGTAACCCACCGGTGAGTTACGCCCGGCACGTCCGGCAGCGGTGGGGTCGTGGTCGACGACGCGCCGCGACCGCTCGCTTCGCTGACGCCCCCTGCGTCCATCAACGTGCTCCCCTGCTTACCACACGCCGCACCTCGGACCGCTTGATCTTGCCGCTCGGTGTTTTCGGGAGGCTATCGACGAAGTCGACGATGCGCGGGTACTTGTAAGGCGCTGTGCGCTGCCGCACGTGCTCTTGCAGCTCGCGCGCGAGCGCCTCGCTCGGCTCATAGCCAGGTCTCAACACGACTACCGCCCGCACGACCTGGCCACGGATCTCGTCCGGTGCCGGTACCGCCGCCGCCTCGGCGACGGCAGGATGAGAGTTGAGCGCGGACTCGACCTCGAACGGCCCGATCCGGTAGCCCGACGAGATGATCACGTCGTCCACGCGGCCTTCGAACCAAAGCCATCCATCGGCGTCCTGACGGACCCGGTCACCGGTGCGCCAGAGACCTTCCGGACCGTCCAGGAAGAAGGTCGGAATCGAGGAGGGGTCGCACACCAGCTCGCCGTTGTCGTCGACCCAGAGCCGAAAACCTGGCAGCGGTTTGCCCATCGAGCCGGGCCGCAGCGGCTCGTCGAGCGGAACACCGGTCAAGGCCCCAGTCTCCGTTTGCCCGTAACCGTCGCGGATCTCGACGCCCGCACCCTCCCGCCACGCCTCGATCGCAGGGGCGTCGAGCGGTTCTCCGGCGGCCACCGCGTGTCGCACTGGCAGCGGGCGCAAACCGACCCGCTTGGCGATCGCGCGGTACTCGGTCGGCGACATGCAGAGCACGTCGACGCGTTCGCGCTCGATCAGCGCAAGTCGCTCTTCTGGATCGAAACGGGCGTCGTGCAGCAACGCGCAGGCGCCCCGCAGCCAGGGCGCGATAAAGGTGTTGCGAGCGGACTTAGACCAGCCCGCCGCGGCGGTGCACCAAGCCAGCTCGCCAGTGCGCGGCGCGTACCAATGCTCGGCTTGGACGCGCTGCCCGAACAGGTAGCGTTGGCCGTGGCGGATCGGCTTCGGCTCGCCCTGCGTGCCCGACGTGAAGACGATCAGAGCGGGGTCGGTAGCGGCAAGTTCCACTGCGGGCGCGGCCGGCTGCGCGAACACGCGCTCGTCGGGAAGCGTGATGAGAACCCCGTCGAAACCGGTTGCAAGCGCGCGCTCGCGATTGCGCGTGTCGACCACCAGGGCGCGCGGCGCAAGTGCGTCGATGCGCTTTTCGAGGTCGCTGGCCGTGAGTTGCTCGACACACGGCTGAGCGACCGCTCCAATCCGCCAGCAAGCGAGCAGCGTGTATACCCATTCGGGCTGATTGCCGAGCAGCGTCATCACGACGTCGCCGCGCCCCACCCCGCTTGCGAGCAAGTGGCCGGCCAGCCGCGCAGCCCGATCGGAGACCTCGCCGAAGCTGATCTCTCGCCGTCGACCCTGCCGATCGATCGCGATCAAAGCACGCCGCTTGGGCGGTTGGGTGTCGACTACGTCGCGTGTGAAGTTCATCGCTCGGCTCCGCTCCAACCCGCTCCCGTGAAATCGCTCACGGCGTACAAATGGTGGCCGTTAGCTGGCGTGTCCTCGTCACTGCCGCCCGCGGCGCCTCGACGGTGTCGCGCGCGAGCGGCTACGCGCGCGCTCCATGAGGCTTGCTGCACCCTCCCAGTAGAGGTCGAAAGCGATCTCGGTCAAGCGCTCGCGGGGCGTCTCGGGATGTGTTGTCCACCACTTCCCAAGGGCCTCGATGCCGCCCACGAACATCCGCGCGACGAGCTCATCGCCGTGCGTCGGGCGGGCCGGGTCGCCACCGTAGGAAGCAGCGATGCGCGCAGCCACGAGACCGGCGATGCGCTCGCCCAGGCGAGCGACCTCTTCGCGCATCGCCGGTTCGTGGACCTCGGCGACCAGGATCCGCCAGGCATCGCGGTGCTCGGCCACGAACTGCAAGAACGCGTCGATCGCTGAGCGCGTCGCCTCCTCGGGTGAGTGGTGGTCCACCAACGCTCGCTGGAGTCGCGCCTCAAGCTCGCGTCCGTGTCGGCGCAGCAGCTCGAGGTGCAGGTCGCGCTTGCTCGGGAAGTGCTCGTAGATAAGCGCTTTCGAGACACCGGCTGCGCGCGCGATCTGACCGATCGAGGCTCCCTCGTAGCCACGCTCGGCGAACACCGCGAGCGCTGCATCCATCAGCAGCGCGCGGCGCTTGTCGCCGCTCAGTCGCCGCCGCGAGGGAGGTGCGTTGGTCGGTTCGTCGCGTTGCGTCGACACCTGCGTACGGGACTCTTACAGAGGACGACCGGCGAGGCAGCGCGGCAGCCGCGACCCTCCCAGCCGCGACCGGCACGCGAGCAACGGCAGATTCTGCCCGCTTGCAGGAAGCGCGCGGCGCGGGATGAATCCCTCCGACGGATCTGGTAGGTTGCCGCCAACGCCGAATCCACGCACCGCGTGGAGCGGGGGACCCACTTGGTGGCAGTGCCACCGGGGGCGAACCTCTCCGTCTCACGGCGGCGAGGAGCGCGATCTCTTCCCGCGCGAGCCCGTCAGCTAACCCCGCAGGCGTTGGAAAGAGATCGTGAGACAACGACGTCCGACACGACGCCTGTTCTCTCTTGCCGCGCTCGCCACGTGCGCAAGTGCGGTTGCTCTCTGCGCTCCCGCCCTGGGCGATACGGGCGCGTCAAGCGGCGCGGCAAGCGCGCGGCCTGCCCCCAACGCCGCTTCGACCAGCGGCGGTGCGATGTTCGTGCCTCCGGCCGGCAAAGCGAAGCTCGTGAACGGTCGCGCGATCGCGCCGATCGACGCTCCGCCCGAGGTAAAGCGGCTGATTGCGTTCGCTAACCGCATCGTCTCCAAGCCCTACCGCTACGGCGGCGGCCATCGCCCCTTCTCGAACGGGCTCGACAGCGGCTACGACTGCTCGGGCGCTGTCAGTTACGCCCTTTTCGGGGGCGGTTTCCTCGACTCCCCGCTCGACTCGGGATCGCTGATGTCATGGGGAGAGCCGGGGCGAGGGCGTTGGGTGACGGTTTACGCGCACGGCGGGCACACCTTCCTGGTGGTCGCCGGGCTGCGCTTCGACACCGGCTACCGCGATCGCGAGGCACGGATAGCTTCACGTCAGCTGCGCCTGCCGCGCACGGGACCTCGCTGGAGCCGGTCGATGCGTCCCCTGCGCGGCTACGTCGCACGCCACCCCGCTGGCTTCTGATGCGGCCGTAGTCGCCCCGCGCTCGTACTTCTAAGGGATATCCTGCCGTGTGTTGCCGTTCGCGCGACGGCGCGCCGAGCGCAGAGCAGGCGGGTCAGCTCTAGCCGCGTGGTGCGCGCTTGTGACGGCGGCGACCATCCCGCGAAAGCCGAACGGATCCAGGAGCGCCAAGGAGAGATGGCCGTAGCGACCGACCTTCTGACCAAGACCGACGAGCAAAAGGCGATCACCGAGATGGTGCGCCAGTTCGTCGACAACGAGATCATCCCGCACGCCGAGGAGTACGACGCCAAAGACGAGTTCCCGGCACCGATCGTCGAGCAGATGAAGGAGCTCGGGCTGTTCGGTGTCACGATCCCCGAGGAGTACGGCGGGATGGGCCTCGACCTGACGACCTACGCGATGATCGTCGAGGAGCTCTCGCGCGGCTGGATCTCGATCTCGGGGATCGTCAACACGCACTTCATCGGCTCCTACTTGCTGATGAAGTACGGCACCGAAGAGCAGAAGCAGTACTTCCTGCCGCGCATGGCGACCGGCGAGATTCGCGCCGCGTTTTCGCTCTCGGAGCCGGAGTGCGGATCCGACGTCCAGGCGATCAAGTCGACCGCGACCAAGGACCCCGAGACCGGCGAGTGGGTGCTCAACGGTCAGAAGATGTGGGTCACGAACGGCCTCAACTCCGGGGTCGTGTTCGTGTTGATGAAGTCCGATCCCAAGGCCGACCCGCCCTACAAGGGCATGACCTGTTTCATCACCGAAAAGGAGCCGGGCGCGTCGGTCAACACCGGCAAGTTCGCCGGTCTCACGATCCCGCCCAAGATCAAGAAGATGGGTTACAAGGGCGTCGAGTCGACGGAGCTCGTCTACGACGGCTACCGCTGCCCTCCCGACCGCATCCTCGGCGGTGAGGAGGCTGGTCTCGGCCAGGGGTTCCGGCAGATGATGGACGCCCTCGAAGTCGGCCGCGTCAACGTCGCGGCGCGGGGCGTCGGGATCGCTCAGCGTGCGCTGGAGTTGGCGCTTCGCTACTCGCAGGAGCGGAAGACGTTTGGCAAGCCGATCTGCCAGCACCAGGCGATTCAGTTCAAGCTCGCGGACATGGCCACCAAGGTCGAGGCTGCGCGCCTCCTGACCTACAAGGCTGCACGCCTCAAGGATGCCGGGCAGCGCTCGGATCTCGAGGCGGGCATGGCCAAGCTGTTCGCCTCGGAGACCGGCAAGGAGGTCGTGGAGCAGGCCTTCCGGATTCACGGGGGCTACGGCTACTCGAAGGAGTACGAGATCGAGCGGCTTTACCGTGACGCCCCCTTGCTGCTGATCGGCGAGGGCACCTCCGAGATTCAGCGGATGGTTATCGGACGCAAGCTGATCGAGCGCAACAAGATCTGAGCGAGCGAGGCTGCGCCGGCGCGTGAACGTTTCGGGGCGCGGGGGCGCGCCCAACGCTAGCGGTTCGCCTGTGTAAGCGTTCCATGGGGGCGAGCGAGACCCGTAGGCGCATCGAGCAGGCGGTGGAGCGCTTGCGCGCTGATCTACCAGCGCTCGAACGCTTGCGTCTGGTCGCCCAGCTCGAGCTGCGAGCGCGTGGTAGCGACGCACCGATCTGGCGCGTCGAGCTGCCAGCGCTGCGCGTGACCCGCGAGCCAGCGGCTGACGCGCGCCTGTACATCGAGCTCGACCGCGACGACTTCAACCGCCTCGCCGGCGCGGGCCTCGAGGACTGGGCCGAGGCGTTTCGACGCGGGCGTGTGCGTGTGACTGGCGATCCCGCGGTGATCAAGCTGCTCGGCGAGGTCGCACGGCGCGCGCTCAGCCGACGCGCCGGGACCCGCAAGCGGGTCGCCCGTCCGGCCGCGGACTCGTGATGCGCGCAGGCGTGCGCGAACTCGCCCGCGACGATCTTCCCGCCGTCGCGGCCCTTTACGAGCGTGTCGTGCGGTCCGGTTCGGAGCGACCCGCTCCCGGCCTCGTCGAGTACTTCGACCGGCTGCTGTTCGGGCCGCTAAGCGACCCGCAGGTGCCGCCGCTCGTGTTCGTCGACGGTGAGGGCCGGGTGGTCGCTTTCTTGGCTGCTTACACGCGCTGGTTGCGTACGCGCGACGGTCGCCACCTGCGCGTTGGTTGCTCCGGTCAACTGGTAAGCGACCCGGAGGCCCGCATGCCGGGCTCGGGGGCGCTTCTGCTGCGCAAATTCCTGGCCGGTCCACAGGACCTCACGATCACCGACGGCGCGACCGGCGAGGTGGCGGCGATGTGGCGTCGACTCGGGGGGCGGATCCGGCCGCTTGAGTCGCTTGCATGGGTGCGCGTTCTGCGTCCGCTGCGAGCCGGCATCTCGTACGCGTTGCGCCGACGTCAGCTCCCGCGCGGCGAGCGCTTGCGCCGCGGGCGGCTCGTCGGTCGACTCGGTGATCTTGGTGACGAGCCCCTCACGCCAGACGTGCTGTCGGCCCTCCTCGAGCAGCGGCTCGAGGAGCGCGCGGCCGCACCTGTCTGTGATCCGGACTTCGCGGCGTGGTTGCTCGGCGAACTCGAGCGCACGAGCGGCGCGCGTGGGTCCTTGCTAGCTCGCCACGTTCGTGACGCGGATAATCGCTCGATCGGCTGCTACGTCGCCTTCGTGCCGCGTGGCGGTCGCGCCCAGGTGCTGGCGGTGCTCGCGCGATCCGAACAGGAGGGGGTGCTGCTCGACCGTCTCTTCACGGCGGCCCGCGCCTGCGGAGCGATCAGCGTGGAAGGCCGCGCAGAATCCCACCTCTTCGAGGCGCTTGTGGAGCGCAGAGTGCTGTTTCGCGCCGCCGAGCGCGCCTTGGTCCATGCCCGCGATCCGCAGCTCCTACGGCTCGTGCTGACTGGCGAGGTGCTGCTTACGCGTCTCGACGGCGAGTGGTGGATGAGCCACCACCTCGACCCACTGCCGACGGCACCGCCCGACGCACCCCCTCCGGGGCGTCCGAGTCCGCTTGGCAGCGGGGCTACTAGCGACTCGTCGGCCCACTAGGGACCCGTCGACCAAGTGGCGACTCGTCGGCTCACTGGCGGCTCACCGGCCGGCCACGGGCCCGACCGACGGCTAGCGCTTCGCTGGCCGCTAGCGCCTCAGGTCCTCTCGAGGACCGTGTCGTCGTAGAGCTTGCGGATCCGCAGCTTGCCGGCCGGCGCGAGGTCGAGACAGAGTTCGCAAAGCACGCACTCGTCGAGGTTTTCTTCGACGATTTCGACGCCGTTTTCGCCGACCTTGAAGATGTCGACCGGGCAGGCCTCCGCGAGCTTGCGCGCGAGCTCGCGGTCACCGCGGATCGAGTCGTCGAGCTCTACCTGAATGAAGACGCCGTGCAGGCGGCGCTCGCCGGTCTGTGTTTCGCCAGCAGCGGTCACGCTCTGACCTCCTTGCCGATGCGCTCGCGAACGAGCTCGGGGATCTCGGATATCTCCTCGGCAACCGTGATGCCCGCGGCCTCGAGCCGCGCGATCTTCTCGGCGGCGGTGTCCTCCTTGCCCTCGACGATCGTGCCCGCATGGCCGAAACTCATCCCGGGCATCTCGTCCATGAAGCGGCCGGCCATGAAGGCGACGATCGGCAGGCGACAGTCGTTCTCGGTGACGTAGCGCGCGAGTTCCGCCTCCATCCGACCACCGGGCTCGGAGTAGATGACGATCGCCTCGGTTTGCTCGTCCGCTTCGAAGAGCGGTAGCAGCTCGGTGTAGGTGGAGCCGATGATCGCGTCACCGCCGATCGAAACCGCCGTTGACTGCCCGAGTCCGGCCGCGGTGAGTGTCGAGGAGATCTCCGTGGTCATGCCGCCCGACCGCGACATCACGCCAACCGGTCCCGGGGTGTAGGCCTTCGCGGCGTCGCGCGCTGGACCACCGATGCCGCCCATCTTGATCACGTCGGGGACCATGATCCCGAGGCAGTTGGGGCCGATGATGCGCGCGCCGCGCATCTCCGCGAGCTCGACCATCTGGGCCACGTCACGGCGCGGGATCCGCTCGGTGACGATGACGATCAGCTTGATGCCGTTCTCGATCGCCTCGAAGACGGCGTCCTTACAGAACGCGGGGGGCACGGTCACGACCGAGCCATCTATCGGCCCGCCGTGATGCTCCACGCACTGCTCGACGGAATCGAAGACCGGCACACCGTGGACGGTGCGACCCTTCCGTCCCGGCGTGACACCGCCGACGATCTTCGCGCCCTTGCCGTACTCGAGGCACTCCTTCGTCAGGTTCACGGCCTCGCGGCCAGTGATGCCCTGAACGATGAACGTCGTGTTCTCGTCGATCAGGATGCTCACGCTTCGGACCTCCGCTAAGCCGCTACCGCCGTGCCCTGGATCTTCTCGACCGCGCGCCGCGCGGCCTCGTGCATCGACACCGAGCGGTCGCAGTACTCGACGCCGTAGCGCTCGAGGATCTTGTATCCCTCGTCCTCCCAGGCCCCCGGAATCCGGAAGATCGCGATCTTCTCGGCGGGGTCGTACCCGAGCTCCAGGCAGGCCTTGATGACGCCGCGGGCGACGATGTCGACGCGGGTGTTCGACACGATCGACATCATCACCGCGATCTTGTCGACTCCCGGCTTGCTGAGCACGAGTTTCGCCAGCTCGCAGGCCTTGCGCACCGACGGGTTACCGCCGATCTCGCAGTAGTTGGCGGGGCGCCCGCCGTACTTGCGCACAGCGTCGAAGAGCGTGAGCGAGCCGCCGCCGGCGCCAATCACGAGACCGAGGTTGCCGTCGAACTCGGTGACGTTGCCGGCGACACCACGGTGATCCATGGCGTCGATCTCCTCGCCGCGCAGCTCGAAGGGGGTCGGTTCGCGCGCCTGGCGTGTCTCCTCGGGTCGCACACCGAGCTCCTGGAGCAGCTTCTGTTGGCGCGGCCGCGCTTCGTTCTCCATCTCCATGTGCGCGTCGAGAGCGACGAAGCTGCCGTCCTCAAGCTCCCCGAGGGGGTTGATCTCGGCGAGCGTCATGTCGTACTTGACGAACAGCTGCGCGAGCTTGGCGAGGATCTGGGCGGCACGGTTGAGCTGCGAGCCGGTTACGCCGACCCGTGCCACGCACTCCTTTGCCTCGAAGCCGGAGAACGGCAAGACGTTGGAGAAGTGGCGACGCGCCACGTGCTCGGGGTGCTTTTCGGCGACTTCCTCGATGTCGATGCCGCCCATGTCGGAGAAGATCATCACCGGTCGTTTGCGGATGCCGTCCCACACGACGCCCGCGTAGTACTCCTTCTTGACCTGGGCGCGGGGGTCGACGAGCACGCCCCGTGGCTTGTGGCCCCGGATCTCGAGTTGGAGGATCCGCTCGGCGTGCGCTGCGGCTTCCTCGGGCGTGTCAGCGAAGGCCACGCCACCGGCCTTCATCCGGCCGCCGGTGAGTACTTGCGACTTGATCACGACCGGGCCGCCGATGCGCTCGGCGATCGCCCGCGCCTCTTCGGGCGTGTGCGCGAGCCCGTAGTCGGTTACAGGGATGCCTTCGCGCTTGGCAATCGCCCGCGATTCGTACTCGTAGAAGCGCACTGGGCAGGTCCTCCTAGGAGTTGGCGACCGGTTCGCGCTGTGCGAGGTGCTCGAAGCCGTAGAGCTCGGCCAGTTCAGGGTCCTTGCGGGCGAGCATCTCGGCGAGCGAGACCATCACCTTGCACTGCTTCCAGGTCGCGTCGTCCTGCATCTTGCCGTCGATCATGTGCACGCCGCGCCCGTCGGGGATCGCTTCGAGCACCTTCTTGGCGAACTTGACCTCGTCGACCGGCGGGCTGAACACCTTCTTGGCGATGTCGATCTGCACCGGGTGCAGCGACCACGCGCCGACGCAACCGAGCAGGAACGCGGCGCGGAACTGGTGTTCGCAGCCGACGGTGTCGCGGATGTCGCCGTACGGCCCATAGAACGGGAGGATTCCGGCCGAGGTGCAGGCGTCGACCATCCGCGCGATCGAGTAGTGCCAAGGATCCTGCTGGGCGGTGGCCCGCGGCGCGTCGGGGTTCTCGGGATCCGGGTCTTCGATCACGCGGTAGGCGGGATGGCCGCCGCCGACCCGCGTCGTCTTCATCCGCCGCGAGGCCGCGAGGTCGGCGGGCCCGAAGCTCATGCCCTGCATGCGCGGGCTCGCCGTCGCGATCTCCTCGACGTTCACGACGCCGAGCGACGTCTCGAGGATCGCGTGCACGAGGATCGGGCGTTCAAGGCCGTGCTTGGCTTCGAGTTGCGCGAGCAGCCGGTCGACGTAGTGGATGTCCCAGGGGCCCTCGACCTTCGGGACCATGATCACCTCGAGGCGATCGCCGATCTCACCGACGAGCCGCAAGAGGTCGTCGAGCACCCAAGGGCTGTCGAGCGAGTTGATGCGCGTCCACAGCGCGCAGTCGCCGAAGTCGACCTCCTTGGCGAGTCTGATCAACCCTTCCCGGGCGGCTTCCTTACGGTCGGCGGGGATCGCGTCTTCGAGGTTGCCGAGCAGGATGTCGCACTTGCGCGCCAGCTCGGGGAGCTTCGACGCCATCTTCTCGTTGGATGGGTCGAAAAAGTGGATCATCCGCGAGGGCTTGAAGGGGATCTCGCGGAGCGGCTCGGGCGCGCCGATCGCCAGCGGCTGGAAGAACGCTCTCGGGTTTCGCATGGCGCGCGAATGGTATTGACTGGAGAGTCAACACGTGCCCTCGCCCGTTACGATTCCGCGTCCCGAGGTGTCGTCGCGGCTGCCACCGGCGGTCGCAAACGACGACAAACAGCAAGCTGACGAGAAGCTGGAGAGGGATGAGCGAAACCGAGACGAGGCAGCTCGAGATCGACCAGGCGGCGCGCGAGGCATCCGGTGCGCGTCCGTACGGTCGCTATCTGGAGGAGTTCGAGGTCGGTGCCGTCTACAAGCACTGGCCGGCCAAGACCGTGACGGAAGCGGACGATCACCTGTTCTGCCTCCTAACGATGAACCATCATCCGCTCCACATCAACGACGAGTACGCGCGGCGCTCTCAGCAAGGTCGCAACGTAGTCGTTGGGCCCTACGTGTACTCGTTGGCGCTCGGTATGTCGGTGGCCGACGTCTCCGGTAAGGCGATCGCGAACCTCGCCACCGAGGAGCTTTCCCACCCCAACCCGGTGTTCCACGGTGACACGCTGTACGCCGAGTCGGAAGTGCTGGAGGTGCGGCCTTCGCGGTCGAAACCCGATCGGGGGGTCGTGAAAGTGCACACGCGGGTGTTCAAGCAGGACGGCACGCTCGTTTGCGAGTTCAAACGAGCAGTGCTGGTGCCGCGCCGAGAGCCGGCTTCCTGAGCGTCACTCGCGGGGCGGCTAGCTCGCCTTACCGTCCCCAGCGAGCCGTCAGGACTTACCGATATCCGCGTACCGCCGCCTTCAGCCGCCGAAGTGGGCAACCCAGAAGGTTGCGCGGCGTCCGTTGAGGTAGCCCTGAACGCGCGCGGCGCCGACCCAACGGAAGCCGCGGTACGTGATCACACTGCGGTGCGCCGGCGAGCGCAACCAGGCGCGGAGCACGCTGGGAGTGGCGCTGCGCGCCCGCCATCCGTAGCGGAAGGCGATTATCTCCCCGCGCACGCGAAGGCCGGCGAGGGCGGGGGGCCGACGTGTGCGAAGCGGCTTTGGCGTGCCAGCACAAGCACGGCCTCGCGGCTCGAACGATCGAGCGACTTGAGAACCCGCAGCGGCCGCACACCCGCGGCGCGCCGGGCCGCGTTGAAGCCGTCGAGCAGCGGGTGCGGTCGCGACGTGCGCGCAGCTTCGGCCCTTGCCCCGCCGCTCGCGGCGAGCACACCCGAGGTCGACGCTGTAGCGACCGCTAGCAGCAACACGGTTACGGGGCGGATCGCACGGGAGCGCATACGGTCGACCTCCGTTTCTCTCGCTGGGTGGCGAGGGAGTGTCTGGACGGGGCTCTTGTCGCTGCGCCTACGGGGTTAGCTGTCGGGCTCGCGCTATGCGCGTCACGGCGCTCGGACCGCGATTCGCCCCGGGGTTGACTGGGTCCCCCGCCCGCTAGCCAGTGCGGCTATCGGCTCGGCGCGGCTGGAACGCTAGCAGCGGCGGCGGACGCCAGCGGACCCGAGCGGCCGGGTCGTGAAACAGCGCCGCTTACGCGGCGTTCTGGTACGCCGGCTCCGGCTCGGCGTGCTCGGTGAGGTTTTCGGTCGGTGGGGCCGCCGGCTCGCTGCGCTTACGGCGCCTCACCGACATGCGACCGTCGCGTCGATGAACGGCGACCGGCACCCGCAGCACGACCGTCACGAACGTCCAAAAGAGAATGCGCAAGTCGGTGCGCAGCGACCAGTCGGACACGTACATCTGGTCGAGCGCAAGTTTCTGGGGGAGGATCCGTTGCAGGTACTGGAGCAGCGGCCGTTCGTGACTCAGTACCCGGTCCTCCTCTGCGAACGCCACCTGCGAGGGACCGGTGATGCCCGGTCGCACACGCAGGATCACGGCGTAGTCGTCGGCGTGTTGGGCGACGAACTCGGGGCTTTGCGGCCGCGGTCCCACCAAGGACATGTCGCCCTTGATGACGTTGAGAAGCTGCGGCAGCTCGTCGATCTTGAGCCGCGATATGACGCTGCCCACGCGGGTGAGGCGCTCGTCGTTCGCGACGGTAAGTGGGGGGCCGCCCGCGTCGACGTGCATCTTGCGCAGCTTGTACATCCAAAAATGGCGACCGTTGCGCCCCACGCGTAGGGACCGGTAGAGGGGCGGGCCCGGCGAGTCGATCACGACCGCCAACGCCGCGAGGGCGATCAACGGCGCCGTTAGCAGCAGGATCGCGCTGGCGACAACGACGTCGAGCGCCCGCTTTACGGCGGGCGCGGCGCGCGTTTGCGCGGAGCGGCAATGCGCAGGGGGTGTTTGGGTGGAGGGGGCTGGGAACCGCACCTAGTCGGTATGTGGGGAAGTTGCGGGTCTGAAAGCGGCCGACCGACCGTCGGCCGGTCTGGGGCTCTCGCCGAACACTCTACGACAGCTCGGCGGAGCGCGCCAATCGTCGGTCGATCGCCGCCGGCTCCGCGGTTCCGTCGGTCGAGCGCCGCCGGTTGCGTCGCCGCCGGTTGCGGTTTTCGAATCAGCGGCTGGCCGTGCCCGGAAGCGATGGTCGCGTCAGCTGCGCGCGCACAACTTGCGCGAGCAGGACGAGATCTTGGGGCCGAGGTAGCAGCACTGCCGGTCGGGCGCCCAGCTTGTGACAGAAGAGGTAGGCGGCGACCAGGCCCCCCGATAGGTAGCCACAAGTCGAGGCGATCGCAGCACCGGTGCCTCCGAGCTGCGGTATCAGCACGACGTCCAGGGTGACCATCGTCACGAATGCCGCGGCCGCGGCGATGCTCTCAAGCCCCGGCATCCGCTGTGCGCTGAGGGCATCGCCGAGGAGCTTGCTCGCCACGATTCCCAGCGCTCCCGGGACGAGCAGCCGAAGGTCGTCGATCGAGCCCGCGAACGCCGGTCCGAAGACCCGCGTGCAAAGCGGCGGGGCGAGCAGGAAGAGGAGCAGGCCAAGCACAGAGGTCGCGAGGATCGCGAGCCGGAAAACCAGTGACGCCTGGCGAGCCGCGTCCGCGCGCGACGCGCGCACCAGGTCGGGCCGCTGCACGAAGGCGAGCGCTGTCGGCAGGAAGAAAAGAGCTTCGAACCAAGCGACCGCAATGCTGTAAAGCCCGAGCTCACGACGCCCGGACAGCGCCGCCAGGATCCACTGGTCGACCCGGAAGCTCGCAAGCATCAGCACCCAGCCGACGTGGCCGCGCAGGCCGAACGCCAGCATCGCCCGCCACAGCGCGAGATCCGGGCGCCCGAGGCCGCCAGCGAGGCGCACAGCGACCACGAACAAGAGCGCTGTAGTTAGTACCTGACCACTCACCCAAACCGCAACGGCGGCACGCACACTGAGGACGCCGGTGAGGGCCAAGGTGGTGTTGACGACGACGTTGGCGAGCGAGGGAAGGAAGATCCCGACACTCATCGCGCCGAACCGGTACTGCGAGGAGACGAGGGCCAGGAGGGCCGCCTGGAGCGAGAGGAAGGGCAACGAGAGGAGGACGATCGCCAAGTCCAGGGGCATCGCTCCGGCGGTCGCGTTCGGCACCGCCGCAAACAGTCCGACGGTGGCGAGGATCGCGCCCGCACCGGTGGCCGCCGACAGCACCAGCGAGGCGGTGAGCAGGCGAGCGAGCAGCTCCGGGCGTCGGCCCCCAAAGTTCGAGCAGGCGATCGGCACCCCAAGCAACAAGGCCTGATAGGCAATCGAAGCGACGGTGGTCAGGAAGGCCACGGACCCTCTGCCCTCCGGGCCCAGCGCGCGGGCGATTACCAGGACGTTGAGGAACGAGAGGCTGGCGTTGAGGATCTGCGCGGCATAGCTGAGCGCACCCGACCGGATCAGCGGGGGGCGATGCGCTGCGGGCGGTCGACGGGCCCCGTCCGAGCGGGTGGCGGCGCCCTGTTCGTCTCCGCTGCCTTGTCCCACTCAGCCGTGCTCGGCCGCCAACTCAGCCTCGGCGCGCCTTAAGAGGTCGCGGACGGCCTCCTCCGAGAGGACCTTCGGGCGCGTGAATCGCGCGGTTAGCTTGCGTAGCTGGCTGCGCGCAGCGGGCCGCGGATGCGCGACTAGGGTCTTTAGCGCGAGGCGCGCCCGCAAAGGGAGGGGAAGGGCCTCGATCAGCGGCAGCAGGAGGCGGCAGCGCGGGGGAGCCGTCGAGCGCAACCACAGTCGCCGCCGCGAGCGCCACAGCTCGGGGTGGTGACGGCGGAGATCGTCCAGGTTCTCGTGCAGCGATGCGAGCGAGGAGCGCCACATCCGGCTGCTCGAGTGGACGCGGTAGTACATGAAAAGGCGGGGCACGAAGACCCCGCGCGCGCCCAGCTCGGCAAGGCTGAGGTACAGATCCCAATCCTGGTAGGCGGCATCTTGCCGCCATCCACCCGCCGCAAGCAGGGTGCTACGACGCAGCAGTGGCGTGCCGGGCAAGGGATTTACATGCGTGAGCATCCACCGATCAATCGGCAGTGCCGCTCGCCAGCGGAGATCGGAGCGGCCGAAGCTGCGCACCTCACCCCAGGCGACATCCGCAGCCGTTTGCTCGAGTACGGCGAGAAGCGTGCGCAGAGCGCCCGGCGCGAGCACGTCGTCGGCATCGAGCGGTTGCACGAACGGGGAGCTCGTCGCGGCGACGCCGCGCATGCGCGCCGCACTCAAGCCCTGGTTCTCCTGACGGATCACGCGAGCCCCGCGGGCGCGCAGCTCGTCTAGCTTCCGGAGAGTTGCGGGGTCGCTCGAGCCGTCGTCGACGATCACCAGCTCTGCTGGCTGTTGAACGAGTGCGGAACGGTAGGCGTCCTCGACCGTGGCGCCATCGTTGTAGCAGGGAATCACCACCGCTACGGGCAGTGTTTGGGCGGCGCTCGCACTCACCTCGAGCAGCTATCTGAAAGCTTGGCTTGCGGTCTTGGGATCACTCGATCGACCGTACGATATTTCGCAGTGGGGCGCGCCGTAGAGGTTTCGCAACAAGAACAATGGCTGGTTGCGCAGCCCTCTGTCGGCACTCCGACGCGCCCGCGCGGCGCCCTTCCAGCGCGACTGCCACTGATCGCGGCGGCGCTGCTCGCGCCGCTACTTGCCTGGCTTGCGGCGACCGTGCCGGTGCTCGCGGTCGGTTTAGTGGCGGGCGTCGCGTACGCCTGGCTGGCGTTCGTCTCCCGGACGACGGCGCTTGCGCTGCTTATCGCCGCAAGCCTTTGCGAGGGCGTGCCCGCGGTAAACCTGGCGGTGAAGGTCGGCGCGCTGGTGGTGACTGCTTCGTGGTTCGTCGATCTGTTCGCCGCTGGGGAGCGGGAACGTCCGCGGTTGTTGACCACGCCAACCGACTATCTGATGCTCGCCTTCCTGGCCTGGATCACGCTCTCGCTGTTGTGGGCGGTCGACGTTTCGGCAGCCGCCGGCGACCTCTGGCGGTGGTGGTCGCTGGCGCTCCTGTTCTTCATCTGCAAGGACGAGGTCGCGCGGCGGGGCGCCGGGACGACGCTTCTGGCAGCGCTGTACTGGGGAGCGGTTGCGTCGGTCCTAATCGGTGCGCTACTCCCGGGCATCGTGCCGATCCTCGACCGCGGCGCGTTCGTCGAGGGCAGGTTGCGGGGTGGCATCGGCGACCCTAACTTCACGGCCGCCTTCACGCTCATGGGGCTAGCTCTGGCGGGCGTGCTGATTGCTCGTCAGCGCAACCCGGTACTCAAGCTCTGTTACGCGCTCGGAGTACCGATTCTTGCCTTCGGACTGGTCGCAACTCAGTCGCGCGGCGGGTTGATCGGTGCTGCAGTGGTGGCGGTGGTCGCGTTCCTGGTACTGAAGGAACAGCGCGCTCGCCTGCTGACCGTGGTCGCTTTGTGTCTGTCGGTAATGGCGCTTTACCTGGTGAGCGTGCCAAGCGGCTGGGAGCGGTTGACACGAACCGATGACGGCGGTAACGGTCGCAGTTCGCTGTGGACAGTTGCTTGGCGGGTGGCGGAGGACCACCCGCTGCTCGGCGTGGGGCTCAACAACTTCCCGGCGGTCGCCGCTGATTACACGCGCGCCCCTGGCCAGCTGACGTTCGTCAACCTGATCGTCGATTCACCGCACTTTGTCCACAACACTTATCTGCAAGTGCTAGCCGAGCTGGGCGTCGTCGGATTCGCACTGTTCATCGCTTTCGTTGGGTCGGCGCTGCTGCGGTTGCGCCGGCGTTTGATCGCGGCGCGGGCGCAGCGGGATCGTCGGGCGGTGGCGGATCTGAGTGCCGTTTCGATCGCGTTGGTTGGCCTCCTCGCGACCTTCACGTTCGTGTCGGGAGCGCTCGACAAGCGCCTGTGGGTGCTGCTCGCCCTCGCCACCGTGCTGCCCGTGTCGGCCGACGACAAAGTCGGCGAGCGGCGGGATTAGCGGCGCGCGCGCCGCAGAAACTCGGCCACTCGCTGCGCTTCCGGTTCCAGCGCATGCTCGGCGGCGAACTGCCGGCCTCGCTCGGCGAGCTCTGCGTAGGTTTGCCGGTCACGCAGCAGCGCCACGACCGCCTTCGCCAGGCTCTCGGGCGTTCGGTCGGCGACCACGCGGACGTGTTCGCCGAAGAACGAGGCGATGTCGCCGGCGTCGGTCGCGACGACCGGTAGCCCGAAAGACAAAGCCTCCAGCAAGACCTGCGGGATCCCCTCGACCTTGGCCGTGTGCAGGAGTAGGTCGGATTGCTGGTAGAGCGAGCGCAGGCGTGCGAACTCGACGTCTCCGAGCAGCTGTACCTCCGCCGCCAGCCCGAGTTGCTCTGCCCGCCCAAGGAAAGCCGCGCGCAGCCGCCCGTCACCGGCCCAGGACAGCGTGACCCGTCGGCCGGCGCGCGTCTTCAGCTCGCGCAGGACGTCGAGCGCAAGCAGTGGGTCCTTCTCCGGCTCGAGTCGTCCGACTGCGAGCAGCCGCCACGATCGGGCCGCGTTGCTCGGGGTCGCGGCGCGGCCATGCTGGTCCGAGCGGTTCGTGGCCATCGCCACCGGCACCGTGGCCGCCACGTGGACCAGCGTGTTCTGGGGCTGGCGCCGGTAGAGGCGAGCGATGCGCTCGCCAACCACCGTCATCGCCAACTTCCGTCCGCGGGTCCGTAAGTACAGCTCGGTCGGCGCCAACAGGGGTACCGCCAGGAGCTCGCGCAGGCTGGCGGCGCGCCCCCACCAGTAGGACATGCCGGGCTGGCGCACCCCGAGCACCGGTGTGGCGCCCGCACGGCGTGCGGCGCTCAGCATTGGCCAGGTCAGCGGGTGGGGTCCGAACAGCCAGGCGACGTCAGCTCGCTCGAAGGCCGCCCGTGCGCGCCGCACTGTCGCCGGGGCGGCGCGAAGGAAGGCGCGGGCATCGCGCAAGCTTGGGTAGAAGGGAAGCCCGACGAACTGGCCCGAGGTGAGCGGTCCCACGGGGCGCAGGGGTGCGCCGTCGGGGGCGCTTCGCGTGAGGATCGTCGCGTCCGAGAAGTGTGCGGCGACGGCCAGCGCAAAGGTCATAAACTGCGCCGACGTCCCCGCGGTGTGCAGCCACGGCACGCCGTCGATTTCGCGGACGTCGGAGATCGTGTCGATCCAGATCGCTAGCTTCATGTCGCGCCGGTCACCTGTTTGTGCGCTTCGCGCTGCCCGCTCAGAAGCGGTTTTACTCGCGGCAGAGCTCGGACGCGCGCGCCGCTGAGAGCCTCGATGGTCGCAGCAGCAACGGGGCAGGGGGAGCTTGACGGCGGCGTCGATGTGAGCGTCTTGGTGCCGTTCCTCAACGAGGAGGCGTACCTGCCGGACAGCATGCCGGCGATGTTGAACCAAGAGTTCGACGGCCGCGTCGAGTACCTGTTCATCGACTCCGGTTCGACCGACGGCGGGCGGGCGGTGGTCGAGGCCTTCGCCGAACAGGACCCGCGCATTCGGCTGCTCGAAAATCCGGCGCGGACGACCGCTGTCGGGCTCAACATCGGGCTGCGCCATGCGCGGGGCCGCTACGTGGCGCGGATGGATGCGCACACGATCTATCCGTCCACGTACCTGCGGGACGGTGTCGAGCGCCTCGAGCACGGCGACGCCGACTGGGTGAGCGGGCCTCAACTGCCGGCTCCGCGGGGGAAGTGGTCGCGGCGCATCGCCCTCGCTCTCGGCACCTGGTTGGGGACCGGCGGGCCCGCCTACCGCTTGCCGCCCGACGCCGAGGAGGTCGAGGTGGACAGCGGTTTCACCGGCGTGTGGCGGCGCCGCACCCTGGAAGAGCTGGGCGGCTGGGACGAGGCTGCGAGTCCCAACGAGGATGGGGAGCTGGCAGCGCGGATGCTCGAGCGCGGCATGCGTCTCGTGATGCTGCAGCGGATGGCGGCTTCGTACTGGCCGCGCGAATCGCTCGAGGGGCTCGCGCGCCAGTACTACCGCTACGGACGGGCGCGAGCGCGAACCTGGCGCCTGCACCCTGACGCGATGCGCCCGACGCACCTCCTACCGCCGCTCGTGTTGGGTGTCTTGGTAGCGGTCGGTGCGGCACCGTCTCGCCGTCTGCGCGCAGCCGCTCGCGTCGGCAGCGGTGTTTGGCTAGCGGCGATCGCCTCCACCGCGGTCTCTTCACGTCGGCGGGCGAGCGCGTCTCTCCGAGACGCGCTCGCCGTACCGCTCGTGGTGGCTGTTATGCACCTCTCCTGGGGAGCGGGTTTCGTGGCGGGATCGCTGCGCCACGGACCCCCCGTGCGGGCCTGTTGGCGTGCGCTGAGTCGCGCACTCCGCCGGGCCCGCTAGCTCGGCGGCGCCACCTGGTAGACGCGTAGGTACTGCCGCCAGTCGACGCCCGACTTGATGTCGAAGTGCCAGTCGTCGTAGGTGGGGTCGTAGGAGATCCCGCCTTGCGCCTGATTGTCGCGTGCGAACTGGGCGACCGGATCCTCGTAGCCGAAGCTGGTGTAGCTCTCGCCGGCCTGGAACTGCCACCACATCGCTGGGTTGCCGGTGGTGTCACCGATGTAGGAGCCGTAGCGAGCGAGCGCCTTGAGGATCGGCTTCTTCCAGGCTGGCACCGGCAAGGCGTCGATCTGCGCGTCGGTCATCTCGAGCCGCACCAAGGCACCCATCGGTGGCGCAGAGCCTCGGTAAGTGGACGAGCAGGGTGCGCCCGTGCCGTTCGGCGCGGACGGCCACACCGAGCTGCCGTTGGTGCAGCGAACCGCCAAGAACAGGGCGTGCTCGATGCGCCCCGCCTTGAGTTCTTCGCCGCGCACGATCCCGGCCGCCAGACCGAAGTGGGCAGCGGTCGCGTTGGTGCCGAGGCCATTCCCATCGATCCGCGTCTTGCCGCCCCAACTGATGTTGAGGACGCCGCCTTGGCCGACTGGACCGTCCTTCTGCACATTCCAGAAGTCGTACTCCCAACCGGTTTGCTGGTCGATCACCGCGAGGTGCTTGTCGGTGCCCCCCGCCGGCCGCGCCTGCGCGGGGATGCGCACCTGTGCGCCCTCGACATCGCAGGTTCCCCACTGCTCGGTGCAGTGGATCGTGAACACCGGGTCGGTGGGACGCGAGAAGTAGATCGGGTGCTGCCAGTCGCCGGTGTTCATGCCGATCGGGCCGCCCCAGTCCATCAGCTGCCCCACGATCTGGGAGGAGTTCGAGAGGGGACGCACCCGTCCCTGCGCCTGGAGCTCCGCGAACGTTTGATTGAAGGGCGAACTCGCGCCGTAAGGACGCCAGCACGCCGACGGCCAGTTGCCGACGTCGAAGGTTCCCCAGCCGAAGGTCCAGGACGGGCTCACCGTCGGAGAGCAGCCTACGCTGGCGCTGCTGGTGCTTCCGCTGGACGATCCCGCACCGCTGGTGGTCGAGTCGGTTGGTGACGGTTGGCTGCCGCTCGTACTACTGGAGCCGGAAGTCGTGCCGGATCCCGTGCCGGATCCAGACGTCGTAGCGCCGCTCGTTGACGTCGTCGGAACTGGCGCCGGGCACGTGGAGCAAGTGCTTGGCGACTCGGTCGAGGGCGTCGGTGCCGGCGCCGGACGACTCTTGCGACGCGTCCCGGACCTGCGAAGGAAGAGCACGAGGCGCGCCTCCGTGGCCAGGTTGCGCCACACCGAGCGCTCGCGGGAGCGCGCGGCGCTCGCCACGCGGGCCAGTCGCGGGGGTCGGATGCGCACGGTGCGCTGGCGCGTCCGTAGCGCCCGCCGCAGCTTGCGAGCGGAAACCGGTTTGCGGGCCGAGCGCCCAACGACCAGCAGTGACGAGTGGATGCGCGAAGCCTGGATCTTCGGCAACCGGAAGACGAGGCTTCGGCCTTCCACCCGGGTTGGCTTGAGACTGGCCAAGGATCCGGTCTTCGCTGAAGCCGGCTCGCTGCCAACGCCAAAAGTGACCAAGGTGATCGCAGCGCCCGCCAGCAGTAGGCGAAAGCCGCCCCTGACACGCTGAGGGTCGAATTCGAACATGTCGGCGTTCTTGGGTCACGCCGCCGTTCCCGGTGCCGCTTGTCTCGGACAGCCGCGAGCTCGCGCGCGACGCGGCCGTGAGCAGCAGCCGTCTCGTCTTCGGGCACGACGACTGGGCTTGCGTCTCGCACCCGTGGAGATCGGCCGCCCAGGCAACGACCATGCGCCGACTGCCGCAAATATCGACGGACGTACGAAGAACGTCCGGACACGGAGGCAACCAAGAGGGGAGAGGCGGTGTCCTGGCCGCCTTACGAAAAAGTCACGTGCAAGGAGCTGCGCGCACGCGCGCGGAGCGCGTTAAACAGTCACAGTCGCGCCTGCCGGCGGCTCGCGCCCGGCAAGCCGACCAGCAGTGGGCGCGAACTTCGCAAAAAACGCCGGAGCCGGCTCAAGCCGGCCCCGGCGAATCCGTCAGAAGAACGTAAAGGGGGTAGGGGAAGGGGCGGGCAAGCGACCGGGCGGCCGTTAAGCCTCGGCGGACCTGGTCGACAACCGCCGCACAGCGAGCCCCGACCCGATCAGGGCCAGCGCCACTGCCGCCATCACACCAAGCTCGGCGCCGGTGAACGGCAACGCTCCCTGCGCCTCGTTATGTGAGACGGTGTTCGACACCGCCAGCGGCCGCACCGGAGCGGAGCCGGACTGCGATACCGCCTGGGGCTCCGAGACGGAGGGACCGGCGGGTGGCGTGTTGTTCGTACCGACTACAACACCACCGACGCTTCCGTAGCCCTCCTGTCCGCTCGTCTGCGCGAAGGCGAGACCTGCGAGCCCGACGGAAAGCGAGGCTGCTACTACGAAGATTGTTATTACTCTCAAAATCACCTGTCGCTCCGGGGCTAGCTTGCAGATCGAACGTTCGTCGATCGTACAGCATCTGCCGGCGAACCACCAGCAACTTGTGCGCAGCACGGTCGGTTAGCGCAGGTTTGTGCGGCGCGCAACGTCCTCACGCAGCAGCGCGAGCGTTGCCAACGGGCTGGGCGGGCGCCGGCGACGCACGGCGTCGGCGACGATCCGAATCGCCCCGTTACGAGGCGCTAGTCGACGGGCGCGAGCGACGTCTCGGGATCCGCTCTGGTCGCCGCGCGCGAGACGCACCACGCCCCGCAGGAGCAGCGCCTCCGGACGGTTCGGCGCGCGCTCTAGCGCACGCGAGAGCTGGCGCTCGGCGGCCCGCTCGTCGCCGCGCGCAAGTTCGACGGTGGCCAGCGCCACGAGCGGCGTGGGCGCCAAGGGGTTGAGGGTTGCCGCCCGCTCGAGCAAGGTGCGCGATGCCGCGGGGTCGGCGACGCCGATCGCTTGCCCGCGCCTCAGGTTTCGGTCGTAGGCCCACTGGACGGTCAGCATTAGACCGGCGAGCAGGGCAGCAACGAGGCCCAGATAGCGAACGCGTCGGTTAAGTGGTGCTCGCTGGTCTTCGCCCTCGAGTGGCTGGCTGGCCGCCAGTGCTAGGAACACCAGAAAGGTGGCGCTGAGGGTCGGAAACTCCCACAGCCAATCGCCCGCTGCGTGCAGAAAGAAGTAGGCGGCGCCGACGGCTAATGCCAACAGCGTCATCCGCAGGTCGGGGTGACACCGTCTCAGCGTGCGTCTGCTGGTCAGCGCCGCGCTCAACAGCGCGCCACCCAACAACAAGGCTCCCACCAGACCGGTTCCGGCAAGCGTCTGGAGCGGCAGGCTGTGCGCGAAGTAGGGCGTCTCCAGTGAGCGTCCCTTACGCAGATAGGCGAGCGCGAAGTTCTCTGCGCCGTGACCCAACAAGGGACGCGCCCGGAACTCGGACCACGCGACCCGCCAATAGTCGTAGCGGAACTGTTGACCGAGGCCGCTTGCGAAACGCGAGCCAGCAGGTTCGTTGCTGTGCTGGCTGGCGCCGGTGAACTCACGCCACCAGGTACGCGTCTGCTCGACCGGTTTGCCGTGCGTGGCGCTCAGCACGGTCGCGCCGAGGACAACCACCAAAGTCGCGGCCGTCAGCAGCCGTGCGAGCGGGCTGGCCAACGCTGCGCGTGCCAGGCGCCGGTCGACCAGCGCGAACGCCCAAGCCAGGAGGGCCGCTACTAGCATCGCTCCAGCCAAGGGCTCGATCAGTGGGTCGATCAGCGTCGCGCCGCTAGCCGACGGGCGGTAACGCGGGTAGACGTCGAGCAGTCTTGGCGTCAAGGCCGCTAGCGGGAGCAAAACGGGTAGCGAGAACAAAAGCAGCCGCGGCAGCTCGCGCACGAGCAATAGCAGCGGCAGCATAAGTAGCAGGGCGAGCAGCCAGCCGCGACTCTGCCCGAGGGCGGCGAGCGAGATCAACAGAACGCAACAGGCAGCGCTGGTGGCACGCAGCAGCGGTGTCAGCGACCGGTCGGCGCTCAGGACGAGCGCTGGCAGGCCGGCGAGCGTCCAGAGCGCGACGTTGGCGTTGGTGTAGCCGACCGGCTCGGCCAAGCGGCCCTCGTGAAAGTGCTGGAAGGCAACTGCCGCCGTTGCGGCCGCCCGCAGCTCGAAGAGGGCGACGACGCTCACCGCCACCACCCATGACAGCGTCAACGTCCGGACGATGGGCGGCGCCGGCGGCCACAGCACAAGCGGAGCGCAAGCGAGTGCTGCGACCGCCACCCGCAATCCACCGTCGAGGGCCGTCCACGGCTCGTCGGCCCAGAGCGCCGAGAGCAGCGACAGGGCGGCGTAGCCAGAGACCCCAAGCAGCAATAGGAGCGACCCTCGGGCCGGTGCCGGAGTGGGCAGGAGCAACAGACCGAACACCAGCGCCACCGCCAGCACGAGACCCGCGAAACCGTAGGTCTCAGCGCGAAAACCGCCTTCGTCGACGGCCATCCACACGAGCACCGCGAGCGCGACGAGCGCGAACGGCAGTGCGGGGTTGGCGGACAGCAGGGCCCCCAACTGATCGCGCATGCGCTGGGGCATTCGGCGAGGCGGCATCACTGACACTTGCTAATCGATAACGCGAGCGCCCGGCGCCGGTCGCTACGAGCTTTTCTCGGGGCGCAACAGCGCCCACGCGCCAGTCGAGCGCGCCCAGACGCTCCAAGGGTGCGACTTCAGCAGGAAACGCACGCCGCGATCGACCCGAAAAACGCCGATGCGTGGCCAAGCCAGCGGCCGCGGGGCGGGCAGGCGGCCGGTCAGCACCCCGGCTGCGCGGTACCCGGCCGCCTCGGCGGCCGCGATCACCCGCTCATCGTAGGCTCCATATGGGTAGGCCAGGGTCTCACAGGGGCGGTCCAGCTGTTCCTCGATCCAGGCTTTCGAGCGGGCAAGCTCGTCCGCAAGACGGTCGTCGGCGAGGGTCGGCAGGCGCGGATGAGAGACCGTGTGCGAGCCGACTTCCCAGCCGGCTGTGCTCAGAGCCCGTAGCTGCTCGAGCGTAAGCGGACGCAGCTCGTGCTCGTGAGGAGTCCCCGACCACTCTTCTATACCGGGCCACCGAAGCGGCTTGCCGCTGTCAATGAAGTGAGTGGGCACAAACACCGTGGCCCGCGCACCGAGCCGCTCGAGCACGCGCTGCGCTCGCGTCCAAGTCGACTCGTAGCCGTCGTCGAAGGTGATCGCGGCGATTTTGCGCGCCGGGCCACCGCTGCTGACCTGGGCCACGAGCTCGCCGAAGGTCAGGAAGCGATAGCGGCGCCGTCGGAGCGCTTGAATTTGATGCTCGAGCTGGCGCACACCGACCGCGAGCGGCGAAGGCCAGTCGTCGCTGACAGCGTGGTAGCAGAGGACGATTGCTCGGTGCGTGGGGCTCGGGATCCTGCGAGCGTAACTCGAACTCAGCGTCCCTGCTGCTTGATCACCGGCGGTCTGCGCGCGACCAAACGGGCGAACACCACGATCCGCTGCGCCGCGCTGTAAAGCGGATGGCAGGCGCTCAGCACGAGCCGTTCGTAGCCGACGTTGCGGAGGATCCAGAAGGCGTCCGGGTCGACGATTTGCGTCCGCTGGACGCGGTAGACGAAGGTGCCGTAAGGCATATCCACGATTACCCGCTGGCCGCGCCGCAGGCTGTCGAGGTGGCGGAAGGGAGCCCCATGCGTAGTGCGGTGCCCGGCGATCGCGACCGTCCGGCCGCGACCCGGCAGCGCCGTCTCCGGGTAGTGACCGGGGCCTTTGCGCAGGTCGTCGAGTCCGGTCCCCTCGACCACCCAGTGTGCCTCCCCGAGGCTTGGGAAGCGGATCCTCCCGATCGCATCGCCGGGCAGCGGGCGACGAGCGATGACCCGCCGTACAACGCGCGGGTCGCGCAGCTGTCGCTCGAGCGTCTGTTGCTCGCGCGCAGCAAGCACCGCCGAGATCGGCTCCTGCCAGACCACTGTGACGACAGCGTCCGCCAGCAGCAGGCAGCCGCTCGTGATCATCACCGAAGCCGCGAAACGCAGGAGCGGTTTTGCGGCCGACCGCAGCCGTGGCTTTCCGCGTTGCGTCCCCCGCCCGTGCTCGCGGGCCCTGATGGCCGTCGTCACGCGGTCAGTGTAAGGCGGCCCGGCCGGGCGCGCACGCCATCCCGTGGTGGCAGGGCAAGCGAGGCGCTAGCTTGGGCGCGTGCCTGCAGTCCTCGCCGCAGTGCTGCCGCTGCGCCTTTGGCGGCGGTTTCGGGAGCTTGGTCCCAGGGCCGCGTTCGAGCGTGCTGCCGGACGCTTGCTGCGCGCTCTGTGGTGGCAGGAGGAACACGTCTGGTACGCGCTTCCCACCGAGGGCGTGTCGGGTTCGCTGCCAGCTGGCTACTCACTGGCCCGCCTGCGCGGCGAGCGCTCCTTGCGCGAGCTCCTAACACGGGGGATCGAGGTCGCCTCGGCGGCCGCCTACGTGGCCGCCGGGGGCGAGCTTTGGTTGCTCGAGGGAGCGACCGGTGATCTCGCCTTCATGTGCTGGATCTTCCGCGAACGAGCGCCCGCGCTCGCCGCACCCGGGGGTTGGTTCCGCCCCCCCGCAGGCAGTGCCGTGCTCGAAGACTCGTTCACCGCTCCCGCCCACCGTGGTCGCGGCCTTGCGCCGGCGGTGTGGCGAAAGATCTGCGCGGCGTTGGTGGACGAGCGGATCGCGACGCTGCTGACAAAGGTCGAAGTGACCAACATGCCGTCGCGTCGCGCCTGCGAAAAAGCCGGTTTCGAGGAGGTCGGGCGGATGCGTTACCGCCGCCGGGGCCTGCGCCGAGAGGTCGTAATCGAAGGCAGCGATCCGCGCGCGGACGCGTTGCGCCAGGCGTTGATCGCCGAGTCGGGTTAGGCTTACCTTGCCCGCGCCCCGCGGGCGACGCCGTTCTTGGGCGTCCGAGGCGACAGCGAGGAGCTAAGACACCAAGCCATGGCGAAGCAGATGAGTCCGATTGCTGCCACCGCTCCAACCACCCACGCCCGCCTGCTCACCTGGGTCGAGGAGATCGCGGAACTCACCGAACCCGCTGAGATCCACTGGTGCGACGGGTCGGCTGAGGAGTACGAGGCTCTTTGCCGCAAGCTCGTCGAGTCGGGCACGTTCGAGCGGCTTTCCGATGCCAAGCGACCGAACTCCTACCTCGCGCGCTCCGATCCCGGTGACGTCGCTCGCGTCGAAGATCGCACTTTCATCTGCTCGGCCCGCGAGGAAGACGCTGGACCGACCAACAACTGGCGCGATCCGCGGGAGATGCGTGAGACCTTGACGGAGCTGTTCCGCGGGTCGATGCGCGGTCGCACGATGTACATCGTGCCGTTCTGCATGGGTCCGCTGGGGTCGCCGATCTCGCACATCGGCGTGCAGATCACCGACTCGGCGTACGTGGCCGTTTCGATGCGGATCATGACGCGGATGGGTAAAGCGGCCCTCGAACAACTTGGGCAGGACGGTGATTTCGTGCCCTGCTTGCACTCCGTCGGGGCTCCCTTGGAGGAAGGTCAGGAGGACGTTCCCTGGCCCTGTGATGCCGAGAACAAGTACATCGTCCACTTCCCCGAGACCCGCGAGATTTGGTCGTACGGGTCGGGCTACGGGGGCAACGCCTTGCTCGGCAAGAAGTGCTTCGCGCTGCGTATCGCCTCAGTTATGGCGCGCGACGAGGGTTGGCTCGCCGAGCACATGCTGATCCTCAAGATCACCTCGCCCGAGGGCACCGTCAAGTACATCGCCGGCGCCTTCCCTTCGGCTTGTGGCAAGACCAACCTGGCGATGCTCGTCCCCACGCTGCCTGGTTGGAAGGTGGAGACGATCGGTGACGACATCGCCTGGATGAAGTTCGGTCCGGACGGGCGCCTCTACGCTGTCAACCCGGAGGCCGGTTTCTTCGGTGTAGCCCCCGGAACCAGCCCCAAGACCAATCCCAACGCGATCGCCACGCTGCGCGCCAACGCGATCTTCACGAACTGTGCGCGCACCGACGATGGCGACGTCTGGTGGGAAGGCCTCACCGACGAGCCGCCGGCTCACCTCGTCGACTGGCGCGGCAATGATTGGACCCCGGCCAGCGAGACGCCGGCCGCGCACCCCAACGCACGCTTCACGGTGCCCGCCGCGCAGTGTCCGTCGATCGCCGCGGAGTGGGAAGATCCGGCGGGGGTGCCGATCGACGCCTTCCTCTTCGGCGGCCGTCGGGCCACCACCGTACCGCTGGTGTGCGAAGCGTTCGATTGGCAGCACGGCGTGTTCCTAGGGTCGATCATGGCCTCGGAGACGACGGCGGCAGCGGCTGGCGAGGTCGGCAAGCTGCGTTTCGACCCGATGGCGATGCTGCCGTTCTGCGGCTACCACATGGGCGACTACTTCGCCCACTGGCTGTCGCTCGAGCGCAAGCACGACGGCGCTCGCCTGCCCCGGATCTACATGGTCAACTGGTTCCGGCGCGGCGAGGACGGCTCGTTCTTGTGGCCAGGCTACGGCGAGAACAGCCGGGTGCTCGCATGGATCTTCCGGCGTTGTGAGGGGCGCGCGGAGGCCGTCGACACACCGATCGGAAGGGTGCCAGCGGTCGATGCGCTGGACCTCGCCGGTCTCGACGTCGACCGCAGCACGGTGGCGGAGCTCCTCAAGGTCGATCCAGCGGAGTGGCGCGCGCAGCTTCCCCAGATCCGCGAGCATTACGCGCGCTTCGGCGACCGTTTGCCGAAGGAGTTGCGCGACCAGCTCGCCGAGCTCGAGCGTCGAGTCGCAGGCTGACCGAGCGCTGCGCACAGGGCGGTCGGGCGCGGCTCGCGCACGAGGGCGCGCGCTAGTCGTCGAACTTGTGATCCGTAGAGCGGGTGGGCTCCGGTCGCCGGTGTGACGGTCGAACTAGTCGAAGACCAAGACACCCTTGCTGGGCTCTGGGCCGAGCTTGCCGAGCGGTCGACCAATGTCTTCGCGACCCCCGAGTGGCACAGCGTTTGGTGGCGACACCTCGGGAACGGTCGCAGCGTGATCGCGGTCGACCGCGCGCGCGAGCTGATCCTGCCGCTCGAGGTGCGGCGCATCGGGCCCCTTACGGTCGCGCGCACGGCGGGACACGGACCGGCTGACGAGCTAGGGCCGATCGGCCGACCGGGGGCGTGGCGCGCAATGCCCGAGCTAGCGGCCGCGGTGGCGCAAGTCGCTCCGCTCTTGATCGTCGATCGCGTCCACCACGATGAGCGAGCCGAGACCGACGCCGACGCCGCCCCGGCTTCGGAGCGAAGCGATCGCGCCGCCGACGCGGGCGCTCCGCAATCGTCACGGCCGCTACTGCCGCGCCGGAAAGTGTCACGGCCGCTGCTGCTGCGCCGTGAAGCGTGGCCGGTCGTCGATCTTCCGGAAGGTGGTTTCGAGGCGTACCTCGCGGCGCGAAGCGCCAACTTTCGCCAGCAAGTGCGACGCAAGACGCGCCGCGCCGTAAGGGAGCTTGGCCTGCGCTTCCGACTCGCCGAGCCGGCCACCTTCGAGCGGGACTTCGCGACGCTCCTGCGGCTCCACAGGATTCGCTTCGGCGAGCGCTCGGTGGCCTTCACGGGGCCGCGCGAGGCGTTCCACCGCGAGTTCGCGAAGGTCGCGCTGGAGCGCGGGTGGACGCGCCTATGGATCGCCGAGACCGACTCCGGTGACGCGGTCGCGTCCCTGTACGGCTTCCGTTTCGCCGGCGTCGAAAGCAACTACCAGATCGGGCGTGACCCCACCTACGACCGCTGGTCGTTGGGCTTCGTGCTGTTCGCGCGGGCGATCGCCCAAGCTGCCGAGGAAGGCATGCGCGAGTATCGGATGCTGCTCGGAGACGAGGGCTACAAGTACCGCTTCGCGACCCGCGACCCGGGCGTTTTCACCTATGCGTTCGCGGCTTCGCCGGTCGCCCGTTTGCTAGCCCGCGGCGGGCGCGCAGCGCTGCATTTGCGCGGCCGTCTGCGACGACCTTCCGGCCGCTCCCCGCGCGCTTCCGACGAGTAACCGCCTAGCCCGCGCAGCGGACGCCTTGGGCGCCAGCTACTGCTGCTGAAGCGCCAGCTACTGCTGCCGACGCGGCTGCCGCGCTGCAGCTCCTGCTGCTGCTGCCACGGCAGCTACCGCTGCTGCTGCGCCAGCGCCTTGCGCTGTTCGCCGGTCGCGGCTGCCTGCTGAGCGCCGGCGGCTTGCCCGTAGCCGTAGTAACCGCGTCGGCCGGTGCGCACGCCGCAAACGATGTAGCCGCCTAGGCGGGCACGCGCCCGTGCCAGCAAATCGCGAGCCAAACGCAGCTCGCGCCGGTCCGTCCAGCCCGGACGCACGGCCAGCAGCACGAGATCGACGCTGCGAACGATCGCTAACGCGTCGGCGACGTGTCCCAGCGGCGGCGAATCGACGACCACGTAGGTGGCGCTGCGGCGAGCGGCATCGAGGAGGTCGCGGTAGCGGCTCGATACGAGGTCGATCGGGGCGCCATCAGCGATGTCGCGGCGGATGACGAGTGCCCGCAACTGAGGTGAGCCAGGAACGCTCACCAGGCGTCTAGCGATCAACTCTTCAGGGTCTAGCTCGAGCAGGTCGTCGACGGCCAACTGCTGCAACGCCGGAACACCGAGCCGCGAGGCGACGTCGGGTTTGCGCAGGTCGAGGTCGAGCAGGATCGTGGGGTGTCCGGTGGCAGCCAGCGACATCGCGAGCGCCGTCGCCGACGTCGTCTTGCCGTCGCCGCTGGAGGCGCTCGTCAGCAAGATCCCGCGCCCCAGCTCCGGCTCGTTGCCGGCGCCGCCCGCTCCGCGCGCAGCGGCGCGCGCGCCGTTGAAGTGGAGTTGAGCGACGACCGTACGGAACGATTCCCAGACCTCGCTCGGGAAGCTCGGGCTGCCGCCTGCGCGGGGCTCCGGAGCCGCCGCGAGCCGGGGGACGCGCGTCAGTACCGGCAGCTCCAGGATCTGCTGGGCCTCTTCTTCGTCGCGGACCTTTTGACGAAGCTGGTCGAGGAGCAGGGCCGATGCCACCCCCAAGCCGAGTCCGCCGACTAACCCGGCGAGCGCTACGAAGATCACGGGGGGACCTAGCGGTGCACGCGGCAGTTCGGCGGCGCGCGAAATCGAGAGCGTCGGGTCGCCCCGCGCGACCACCGTGCGCAGGCGATCGATGCGATTGGCGAGGTCGGTGCTCGGCTCGAGCGTCTGCACGCCGGTGCTGCGCTGCTGCGAGAGCAAGCGCGCGAGTTCGATCCGCGCCTGTTGGCGGAGGGCCGCCGAGCGGACGTCGAGCGCCGCGCGCGCGAAGCTGTCCGCCAGGCGTTGAGCGGTGCGCGGATCACCTGCGCGTGCACCGACGTCGAGCAGGTTACTCTGCCCGATTGGCTCGACCTGCACGGCCTCGAGCACCCGATCACTCGTCCAGCCGTCGCCCAATTGGCGAGCTACCGCCTGGGCGACCGCCGGCGACTCGACGAGGGCGGCCGCGGTCTGCATCGTGCGCGTCGGGTCGCCCGGGGTGTCGCGCACGACGTCAAATCCGAGGAAGGTCGGGTCGTCGGCACTCACCGGCGTGACGAGTAGTTGCGCGTGCGCTTCGTAAGTCGGTGGGCGGAGGAGTCGCCAACCGAGCGCCGCGGCGAGCACTAGGAGTGTGATTACCGCGATCAGGAAGGCGTGCGCACGCAACGCCCGCGACAGAACGCCAAGCGTGCGAGCATCATGGGGCGCGTGCGGCTGCTGCTCGCTTGGCACAAAAGCAGTCTAACCGCCATTCCTTGCGGTCCAGGGGCGCGCCCCGAGTCGACCGCGATCGCCCCCGTTGGTGGTGGCCTTGGGCCTTCGGCGGCGCTGCGAACGCCGGCCGGCGGTGCGCGACGAGGCGGCGCCGGCGGCGTGCGCCTGCCAGGTCGCGTGCGCCTGCTGCCACTCGCGGGCTAGCCGGGCGACCAGGCCGCGCACCGCCGCAAACGCCGGCTTGCGGCGGAGCGCGTAGGGCGGGTTACGGATATCGAGCGACTCGAGCCCCTCGGAAAGCCAGCGCTCGTCCTGCTCGTCGAGGTAGCCGTCGCGCAGTGTCACGAACACCTGGTCGGCACCAGCATGCAAGAGCTCGGGGATCGCGCGTTCGTAGTAGCGCGCTTGCGCCAGCTCACCGCCGTTGTAGGGCGGAATCTGCCAGCGAGGGTCGGAGGGATAGGCGAACTCCGTTACCCACAGCGGCAAGCGCGCCACGCCGTGGTCGGCGTAGAAGCGGCGCCAGCGGAGCATCGTTGCGCGGACCTGCTCGAGCGGCACGCGTACGTGGGCATTTGCGACGTCGAACGGGCGTGCGCGGCCGAGCGCCGCGAACAGTTGCTCGTACCAGCGCGTTCCGCCCGACAGCGTCATCGGGGCGGCGATCACGATCTGCGTGTCGGGAAACTGTGCCTTCACGCTGCGGTACGCGCTTTGCAGCATCGCTGCGTAGTCGGTGGGCTTGCCGGCGAACGACCAGGCGCCGTCGGGCTCGTTCCATACCTCGACGTACTTGAAGACATCCGGCGCGCGTGCGACGACCTCCGCTACCAGTCGTCCGTACTCGCCGGCGTCGCGGGGTGGACACTTGAACCAGCCGCGCGGCCCCGCCTGCGGGCAGGTCGACAGGTACCCGGGAGTGCCGACCATGATCGCGAGCAACCGCACGCGATACCGACGCGCAAGCCAAACGATCTCGTCGATGCCGCTGAAATCCGGTGTCGCGCGCCGCTCGCCGCCAGCGTCGAAGAGCGCGTCGAGGTAAATGTCGACGCGGAGGTAACCGGCACCGAGATCAACTGCCTCGCGCACGACCTTCTCCTTCAGTTCGAACGGCATGCAACAGGCGTAGGTCTGCGAGTGGAGGGAGATCGGGCTGACCCACTGCTCGGTCTCGCTGGCCCGCGCCGCCGGCGCGACCGAGCCCGCTGCGACCACGGCCGCGATAACGGGCAGCAGTCTGCTTGCCAGTCCACGCGCACACTGGGTGCGCAGGCGGGCGGTCGCCGCGCGAGCAGGCAGTGTCGATTTCCGAGCAGCGTTGACCGCGTCCGTGCGGCGAGCCGCCATCGGATCCTCCGTTCTTCGCGTTGCGGCACGGACGCTTGGCGGGTGCGCGTGGCGGTGGGGGCCTCCGTGCCACCGGAGAGCGCCACGCCGGGCCTGCGCAACGTCCCGGCCGTACTTCTTGCTGGCGCTCGGTCGCGGCCGATCCGTGGCCTCGACCGTCGCGCTCACCCCGCTAATCGGAGCGGCGGCCGCGCTCTTTAACGGGTGCCGGCGAATCCCGGCGAGGCACGCCTAGCGTGGGCACTCCTGACTCGGGTGCGCCTAGCGGGGCCTCGCGCGAGCCCGCGCAGGTAACTGCCCTGGCGCTAGCGCTCGGTATCGTGGAAATGTGACGGACGAGGGGGGCGAAACACGCACGTCGACCGCGCCCACCAAGACCCACGCCGCACGCTGGCTTTTGCGTGTCCTCTACTGGCTCGCGGTGCTGGCGCTGTCGATCGCCCTACTGATCGCGCTCGTGTTGTTCCTCGAGTCGCGCGACCCGACGCGCGTCGGCAGCGCTGAGCGCGGCGGCATCGTCGTGCTCCTCGCGCTCGTCTCGCTGCTCCACGTGTAGGGCAATCTGGGCCGCGATCGAGGTCACGGTTCGGAAGCAGTCGAGGTCGAACTGTTCGAGGGGCAGCTGGAACCCGAACTCCTGCTCGAGCTCGGTGATCAGCGTCACCAGACCGAGCGAGTCGATCAGCCCGCTTTCGAAGAGGTCGCTGTCGCGCGCAGGAGGTTCGAGCGCGAGCGCCCTCTTCATCACCTCGATGACGTGGTCCTCAAGTGCGCGCATCGTTCACTTCGTGGCGCTCGTGATCGCTAGCGGGGCCGGCCAGCTCCTCGAGGAAGCGCTCGCGGAGAGTCCGGCGATCGATCTTGCCGTTGACGTTTTTGGGCAGATCGGGAAGCTCGAGCCAGCGCGTGGGGAGCATGTAACGGGGTAACGCCTCGGCGAGCGCGCGGCGTAACGCGATCGCGTCGGTGTCGTCGCCCGGGCGGCGGCTCCAGGCGGCGCAGATCGCGGTGCCCTCGATGCCGCCGGTCGGTACGGCGACGACCGCGCACTCGCGAACGCCCGGGAGCTTGTTGAGTGCATGTTCAACCTCGCCGAGCTCGATGCGATAACCACGGTGCTTGATCTGGGAGTCGCGACGACCGTGGAAGTAGAACAGGCCAGCCCGGTCGCGTCGGCCTAGGTCCCCCGTGCGGTAACAGCGGCGAGCGGGATCGCGCGGGTGGGGCACGAAGGCCGCGCGTGTGCGCGCCGGGTCGCGCCAATAGCCGGGCGAAAGTCCGACCCCGGCGATCCAAATCTCCCCGACCTCGTCGACACCGAGCTCACGACCGTCCTCGCCGACGATCAGCAGCTCCTCGCCAGGGCAAGGCCGGCCGATCGGGATCTGCTCGTCGTCGCTCGGGGGGATCCGCGGGACGTCGAAGTAGCTCGACGCGATCGTCGCCTCCGTAGGTCCGTAGAGGTTGGTGAAACGGACGTGCGGTAAGCGCTCCATGAGCTTGCGCAGGACCGGCGTCGGCAGTACCTCGCCGCACCAGAGGAGTCTTCGCAGCGACTGGAAGTCGCCCGATCGGATCGCTTCGAAACGGGTCATGAAGGTGAGCGCCGAGGGCACCGAGAACCACTGCGTCAGCTCGCGCTCGCGGATGAAGGCGGCGAGACCGTGCGCATCGACGTTCAGCCGGGCAGGCACCAGATGCAGCTCGGCACGGGCGTGCATCGCCCCGAAGATGTCGAAGGTCGAGAGGTCGAAGTGCAGCGGCGGGTGGCCCGAGAGGCGCTCCCCCGGCTCGATACCGAAGTGTCCGACCGCCCACTCGACGAACGCCAACGCACTGCGATGGGTCACCTGGACGCCCTTCGGCTCGCCCGTCGACCCCGAGGTGAAGAGAATCTGCGCAACCTCGGCGTGCGCTCGCGCAGCGCTTGGCAGCAGGAAGGGCGGCTGGCGGCGCCAGGTGTCGGGGCCGATGTCGCAGTCGGCGTCTTCCGTCAAAGCCACGGTTACGGCATTGGCGAAGGTGCCCTCGCTTGCTCCGGGAGCCGCCTGCGCGCCGACCGTGTGCTCCGCCGCAGCCGTTTCGCGAGCCGCTCGCCAGCGTTCGATGCCAGCACCGTCGCAGACGACAGCCCGCGGCTCCGAGGCACGCAGCACGCGGACGCTCCGCGCCGGCGGGCTGTCGGGATCGACAGGTACGTACGCGCACCCGGCCTTCAGGACGGCGTGGATCGCCACCAGCGCGAGCGGCGTTTTGCTGCAGACCAGCGCGACGCGGTCGCCCGGTCGGCAGCCCGCAAGCTCGACCAGGGCGCCCGCAAGTCGCGAACTCAGCTCGTCGAGCTCGCCGAAGCTCAAGAGCTGGTCGTCGAGCACGACGGCGGTGGCGTCAGGCGCCGTGCGTGCAGCAGCGGTCAGGAATTCCTCGAGTCTGCGCGGCGCACCCGCGGTCATCGGCCGACGGCGGCGAGTTCCGCGGCAGCGAGAGCGAAGGCCTGTCGCACGTGCTCGAGCTCCTCCCGCGTCGGCGGGATGTCGAGGATGAAGAGGTCGGCCCCTTGCTTCACGTAAGCCGCCAGTTCGCGACCGACCCGCTCGTAACTGCCTACGAGATAAGGACAGAATGTCTTGTAGTTCTGGAAGGGCCAGAGCCAGTAGGGATTGGGTTCCTCAGCTTGCTGGCCGGCCGTGCCGGGCGTCGCAGGGGCGTCGGGCGTCGCGGCGGCGTAGGGCGCGGGCGCGGCGTGTTCGCGACTGGCGAGCTGGCGGTGCCAGTGCGAGTCCGAGATCTGCATCGCCAGACGGTGCAGAAGTTGCCCCTTGCGATCGCCGGGAAAGCGGTCGCGCGCGACCGACCAGGCTTCTTCGGCGCTCGGGCGGGCGACGATCCCCACGCGCACACCGCCACGCAGGTCGCTCTCCTCGCCCGGCGGGCGCGGGTAGCGCACCGGTGTCGCGCCGAGCTCGGCGGCTGTGCGCAGACCTGCCGGGGAGGAGCCCGACACCAACACCTCCGGCATTAGCTCGGGTGGCAGCGGTGGTTCCAGGGCAAGCTGGCGTACGGTCCACCAGCGCCCCTCGAACGTCACCTTCTCGCCGCGCAGAAGGGCCATGACGATGCGTGTGTACTCCGCGGTGCGTTGGTAGCGCAGGTCGTGCTCGGTGTCGTCGCCGAGCGCCAAGAGATCGCCCCGAAAACCGCCGGCAAGCATGTTCAAGGCGACCTTGCGGCCGTGGAGATAGGCGAGCGAGGTGACCAGCTTCGCGACCGTGTAGGGGTGCATGTAAACCGGCTGTACGGCCACGAGCGGGACGATCCGCTTGGTCGCCGCGATCAGCGCCTGCGCCACCAGCCAGGGGTCACAGATGCTGTTGTCGGTGTAGACGAGGATTCCTTCGCAGCCCGCCTGCTCGCTCCAACGGGCAACGTCGGCCACCCGCCGCCGGTAGTCGGCGGGGGAGTGGTCTTTCGATTGGGGGCAGGTTGCAAAGACCCTGAGCAGGTTGCGGGCCGGGAACACGCACGAAACAGACTAGTCGAGGCACCTCGGTGTCGCCATCGGCGCTCCGAGAGTGTGCCTAGACGCCGAGCACGTCGCCTGCTCTCAGCGCCTGTCCGGCCTCTACAAGGCGGCCGTCGATCTGCACCCGGGAGAGCTCGAGCACGTCGCGACCCGCTGCGACCAGCGCGCAGCGATCGGTAACGGCGAGGACCGTTCCCGGCGGCGCGGCGGTGGGGGCGCCGATTGGTTTCTCGACGGCGCGTGCGCGCAGCACCGCGATTTGCCGACCGTCCGGCAAGCGCGTCCAGGCGTGACCCCACGGGGACGCGAACGGCCCCCAGTCGCAGGCGCGCACGAGTGCCTCAAGGTCACGGGCGGGGCGCTCCCAAACGAGCTCCGTCCCTTCGGGTGGGGCGGGCGGAAGCAGGCGACGGCGAGCGCGGTCCTGGGCGTGGCGAGGCAGCGGGCGGCCAGCTTCGAGATCGTCGAGTAGGCGTGCGATCAACCCGACACCGAGCTCAGCGCAGCGGGCCGCCAGTTGGAAGGCGCGCTCCTGCCCGGTCAGGGCAAAGCGCTCCTCGTAAGCCACGGGACCGGCGTCGATCGCGGCGTCCATCCAGTGCAGCGTGACTCCGTGCTCGGGGCGGCGCATGAAGATTGCCCAGCTCGGTGCGTTCAGGCCGGCGAGCTCAGGGAGCGGTCCAGGGTGCAGGTTGAGGGCGCCGATCCGCGGCGCCTCCACCACCTCCCGCGGCAGCACGTGCAGCGAGTGCACGTTCAACAGGAGGTCCACCCGTTGCCGCTCGAGCCACTCAGCGAATGCGCCTTCGCGTGCACGAAGGGCGGGCATCAGCGGCAAGCCGTGAAGCCGGGCCAAGCGAGCTACCGGAGCGAGACCTTCGGAGGGCGCTCCCACCCCGTCGGTGAGCACGGTGAGGGGCAACAGCTGTCGCTCTGTGAGCAGCCTGAGTACTCGCGCCCCGGCCGCCTCCTCGGCGATCAGCACGAGACGCGGCGTGGCCCGGTCCGCAGCGTCGGCGGCTCGCACCGCCGCTTGCTCCGGCGGTCTCGACATCGTCCGCTAGGGGACGACCGAAGCGTGCGCCGAGGCCGCTCGCTGCACGCCGCTAGTGAGGGCTCTCGCCGCTCGCCGCCGGCGGTCGCGACTCCTCAGCCAGGGAGGTGATCGCCAGCGGGCCTCGTGCAGCCTGCTCCAGCACCTGTGTGGCCTCCTCGGCGGAGCGCGCATAGAGCTCGACGAGCAGGTGCACCACGATCTTGTCGTCCTCGTGCTTGTGGAAGCGAACGTGGGTGAAGAACTCGCGTGTGCCGTAGTCACCGAAAGCCGCATACGCCAGCGACTCTGCGGCCTCCGGGCCCGAGCACGTCTCGACCTCGTCGGCGTCGACCGTGACCGTGCAGGAGGCAACCCAGGGCGTGCCCGTGACGAGTCGCTCCCAACGATCCTCGACGGGTTCGAGACGGCTTACTCGCCGGCCGTCGATCTCGTAAAAGGCGAGGCTCAAATGTGGCTGATCGTGCATGCAGTCGAGGCACTGAACGACCGCTTCCTGGACCTCTTCGACCGGATCCTCGGCTTCGCCGGTCTCCGGATCGATCTTCAGGATTCCCTCGTAGTGCACCTGCACTTCGAGGTTGCGTGACCAGCAGCGGTAGCAGCGCAGCCAGCTCGAAAGCGTGCCGACCGACTCTCGGGCCGAACCTTCCATCAGCCCCATTATGCTGCCCGCTCGCCGAATGACGACGCTCCGCGCTCGCCTGTTCGCGGCCGCGCTCGCGTTGGCGGCCGGCGGCTGCTCGATCGGACGGGATACCGAACCGCCGCCGGCATCGCCAGAAGCCAACGCCGTGGCAGCCGTCGTGGCGGAGCTTGCGGCGGCCGCGCGCAACGGCGATTGGGGGGAAATCTGCGACCGTCTTTTCACCCCGGCAGCACGGGCGCGCGCGGGTGGCGCCAACTGCGCACGCTTCGTCGCGGCTACGGCGAATGGCTTGCGTGACCCGCAGATTCGAATCGAGTCGATCGCCATACGCGGGGGTCTCGCTACCGCGGTCGTTCGCTCCCGCGCCGCGGGCGAGCCGCCGGTGCGCGACATCATCGTCTTCCGCCGCCTCGCCGACGGCTGGCGGATCGAGGGCTTGCGCTAGCGCCGGTTCGGAGCGAGCGCCTCGAGCGTCGAGGTGAACTCGGTGCCGGGGATCGGCCCCACGCACGGCAGCGTCGCGCCCGCTTGGGCGTAGCGCGCGACGACGGCGCGAGCTTCCTCGGCCGACCCGATTGCCGCCAGGGCACCGACGAAGCGATCGGAGATCGCGGCTGCCGCCTTGGCGGGACCGCCATCCGAGAGCGCTCGATCGAAGGCGGCGAGTTCGTCCCCGAACCCCGAGCGCTCGAGCATCGCCCGGTAGAAGGGGAGCGAGAAGTAGGGGATGAGGTCGTTGCGCAAGCGCTCGGCAGCGGCTTCTCGGTCGTCGGTAACGGCCGCGGGTACCGCGGCGACGATCGCGATCGACTGCGGATCGCGACCGGCGCGCTCGGCGCCAGCGCGGATCTCTGGCACCACGGTCGACGCGACGTACTCGGGCACGCACAACCACAGCACCACGCCGTCGGCGATCTCCCCGGCGAGGCGCAGCATGCGCGGCGACAGGGCGGCTAGGTAGATCGGCACCTCTGGTCGGGGATCGACACCGGCGAAGCGGAAGGATGTGGGAAAACGGTCGCTCGTTGGCGGCTCTTCGCCGCGCAGGATCGCTCGCACCACGCCTGCGTACTGGCGCATGTCGCCCACCGGACGGTCGATCTTTTGCCCGTACCAACCCTCGACGATGGGCGCGTGTGACACGCCGAGTCCGAGCACGAGGCGGCCGCCGGAGAAGGCGTCGACCGTTACCGCTTGCTGCGCACAGGCCACAGGTGTCCGCGAGTAGATCGGCAGCACACCGGTGCCGAGCCGTGCGTGGCGGCTGCGAGCGGCGTACGCCATCAGCACAGTCAGCGAGTCGTAGCTCGCGATGTGGGTCGTGAAGATCGCGGAGAAGCCGAGGCGGTCGGCGAGCTCGACGCGCTCGAGGGTCCGCTCGAGCGAGCGACCGGGTGATACGAAAGCGCCAAGTGTCATGGGCGCAGCCTATCCGTCCAGCCGAGCAGCGAGGCCACCAGTGTCGCTGCGAACACGAGCTGTCCAATGGTCGCCGCGGTGCCGAGGTTGGCGGCACCTAGCGCCAGGGCGATCGCCGTCGCTATGGCGAACGCCAGCAGCGGCAGCGCGAGCGTGCGCAGCAGCGCTCGCGCAGCGCCCGAACGGCGCGCGGTGGCCGCGGCTGGGTCTGGCGAGTCTCGGTGCGGTCGGCTTTCGGTCAGGGCTCGACTCCTGCTGCGCGCGCGAGCGTCGCGACCAACTCCGGCAGCGTAGCGTGCGGCGACTCGCGAGCGAGTCGCTCGAGCGCGGCGCGTTCGCCACCGAGCGCCCGCAGCGCGCGCTCCCCGTATTCGCTGCGGAATTCGCGCACGGCGGCGGCGCGCCGACCGCCTAGGCGGCGCGCGCGCCGATCGACCGTCTGCAGGCGCTGGTCGATAGCGTCCGCCAGCTCGACGATCCCGCGCCCGGGGGGCAGCGCTGAGACCTCCAGCACCGGGATGGTCGAAGCGCCGAGCGCAGCGAGCGCCTGCTCGAGGTCCTGGCGGGCGCGACGCGCTGGTGCACCGAGGTCGGCCTTGGTTACGACCAGCAGGTCGGGGACCTCCATGATCCCGGCCTTCAGGAACTGCAAGACGTCGCCGGACCCCGGTTGCACCACCAGCACCACGACGTCCGCTAGATCCTCGACGTCGGTTTCCGATTGGCCAACGCCGACGGTCTCCACGACCACGATGTCGAAGCAGGCCGCCATCGCCTCGGCGGCAGCGTTGGTCGACGGCGCGACCCCGCCCAGCCGACCGCCAGCAGCGGTTGATCGGATCAGCACGCCCGGGTCGCGTGGGTCGTGGTCGATGCGCGCGCGATCGCCGAGCAGGGCCCCGCCCGACCGCCGCGAAGAGGGATCGACCGCCAGCACCGCGACGGTGCGACCCCGCTTGCGCCACTCGCGCACTAGTGCCGAGAGGAGCGTGGACTTGCCGGCCCCCGGTGGACCGGTAACGCCGATCACCGCGCCGCTCGCCTGGGGGTCGAGCGCGCGGGCGATCTCCGCCAGCAGCAGCTCGGCGCGTGCGCGACCCTGTGGCGAGCGCTCTTCGATGATGTTAAGGACGGCCGGTGCGGCCCTCGTATCGTGGGCCAAAAGCCGGCGAGCTAGCTCCCGGACCTTCCGCTCCTGGCCCCGGGCGCTCGCTCCGCGCGTGATAGTCAAGCCGCCGCCGCGACCCCGTAGTGCTCGGCTACGAGGTCGACGATCTCGCCCATGATGCGCGTCAGCTCGAAATCTTTGGGCGTGTAGACGCGCGCCACGCCGAGCTCCTTCAAGCGCTCGGCGTCGTCGGGGGGAATGATCCCGCCGACCACCACCGGTGCGTCGCTGCCAGCTTCCCGTAGCTCCCGCAGCACCTCGGGGATCAGCTCCAGGTGCGAGCCGGAGAGAATCGAGAGGCCGACTACGTGCACCCCCTCCTGCACGGCCGCTTGCGCGATCCGCGCGGGGGTCAGGCGGATCCCCTCGTAGACGACGTCCATGCCGACGTCGCGGGCACGCACGGCGATCTGCTCCGCCCCGTTCGAGTGACCGTCAAGCCCTGGCTTGCCGACCAGCATCTTGAGGCGGCGGCCGAGCGCCTCGGAAACACGCTCCACACGCTCCCTCACGGATGCGAGCGTCTCAAGCTCCAGTTCGACCGCGGCGGCGTCGGCGACCCCGGTCGGTGCTCGGTACTCCCCGAAGACGTCACGCAGAGCCTGTGCCCACTCGCCGGTGGTGACGCCCACGCGCGCCGCTTCGATCGAGGGCGCCATGGTGTTGCGGGAGGGGTCAAGGGCCGCCTCGCGCAGCGCCTCGAGCGCCCGCTCGACCGCGTCCTGTTGACGCCGCGAGCGCCAGGCGCGCACCGCTTCGATGGCCTCGCGCTCGACCTGCGGATCGACGCGCAGGATGCCGCCGTCCTGGTCTTGCTGGAGCGGCGAGGGCTCGGCCTCGGTGAAGCAGTTCAGACCGACGACCTTGAGCTCCCCGGTCTCGATCCGGCGCATCCGCTCGCGGTGCGACTCCACCAGCCGCCCCTTCATGTAAGGCACGGCCTCGACCGCGCCGCCGCGCTCGGCTACGACCGCCATCTCCGCCCGCGCACCCTCGATCAGCTCTTCGACCAAGCCATCCATGACGCGCGAACCCTCGAAGATGTCGGGATACTCGAGCAGGTCGGTCTCGTACGCGAGGATCTGCTGGATCCGCAGCGACCACTGCTGATCCCAGGGCCGGGGGAGGCCGAGCGCTTCGTTCCAGGCGGGCAGCTGGATCGCGCGTGCACGGGCGTTGCGGCCGAGCGTAACGGCCAGGGCCTCGAGCACGATGCGGATGATGTTGTTCTCGGGCTGCTGCTCCGTCAGCCCTAGGGAGTTCACCTGCACGCCGTAGCGGAAGCGCAGGTACTTTTCCTCCGTCACCCCATAGCGCTCGCGTCCGATCTCGCGCCACAGCGCCGCCATTGCACGCAGCTTCGCGTGCTCCTCGATGAAGCGAATACCGGCGTTGACGAAGAACGAGATGCGCCCGAAGACGCGCGGGAAGGTCTCCTCGGCAACCCGCTCGCGGACCCGGTCGAGCACGGCGATCGCGTTCGAGAGCGAGTAGGCGATCTCTTGGACCGGTGTTGCGCCGGCTTCTTGCAGGTGGTAGGAGCAGATGTTGATCGGGTTCCACTTCGGCACTTGCTCGACGCAGAACGCGATCGTGTCGGCCGTCAGCCGCATCGAAGGCTCCGGCGGGAACGCGTAGGTGCCGCGGGATAGGAACTCCTTGAGGATGTCGTTCTGCGTGGTTCCCTGCAGGACCCTGCGGTCGACGCCCTGCTCCTCGGCCACCGTGATGTACAGCGCGAGCAGCCAGGGCGCCGTTGCGTTGATCGTCATCGAGGTGTTCATGCGGTCCAGCGGAATGCCTTCGAACAGCGCATGCATGTCGCCTTTGTGGGCGATCGAGACGCCGACCTTTCCGACCTCGCCACGCGCCAGTTCGTGATCTGGGTCGTAGCCGGTTTGCGTGGGCAGATCGAAAGCGACGGAGAGCCCCGTCTGCCCCTTCGCCAGGTTGCGGCGGTAGAGAGCGTTCGACTCGCGGGCCGTCCCGTAGCCCGCGTAGGTGCGCATCAACCAGGGCTTGTCCGGTTCCGGAAGGCGGTGCGCGCGCTCGCTCATCGGCCGGATTGTAAGGTCGCGAGCGTGTCTCGGCCGATCGACCTGTGCTTCGGTGGCGAGCAGCGGGTAATCGCGGCCTACTGGGTCGACGGCATGGTGATCGACCCGGGGCCCGCGTCTTGCGTAGAGCGCCTGCTCGCGCAGCTACCGGGTGAGCCGACGGCGGTCCTGCTCACTCACATCCATCTCGACCACGCCGGCGCTTGCGGCACGCTCTGTTCGCTGTTCCCCGAGCTCCGCGTCTACGTGCACGAGCGGGGTGCGCCCCACCTGGTCGACCCGACGCGCCTTTTGGCGAGCGCGGAGCGTCTCTACGGGCCGGGACTGGGGCTCCTTTTTGGCCGCGTCGAGCCGGTACCCGAAGCGCGCATCGTCGCGCTTAAGGGCGGGGAACGCGTGGGCCGCTTCGACGTCGACTACGCGCCGGGCCACGCGTGGCACCACGTTGTCTACCACGATCGCCTGACCGGCACCGCCTACGTCGGCGATGTCGCGGGGGTGAGGATTCCACCTGACGAGCACGTCGTGGCACCGACGCCGCCCCCGGAGATCGACCTCGAGCGCTGGTTCGAGACGCTCGACCAGCTGGCCGCCAGAGAGCCGGCAGCGCTCGCACTCACCCACTTCGGTGTCGTCGAGGCACCCGAGGTAGGGGATCACCTGGCGCGCGTCCGGGCATCTCTGGCGGAGCTCGCCGAACTCGCTCAGCGGTGTACTCGCGAAGCCTTCCAGAGAGTCCTGCAGGAGCGTCTGCGACGCGTCCTCAGGCCCGAAACCTTGGTAAGACTTGAAAAAGCTGCGCCGCTCGACCATCTGTACTTGGGCCTCGAGCGTTATTGGCGCAAGCGCGCGGAGGTGAAGGAGTCACGTCCGTAGCGAAAGGAGGGGAGCCTTGGCGACGCTTGTGATCGAGCGCTCATCGACCCGTGGTCCCGGCAGCGGGATCGACGACAACTGGCACGTGGTGGTGCTGAACGACGATCACAACACGTTCGACGGGGTGGCGCGGGCGCTATCGCGCGTTCTTCCGGGCGTCAGTTACGAGCGCGGGATGGCGCTTGCCCACAAGATCCACAACACCGGCCGCGCGACCGTTTGGTCGGGCCCGCGCGAGCCCGCTGAGCTGTATTGGGAACAGCTGCGCGCGGCGGGCTTGACGATGGCGCCGCTCGAGCAAGGCTGAGAGCGCGGCTCTCGGGGCGCTGACTGCCGGCGGCACCCGCTCACCGGCTTCATCCGGCCACGCGTTGCGGTCGCTACTCGCTGCGCTGGGTGAGGAGCTCTTCCGGCGAGTGCAGCTCGCCGCGACCGACCACCTGGTGGAAGCTCGGTATTAACGGCACCTGGAAAGTGCCGAGTGCCCGCTCACGGATCGCCCCGACCTCGTCCGAGTACCAGTAGCGGTCGAAGTCCTCCTTGCGATCGAACTCGGCGAGCTGGACGAAGTCGAGTCCAGCCTCGAGCGCGCGGTAGAGCAGCCACCAGCGGGCTCCATACTCAAGCGCCAGCGGTGCCAACCGCTTGAGATGAGCCTCGAGCTCATCGCCCCGGAAGGTATTGGCATGCCACTTGATCTCGACGAGCACGGCGCGGGGATCGTATCGGGAAGCGCCGGCGGTGCGCACCCTCGAGCGGCTGGGGCCGCTCAGCCGGCGAAGGTTTCGGCGGCTGCGAGCTCGCGTGTGTCCCCCGAACCGTGACCGATGCGACCGGGAGCGATCAAAAGCAGCGCGACCACGGCCCCGGAGAAGGCGAGCGACGCCGAGAGCCACATGCCACCGCTTAGCGCGTACACGAAGGCCTCCGAGGCGGCGCGCCCGACGCGGGCGGCGAGCACGGGATCGGCGCTGCCCATGCGCTCCTGCGCGGAGCCGAGGTGACGCACGAGCTCCTCTCGCAAACTCGGCGGCAAGCCGCTACCGGCCAACAGCTCCCCGAGTCGGTTGCGAGCCAGGTGTTGAAAGAGCGCACCGAGGGCGGCGACGCCGAAGGTACCGCCGACCATCCGGTTCATCGAGAGAATGCCCGAAGCGACACCGGCCTTCTCGACGGCAACCGAGTTCATAGCAGCCGTCGACATCGGTGACATCGTCAGCGCGATACCGACTCCCATCAGCATGAACGGCGGCAGCAAGTGGCCGTAGCCGGTGTCGACGCGGAGCCCGGTCAAAAGCAGCATCGCTGTGCCGACCAGGCTGAGACCCACCGCTATCAACCAGCGCGGGCCGATGCGGTCTGCCAGCCGCCCAGCAATCGGTGCGACGAGGATGATCATCAGGGTCGACGGCAAGAAGCGCACGCCCGCTTCGACAGCGGAGTATCCGAGGATGTTCTGCATGTAGAGGGCGAGGAAGAAGAACATCGCGAGCATCGCGAACGACACGATGAACGCCACAGCGTTGGCGCCCAGGAACGTCCGCGAGCGGAAAAAGCGGAAGTCGACCATCGGTTCCGCGGCGCGCCGCTCGACTACGACGAACGCGGCGAGTCCCACCGCCGCGGTCACGAGCAGGGCGACGATGCGAGCGGAGCCCCAGCCCCAGGCGTTGCCCTCGACGAGCGCGAGCACGAGCGCGCTCAGGCCAAGCGAGAGAGTCGCGATGCCCAGGTAGTCGATGCGGTGTTGAGTGCTCTCGTCGCGCGACTCCGGGGCTGCGAACAAGGTGACCACGATCGCGCCAACCGCGACTGGCAGGTTCAGGAAGAAGATCGCGCGCCAGGAGACGTACTCGGTGAGGGCACCGCCCACGACCGGCCCGATCGCCAGCGCGAGCCCAGAGACGCCGGCCCAGGTGCCGATCGCACGCCCGCGCTCCTCCGGCGGGAAGACGCTGGAGATGATCGACAGCGTCCCCGGCATCATCAGCGCGGCGCCAACGCCTTGGACCGCGCGTCCCGCGACCAGCGCCGCCTGGTTCGGCGACACCCCGATGGCGGCGCTCGACGCAGCGAAGACAACGACGCCGGCGAGGAACACCCGTCGGCGCCCGAGGATGTCGCCCAGGCGTCCGCCCGTTACGAGCAGGACCGCGAAGGTGAGCGTGTAAGCGTTCACGGTCCATTCGAGTCCCGCCAGCGAGGCCCGCAGCTCCCGCTGGATCGAGGGCAGCGCGACGTTCACGACGGTGTTGTCGAGCATGACCATGAAGAGCGCGAAGCACATCGCGCCGAGCGTCCACCAGCGGCGGTTGCCGTCGTGGAGCGTCGGTAGCAACCTGGTCACTCTTCCTCCTTCCCGATGAGACCGAGTGCGACGAGTGCCTCCCGCAGTGCCTCGCGCTCGGGCGGTCGGAGCTCGCGGACGTAGCGCTCGAGCGAGGCCTGTCGCAGCCCACAAAACTCCTGCCAGGCGCGCGCCCCGGCGCTGCTCAGACGCAGCCTGCGGGCGCGCCGGTCGCCGGGGTCCTCCTCGCGTTCAACGAGTCCGCGCCGGACCAGGCCGTCAGCGGCACGACTGGTTGCTGCGAGCGACAGGCCGAGCCGTTCGGAGACCTCCTTGAGCGACGGCTCCGTGGTGCTCGCGGCGAGCACGCCAAGGCACTTGATCTGCGTCAGCGAGAGCTCGAGGCGGTCGGCGTACGCCAGCAGTTGCGATTGACCCTCTTGCAGCAGGCGCGTGAGCAGGCGACCGAGCCCACGTGCCAGCAGCGCCTCCTCGCTGAGCGTCGCGGTTGCCGTGGCGCTGCGAGAGCAACCCTGGTCGGGTAGGCGAGCGCCTGTAGTCGACGCATTTGCTTGCACGCAAGCAAGCATCGTAGCGAAGTCGATCAGGGCTGTCGCCAGGGGCCGGCCGGGCGCGACCGCGGGCGCGACCGGTGGGTGCGACCGGTGGGTGCGGCTAGGGCCCGCCGGTGCGGTCACCGATGGTCGGGCACACGACCGGCGAGCGGCGCAGCGCCGGCGAATCGGACGCGGTTAGGGCAACAGCAGCTGGTCGCTCGAATCGCCCCGGCGTCGACCGACGACGATCCGCGCTGAGGCGCGAGCGCCCCCGCCCGGGCTGGCGGTGACGAGATACGTGCCCGGGTCGAGCTCGGCGCGCAGGGTGCCGGTACCGCCAGGGATGATCGGCCCGGTGCGCTCGCGGACGCGGTCGCCCTCGAGGGTCACGGTCTGAGGACTGCGCGTCTGGTTCGAAACGACGATCTCGACCGGACCGCCGCCGACGCGCGCGGGGGAGACGCTCGTACCGTCGCGCGCGACGACGCCCGTCAACACCACCGGTACCGGCGGCCGCGGTTTGTTCGCCCAGCGCTCGCTGCCGCAGGCAGCTAGCACCCCGGCCGCCGCCACCACCGTCACCGCCCTAACGATCGCCGTCTTCACCGCACCACTCCCCGCACTGGCAACCCTAACCCAGGTTCCCCCTTCAACCCAGCCACACCGATCGCCGCTCGCGCAGCATGCGATCGAGCTCGCGTTGGATCCGCGCTCGGATGCGCTCCGCCAAGTGCTGGACGAAGGCGGCGTCATCGGCGTCCTCGGGTCCGTACTGCGACATGTCGACCGGCTCCAAGAAGTGGATCTTGAACTTCGCCGGCAGGTACATCAGCGCGGCAGCGAGTCCGAAGTGAGGGAAGGCGTGATTGATCGGGAAGTAGATGAGCCCGGTGAGGCGCTGCAGGAAGGGCACATGGGCGAAGATCGGCATTGCCTCCTCGGCGCCGACGACCGCCACCGGCACGATCGGCACGCCCGACAAGATCGCCGTCCGCACGAAACCTCCGCGCCCGAAGCGTCGCAAGCGGTAGCGCTGCCAGAGCACCTTGCGCGTGCCCTTTTGCCCCTCGGGGAAGACGATCACCAGGCGCTGCTCGTCGCGCAGCAAACGACGCGCGTTGGCGGGGTGCGCGGCTACCAGCCCGAGCTTGTTGGCGAGCATGCCGACCATCGGGTAGCCCTTGAACCAGTGCTCGCCGAGCATGTAGAGAGGCCGTGGGCGGGGATGCTCGTGCTGGATCGCCCGCATGACCATCGGCGCGTCGGGCGGCAGTGCGCCCGAGTGGTTGGCTACCAACAGCGCCCCGCCCTCCGCGGGAACGTTCTCGATTCCGCGCACGTCGACCCGGAACCAGTACCGGTAGTAGAAGTCGAGGAGTGGCGCGAACGCTGAGACCACCCGTTCTGAACGACCCCAGTCGTCGATCTGCCGTTCGGGATCCGGGCGCGGCAAGAGCCGACGCAGAGTGCGCAGATCTGGCTCTGGCGGTGCCGCGAGTGGTCCGCCCGAGGGCGCCTCGACCGGCATCTCGAGCGCGTCGTGATGGATGTCGAAGGCCGGCTGCGCCGGCCGCAAACGCTCGGTTCCTGCCTCCAGCGTGAGCTGACCGCTGCCGAGCAGCGGTCCAGTCGCGCTGAGCCCACCTACGCGCGCCGTTGCACGGCGTCGCCGAGCGTTTTGCGTGCGCCGCCCGCGTGCCCCTCCCGTGGCCATCGTCGCGATGCTACCCCGGCGGCGGCTGCGCGCAAGCGCCTTGCGGCCGACGACGGTCGCCACCTTGGCTCTCGGCGGGCGCCTCGGCCGGCGTGCTCGGCAAGGTAAAGGGCAGTGTCGAGACCTCGGCGCTGACGGTCACGCTGGCGACGGAGGACGCGGCCTCCGCGCCCGCAGGTGCCGATTCCCCGTCGGTTACCGAGGCGTCGACGGCCACGCGCGTTCCGGGCTCAACCTCGCGACGCAGAAGGGCCAAACCGATCACGCCAAAGCGCGGCGAGCGCGCACAGGAGCCGACCCGGCCAACCTCGCGACCTTCGTGGCGTACCGGGGCGCCCGTGGCCACTGCGGATGCCAGACGCAAACCCCGCAACAGCCGGTTCGCGCGACCCCGGTAATGAAGTCGAGCGACCGGCTCTTGGCCGACGTAGCAGCCCTTGGTAAACGACACTGCACGCTCTACCACGCCGGCCTCCGCCGGCATCGTGGTGCTCCCTAGTTCGAGTCCGAGTCGAGGCCGGCCGTGCTCGATGCGCAAGCACTCGATCACGTCGCGCTCGAGCGTCGGAAGCGCGGTCGAAAGCAGCGAATTCGGACTGTCCCCGCTCGGCACGAAGAGATCGACCCCGAGGTAGGTGCGCACTAGCCACGCGTCATCAGCGACGCATAGCGAGTGCTCGACCTTGCTGGGGGGCGAGACCGCGAGCGCCTCATCGGTACAGGGCCCCACCACCATCCAGAGCTCGCGTTGCTCGCTCAGTTCCCGCCAGGTGACGTTCAACCCGACAGCGGCATGGGTGAGCATGTGGCGTAGCACCGGGGCCGCTTGCGGCTCCGATTCGAGGACGAAGTAGCGGCTGCCGTCCTCGGCGAAGCAAAGCACGCGCATGTCGGCGCGGATCCGCGCCTTATGGGTCAGCAGCAGCGCGTAACAGCCTGCACCCGCTGAAAGCGCGGCGATGTCGTTGGTCAGCTGACCCTGCAAAAGCTCCGCTGCGTCGGGACCACGCACCTCGAACAAGGCGCGTCGGCCAAGGGCCGCGATACCAGCATCGTCGAGGGCCGTCGCGTACTGCTGAGGGTCGGGAACGAACACTCTTAAAGCCTAGATCTTTCGGATGGCGAAAGAAAAATTTTGATTCGTCTAAACTACTCCGCCTGTGGAGCGGGAGGCGGGAGTGATAGGCGTGCGGCACCCCCACGACGCACAGGAAGAGGCCAAGGTCGGCGGCGCGACGACCCTGCTCGAGCCGAGTCCGCTTGCCCGGCTGCGCGCGCGTGGGCGGCTTCGCCAGACGGTCGCGCTGCTTGGCCCCGCCTTCGTCGCCGCGGTTGCCTACGTCGATCCCGGCAACTTCGCGACCAACATCGCTGCCGGCTCGCAGTACGGATTCCTCCTGCTCTGGGTGATCGTCGGCGCCAACTTGATGGCGATGCTCGTCCAGTACTTGTCCGCCAAGGTGGGGATCGCGACCGGTCGCAACCTCCCCGAGCTTTGCCGCGAAAACCTCCCGCGCCCCCTTGTCGTGTTTCTCTGGATCCAGGCGGAGCTGGTGGCGATGGCGACAGACCTCGCCGAGTTCATCGGCGGACCGCTCGCCTTGCACCTGCTGTTCGGCATGCCCCTGTTTCCAGCAGCTCTGGTGACCGCGGTTATTGCCTTCGCGATCCTCGCGCTCCAGACGCGCGGCTACCGCCGTTTCGAGCTGGCGATCGCGAGCTTGCTCGGGCTTGTGCTAGCTGGCTTCCTCTACGAGATGTTCGCGAGCGCCCCCGATCCGGGTGCCGTGACGAGCGGCCTGGTGCCCGGATTCGACGACACCGAGAGCGTTCTGCTGGCCACCGGCATCCTTGGCGCCACCGTCATGCCGCACGTCATCTACCTGCACTCGGCGCTCACACAGGATCGGGTACCGCCTCGCGATGGCCACGAGGTCCGCGAGCTATTGCGCTTCGAGCGGCTCGACGTCGTGATCGCGATGTCGCTCGCCGGTTTGGTCAACGCTTCGATGTTGATCGTCTCCGCAACCCTGTTCCACGGGCGTGCCGAGGTCGAGACGATCGAACAAGCGCACGCCGGCTTCGAGGCGGCGCTGGGCGGTGGTGCGGCGCTCGCGTTCGCGGTCGCCTTGCTCGCCTCAGGCGCCTCGAGCTCCAGCGTGGGTACCTACGCGGGCCAGGTGGTCATGCAGGGGTTCATCCGTCGCTCGATACCGCTCACCTTGCGTCGCCTGATCACGATGGCTCCTGCGCTCGCGGTGGTCGGTGCGGGCTTCGACCCAACCCGTGCGCTCGTCATCAGTCAGGTCGTTTTGTCCTTCGGAATCCCGTTCGCGCTGATCCCGCTGGTGGTGTTCACCGCGCGCCGCGAGGTAATGGGGGAGTTCGTGAACGGGCGTGTGACGACGACGGCGGCGGCCGTCGTAGCCGCACTCGTTAGCGCTTTGAACCTCTTCTTGCTCGTTCGGACCCTTTTCGGCTGAGGGACGCCGGGGCGAGCCGTACGCCCGCTTTCGCCTACCCTTCGCGCGATGGCGCTGGCCGACGAGTTCCAAAGGCTGGTCTCCTCGCTGCCGGAGGACTGGAGTTACTTGGAGCTGGATCTCGCCCTCGACGAGCCGGAGCGCTTCGTCGAGGCAGCGACCCTGCTCACCCAGGTGAATGCGATCCCCGACACGAGCGAAGGGATCCACTTTCGGATCCGCGTAGCCAACAAGTTCGGTCACGCCGCCGCCGTGCCGGCGGTACGGGCGACCCTGCGCCTGCTCGACGAACAGGGCATCAAAGGGCGCCTCGAAGTCCGGGACGTGCGCGCCGGCCGCGTCGAGGTCGTGCCGATGTGGGGGAGGCCCGAGTCGGTCAGGCGCGAGTTCGCCCGTCTGCGCATGCAGTGAGACGCGAAGTGCGAGTGGCGGTCCGCTGCGACGACCTGTTGTTCGCCTCGCGTCTGAAAGAAGCGCTCGAGGCGGCCGGGCACGACGTCGAGTTGCAGCCGGTGGCGGCCTCGTTGGAGTTTCGGTCGGGTGGCATGGAGCGCTTCGACGCCGTGGTGGTCGACCTCGAGAGGTTGGTGGAGGGAGCCGCCGGGCAGCCGTCGGTGGTGCCCGCGACGGGGACGCCCGCGCCTACGCCGGGTGTGGTCGTGCCGGCGAAGAGGGCTGCTCCGGGCAGCCCACCACCCGTCCTTGGCTTCTACCCGCATCTGCGCGCGGATTTGCCGAAACGCGCAGCGCAGCTCGGTGTCGACCGGGCGGTGCCGCGCTCGCGTGCGGCGCGCGAGATCGTGCGGTTGGTCGAGGATTTGGTGCGCAGTGCCGAGTGCTGAGCGCCAGCGTGTGGCGCTCGTAACGGGCGCCTCCAGCGGCATCGGCGCGGCAACGGCGAGGCGCCTCGCCGCCGAGGGTTGGCGGACGATCCTGGTCGCGCGCCGGCGCGAGCGACTCGAGGCGGTGGCGCAGGAGATCGGCTCGGCGGTGCCGCTCGCCGTCGACCTGACCGCTCCGCAAGCGCCCGCGTTGATCGCCGAGCGCTGCCACGCGGAGGGCGCCCTGCATCTGCTCGTCAACAACGCGGGGGCGGCGTGGCGTGCGGCCTTCGGTGATCGCGAGCGCGGGGGCGCGGCCAACGTCGAGCGCACGCTCGAGCTCAACTTCTTGGCGCCGGTGCGTCTAACCGAAGCGCTCTTACCGTTGCTGCGCGCTTCGGCGCCTAGCGCGATCGTCAACGTCTCTTCGGTGGCGGGCCGGATTGCGCTTGCTCGACAGGGCGCCTATGCGGCGTCCAAGCACGCGCTGATCGGGTGGAGCGAAGCTTTGCGCGCAGAGGAACGCCGGCACGGAGTTCACGTCGGTGTCGTGCTACCGGGGTTCATCGCCACCGAGGGCTTCCCACACACTGGACTGCGGCGAAACCCGATCACCCGCTTGATCGTCTCCAAGCCGGAGCGAGTGGCGGCGGCGATCCTCGCCGCCGGCCCCGGCGGGCGCGCTGAACGCTACGTGCCACGGGGCTACGCGCTGGTCCCGCTTTTGCGTTTGCTGGCGCCACCACTTTGGCGGGTGGTCGCTAACCGCCTCTCGATGTAGATAGAAGGCCTTACCGCGAAGCATCGTCGCAAGCCCCTAGACTGCCCGCGGCCGCTGCGGCCGGAGCCGCGCACCAGCAAACCGGACCAAGGAGGTAGCGCCTTGCAGGACCGTGGACCCGCTGCTTATCTCGCCGAGTTCATCGGCACGCTCCTGCTGGTGTTCCTTATCACCGCGACCCTCTCGCTGTACCTCGCGGAGCCGAGCGCCACTAACCCCTCGCCGTTCATCGACTGGTCGGTGATTGGGCTAGTCCATGCGCTCGGCTTGGCCGTCCTGTACTACGCGCTACGGCCCTACTCGGGAGCTCACCTCAACCCGGCGGTGACGCTTGCGATGGCGGTGCTGAGGCGGATCCGGGGCGCCGACGCGGCGGTCTACATCGTCTGTCAGCTGGCGGGGGCGACGATCGGTGCGCTGCTCACGAAGCTGCTGTTGCTCGATGAGGGCCGCCCGTTCGATTGGGGGGCGGTATCGGTCAGCGAACGCTTGAGCGGAGACCTACCGCTCGGGATGCTCGCCGAGGGAATCGCAGTGGTTCTGCTCGTTTTTGTGTTCATCGAGCTCGCCGAGCGCGCACGCGGGGAGCTCGGCGCCGGACCGCTCTGGCTCGGCGGCACGCTGGGTGTAGCGGCCATGGTCTTCGGACCGCTCACCGGTTCTTCGCTCAACCCGGCCCGCGCGTTCGGCCCAGCGCTCGTTTCGGGGAGCTTCGGAGGGGCCGACAAGTTCCTGCTCGTTTACGTGGCGGCCCCGGCGTTGGCTGCTCTCGCGGCCTGCGGGTTGAGCGTGGCGCTGCGCTCGCTCCCCGGCGCCGAGCCGCCGGAAGCGGAGCGCTCACCTAGCGCCGGTCCGGCCCGCGCAGCGAAGCGTTAAGGCCCACCGGGGCGGCCGCCGCTCGCTAGCCGCTCGGCCTAGACTGCGCTTGATGCGGCGGGTCACCTTCTCCCGCAACTACACGATCTCGCTATCGCGCACCTGCCGTTGCTACTGCAAGTACTGCGCGTTCGCGACGCGCAAGCCGCACCTGCACTCCCCGGATGCGGTCGAGCGGATGCTCGACGAGGCGGTTCGCCGGGGCGCCAAGGAGCTTTTGGTGCTGACCGGCGAAGCGCCGGACGAGCATCCGGAGGTGCTCCGCCGGCTGCGCAGTTGGGGTCACCGAGACTTTCTCGACTACGTCGTCTGGACCTGTCGTCGCGCGCTCGACCGGGGGCTGTTGCCGCACACCAACGTGGGCGTCGTGACGCGCGACGAGCTGGTGCGTTTACGGCGCGTGACGGCTTCGCAGGGGCTGATGCTGGAGTCGATCGTGCCGGACCTCGTCGTCCATCAGGGCTCGCCGACCAAACACCCGCGCGCGCGTCTACGCGTAATCGAGCTTGCCGGCGAGCTCAAGATCCCCTTCACAACCGGGATCCTCGTGGGGATCGGGGAGCGTCACGAGGACCGCATCGCGGGGCTCGCGACGATCGCCTCCCTGCATCGGCGCTACGGCCACGTGCAGGAGGTGATCCTCCAGAACTTCGTCCCTCACCCTCGCTACTACGGCCAGGAACCGGCGGAGATCGCGGACGCCGCGCAAGGCGGCCGGCGTGCGCCGCGGGCACCAGCACCGCTGCCAGCTTGGGCGAGCGAGGTGACGCTCGAAGAAATGCGCGACCTGGTGCGCGCCTGTCGTCAACTGATGCCGGACGTTGGCATTCAGATTCCGCCCAACCTTGCCGAGTGGTGGATCGACCTGGTCGAGGACGGTGCCACCGATCTTGGTGGCCTCTCGGCGAACGGCGACCACATCTCCCCCGAACACCCCTTCCCCAAGCCGCAGGTGGTGCGCCGACAGCTGGCCGAGCGTGGCTACGTGTTGGGCGAGCGGCTCTGCGTCTACCCCCAGTACATGAACGAGCGGTGGCTGGACCGTGCTGTTCTCGACGTTATCCGCATGCGTTACTGGACGTTCTTGCCGCGGGGCGCCCGTCTCGCGAGTTGGGGCAGACGCGTGCCGTCGCGCGACCTCGTCGCGCCGGCGATCGCCAAAGCTCGTGAGGGCCGCGAGCTGTCGGGCGAGGAGCTCGCTGCGCTGTTCGCGGAAACGCGCCCGGAGGCGGTCGAGGAGATCCGTCAGGCGGCCGACGAGTTGCGCGCGGAGATTGCTGGTGAGACCGTCACCTTCGTCGTGAACCGCAACATCAACGTCACCAACGTCTGCACGGTCGGCTGCGCATTCTGCGGCTTCGGGCAGTCGCGCCGGTCGCCCGACGCTTACGAGCTCGACGAGGCGGAGTTCGTACGGCGCGTCGAGGAGGCCGTTGCCTACGGCGCCACGGAGATCTGCATGCAGTCCGGGATCCATCCCGACTGGACGCTCGACGACTATGTCCGCTGGCTGCGTTTGGCCAAGGAGGTCGCGCCCCACCTCCATCTACACGCCTACTCACCGATGGAGGTGCACTGGATGTGCGAGCGCTCGGGGCTTGGGCCACGCGCCGTGTTCGAGCGCCTGCGGGAGGCGGGTCTCGGCTCGGTGCCGGGGACGGCAGCGGAAATTCTCGACGACGCCGTGCGCGAGCGCATCTCCCCGAACAAGCTGCCGGTGGCGCGCTGGGTGGAGATCATCGAAGCGGCTCACGCGAGCGGCCTGCGGTCGACCGCGACGGTGATGTTCGGCCACGTCGAAAGCCCCTGGGATCTCGCCGAGCACATGCGAATCGTGCGGCGGATCCAGGAGCGCACCGGGGGTTTCACGGAGTTCGTGCCGCTTTCGTTCATCCCCTTCCAGACGCTGCTCGGTCGTCGCTACGGGATCGAGGAGATCAGCCCCGCCGAAAACCTCAAGCACACCGCGGTTTTCCGTCTCGCGCTCGGCAAAACCGTGCGCAACCTGCAGGCCAGCTGGGTGAAAATGGGGATCGAGTTGGCGACCGAGGCCTTGCGCTGGGGCGTCAACGACCTCGGCGGCACCCTCATGGAGGAGAACATCAGCCGCCTCGCCGGCGCCCAGCACGGTGTGCGCCTCGATCCTCCCGAGTTGGTCGCCGCAGCGCACCGTGCCGGGCGTCCGGCCGCCGAGCGCACGACGCTCTACGAGATTCGTCGTCGCTGGCCGATCGGCACGGCTCCGGCGCGTCCCCGGAGCGCGCCGCCGCCTCGCTTCCCCGCCGCGCTTCCTACTCTGAACGCAGCGTCCGCGCCGGCTTGAGGCGCGCCGCCCGACGCGCCGGCGGCAGCGCGGCGCAGGCCGCCAACAGCACGCTCGTCGGCAACAGCAGAGCGACCGCCCAGGGCGGCGCCCAGGCCGACACATCGGCACCGTCGTGGGGGTTCAAAACGACCACCACCGTCTCGAAGATCTTCCAGCCGAGCGGTACGCCAAGCGCGAAAGCGAGGGCCCCCAACGCACCGGCACCGACCGCCACGATCGCTGCCAACTGGCGCGGTGTGACGCCCAACACCTTGAGCAAAGCGAGGTTCCGTGCGCGCTCCTGGACCGCCAACAGGAACGCGCACAAAACGTTGGCGACCGCGATCCCCAGCAGGACCGCATCGAGCGAGTAGACGACACGGCGCGCCGAAGCGCGTTCCTCACGCCAAATGTCGCGTGCCACGCGGATCCGCACCCCCTGCTCGGTGCGGCGCTCGAGCGCCGCCGCGAAGACGCGGTCACGGCCGGGATCGCTAAGCCGCAACAAAAGAGCCTCGGGCCGGGGCGTCGCCACGCCGCCGGCACGCAGCGTTGGCGCTGCCAGCCAGAGCGTCATCGCGCGGTCTAGTGGCTCCACGTAGCGACCGACGAACCGCACCAAAAGCCGCCGACCGCCGACCGCGACGGTCACGCGATCGCCCGGCGCGACGCCCAGTCGTTCGAGCAGCCGCCGTCCGACCAGGGCTTCGCCGGCCGCCCGCAGCGCGCGGCCGCGAGCGATCGCCGGCTGCATCTCCCGCCAGGCGCCTTCGACCACCCGCACGACCGCCGGCTCACCGGCAACCCGGGCCGGCAGGCGCGATAGCGTGGCCTGGGTCATTACCCGCACACGCGCATCGCTGGCGGCTTCGCGCAGGGCGCCGGCCGCTGTGGGCGGTTCGACCCGCACGTCCCAAGGTCGGCCGTCGCGCGCGGGATCGGCAAGCAAGCGCGCGTAGGTCCGTTCCATCGAGGCCAGGGCGACGAGCATCGCGACCGCGAACGCGACCGTCCCCACGCACAGCCAGGCGCGGGGTCGGCGCGCGAACGCCTCCGCCAGACCGAGCGCCAACGTTGGCGGAAGGCCAGCACGCAAGGCCGCGCCCGCGAGGCGCGAACGGCGGCCGGCAGGACCACGCGGACGACCAAGGACTAGCGCCGACGCCGTGCGAACGGTCAACGCACGAACGACCGCGGGAATCGTGGCGACCACCACCGCGGCGAGCGCAATTAGCGTCGAGAAGACAGCAGCCGAGAGGTTGGGGCGGGGTGCGAGCGCATCGCCGAACAGCTCGGCGAACGGCCGCAAAAGCGGCGTCGCTGCCAGCAGGCCTAGCAGCGAGCCGATCACGGCAGCAGGCACCGCAACCGTCAAATTCTCCAGCAGGTGCCGCGAAGCTGCTTGCCGCGGGCCCACGCCGAGTGCGCGCAGCAGGCCGATCTCGTGCATCCGTGACAACGCCCTGCCGCTGCTAGCGGTCGCGATCACGAAGCAGGCGGCAACCAGTCCAAGTAGCGCGAAGGTTTGTGCCACGACCGTTTCGAGCCGCGTGAGCTGGGCGTAGTCGGAGGCGATCGCGTCGATCGTCTCTACGCGTGCTTCGGGAGCGAGGGCACGCACACGCGCTCGGTAACGCCGCACTGCGGCCGCGTCGGTGCGGCGAAGGCGCAGCGCCGCGACCGCCTCCTGCGCCCGGTTCGCGCCGGCGAAAAACCGCGCCGGCGCCCACACCAGACCGTCGCGGGTCGCTGAGTATGGCGGCCGCGAGACGCTCGCGGCGATACCGACGATGAGGGCGCGATGGCGCCCGAGGCGCACCACCTGGCCGGTGCGGAGGCCGACCGCGCGCGCGAAGGTTCGTTCGACGACGATTTCGGCGAGGGCGTGTGGCCGCGGCGCGCGACCGCTCTCGAGAAGCGGGCGATCGACCGTCGTGTGGCGCGGCCACGTTCGCGCAACCACCTCGACCCGCGAATCGGGGGCGGCGACGAGGAGCGGTCGCTGGGCCTGCAGGGGGCCTGCGGCCGCTACTCCCGGAAGGCGCCGCGCTTGCTCGACGGCGCTGCGCGGTCCCGAGACCAGGACCGTCGGGTCGCCAGCCGCCCGTCGGGCGCGCTCGAGCGGGTCGCGACCGATCGCGAACAGGGCGATGGCGACCGTCAACACACCCGCTGCGAGCGCCACTACCGCGCCCGTCAAAAGCAGCTGTGCGGGCGCCTCGCGCAGCACCGAGCGCAGCAAGAGCGTCTGCGTGCGCAGTGCTGCGCCGATCGCCTGCGCCCGGCTCGCGATCCTCACGGAGACCCGCCGTAGCGGAGGCGGGAGAGCGTGGCCTTGGGTTGACCGGGAACCAGCACCGTTTCCTCGGTGATCCGCCCGTCCCGCATCTGCAGTACACGGTCGGCCGCGCTCGCTACCCGCTGGTCGTGGGTCGCCAACAGGATCGTCTGGCCGCGCGCGTGCAGGTCGCGGAGCAGCGCCAGCACGACGCTCGTGGTCTGCGAGTCGAGGCTGCCGGTGGGCTCGTCGGCGAGCAGCAGTCGCGGCTCTGTGGCCAGCGCACGAGCTAGCGCAACGCGTTGTTGCTCGCCCCCCGAAAGCCGGGTTGGCAGCTCCGACGCGCGGTCCGCGACGCCCAGCGCTTCGAGCAGCTGGCGAGCGCGCCGCCGTGCTGTGCGCCGCCGCTGCCCGCCAACGATCGCCGGTAGCGCGACGTTTTCCTCGACGGTCAGCGTGTCCACGAGATTGAAGAACTGGAACACGAAGCCGATCGCGTGGCGGCGGAACCGCGCCCACTCGGCCTCGCTGAGCGAGTCCACGCGACGCCCATCGATCTCGATCGTTCCCCGGTCCGGGCGCTCGAAGCCGGCGATCAAGTGCAACAGCGTCGACTTGCCGCAACCGCTCGGTCCCGTGAGCGCGACGAACTCGCCCGGTGCCAAGGCGAGATCGACGCCCCGTACCGCCCAGACAGCGGCGGGCCCTTCGCCGAAGCGCTTGACCAGGTCCCTAGCGAGAAGTGTGAAGTGCAAGGCGCTCCTCGCAGCGCTCGAGCCACTCGAGATCGGCTTCGAGATGTAGCTGGAGAGCCTCCGCGGCGAGTGCGACGGCCGGGTCGCTGGCAGCTTCGCTTGCCAGGAGAGCCTCGGCGTCACGCAAGGCTTGCAAACACTCGCGGCGCTGACGGGCGATGAGCGTGCGGATATCGCCGATACCGGAAAGTCCGACCGCCACCAACTTGACGAAGAACTCGTTGCGGAAGTAGGTGGGGGGCGAGGGCGCTTCCGCCCACTCGCGCAGCTCGGCGGCGCCGTCGCTGGTGAGCTCGTATACGCGCTTGTTCGGCCGCTCCGCTTGCTCCACGTCGACGCCAGCGATCAGGCCGTCGCGCTCGAGTCGCTGGAGGGTCGCGTAGATCTGGCCCGGGTTCACCGAACTCATCAGACCCCGCAAGCGTTCCTCGATCTCGTGATGCAGCTCGTAGCCGTGCGCTGGCTGACGCGCGAGCAGCGACATCAACACGTACTTCATGCCGGTTCAGAATCGCACACGCCGCGGCAGGCTGCCAGCCGGCGTGCAGGCGTTCGTTAACGGACCGTGATCTTCATCTTCATCTGTGGGTGGAGCGTGCAGACCACGGTGTAGGTGCCACGCACGGTGAGCCTCCGCTTGTAGGTGTAGTCGCTGGCCGCTAGCTGCGAGTGGAAGCGCTTGACGCCGCGCGGGCCCCGCGACAGATAGACGTCGTGAACGTCACCCGGGGTTGAAGGCCACTTCCACACGATCGTCGTGCCGCTTCCGACGCGCAACGCCGTGGGCTTGAAAAAGTAGTCGCCGACCCGAACCGTGACCGAGCGCGAGCGGGCAGCTTCGGCCCGCTCGCGCCCGATCGCCGGCACGGCGGCGAGGGCCGAAGCCCCCGCCGCCACCGCCAGCGCCACACGGACCGCGCGCCCCTGGCCCGCGGTTGCAAACCCTGCCCTGCGTGCCTTCACGATCGTCCTCCTTGTCGACCTTGGTCGTCGGCCAAGCGGCTCGGCACCGTCGCCTACTGGCCGAAGTGCTCGATCGGCCGCACGCCCGTCCGCGGCGCGTGCGGATGGCGCAGCCAGAACTGCTCGAAGGTCTCTGGCTTCTTCGGATCCTGGACGGCGAGCCACTGGGCGGCCTGAGCCAACACCTCCGGGTTGGCGCTGTTCGCGGCCGGGCCGGGGCACGGTGGGTAGGCCGCAGCCGGCCCGATCGTCGGCACCGGGCTGGTCAGCTCGTTCGCCTCGAAGCAGTTGCCGGTGCCGCTGCCGTCGTAGCCCAGGTCGCGACCGTTGAGGTCGCGCCCGCCGAGCCCGAAGCGGTTTGACCGCACCACGTTGTTGCGCAGCGTCGCCGCCTCCTTGAGCTTCGGATCGTTGCTCTGCGCGAGCTCGAACTGCTGGACGGCGCCGAAGCCGAGGAGCCAGTTGCCGAAGATCCGATTGCCCTCGACGACCGTGTCCTGGCTGCCGAACAGCAGCACCCCGATGCCGATCGGATAGGCGCTGAGGCCGGCGGGCCCCCGCTCGGGGATCTTGAACGGAGCGCCGCGGTAGTAGTTGAAGTTGTTCCAGAAGACGTCGTTGTCAGCGATTACGTTCTCCTCGGGTGGCGGGAACTTCTCGGTGCGCAACGCGTTCGGAACGATTCCCGCACCATTGTTGAAGAACTGGCTGCGGCGAATCGTCACGTAACGCATGTTTGTGCCCGAGAAGCCGAGAACGTTGAGGTAGGCTTTGACGTTGGTGACGAATGAACGCTTCTTACGCCCCTTTTGAGGCGGCGTTTGCCCGATATAGAAGCCGGCGTCGTTGTTGTAGTATGCCTCAGAGTTCGACATCGTGCCGCCTTTCGAGTTGAAGGCGTAGACGCCGTAGGCACCACAACGCTCGGCCACCAGTCGGTCGAGTGTGTAGCCGTCGACGTTCACGACGAAGAAACAGTTTGCCTTGTAGTTGCGGGCGTAGAAGCCCCTGATCGTCACACGGTCGGCGGCGTTCACGAAGAAGGCGTTTTGGGCGCTCGCTCCGCGCAGGCCTCGACCGTCGAGCCGCACCCGGCGGGGTCGCCGCGGATCGCCGACGATGCGTAGCCCGTCATAGCGGCGACCAAGGATCCGCACCCCCTCGCGGTAGGTGCCGGGTTTGACGACGATCAGGTCGCGGCCGGTTGCCTGCTGTATGGCAGCTTGGATCGTGCGAAAGCGGCAGCCGCGTTTGCAGACAACGAGCTTACGGCCTTTCTTGGAAGCGGCGGGTAGCTTGCCCGGGTTAGCGGGGGGTGGGTAGTCGGCCGCCAAGGCAGGGGCCGTTGCGGCGAACAGGAACGCCGCCGCCGTTGCTGTGACTGTGCGATTAACTGCACGCATCTGTATTTGATCCTCCCTCTGGGACTAGGGGTCGACGATGTACCAGCCGGCCATGCCGGCGTCCTGGTGGCTGAAGACGTGGCAGTGGTAGAGCCAGCGACCAGGATTGTCTTCGGTGAAAGCAGCAGTGATTGTTTCGTTGGGGCCAAGCGTCGGGCAGTCGACGAACTGTCCGGCGGGGTCACGCCAACGGTGGCCATGAATGTGGAAGGTGTGGAAGTTCGAGTCCATGCCGATCACGTGGATCGCCACTCGCTCACCGACGCGCGCCCTAAGTTGTGGAGTATTGCCGGCGAAGGCGCGACCGTTTATGCAGTGAACGATCGTTTCGGCGTTGGTCAACTGCGGCGGGAAGTTGTGTAAAAACAGGACGTACTCGCGGCTTGGCCGAGGAGCTCCGCGTTCACGCACGATGATCGCTCCAAAAAGGCCGCGGAAAGTGTTGAGAGTGTGGTTCGGACCATGGTCGTGATAGGGCCACACCCCGACCGAATCTGGCGTCGCCTCCCAGACGTAGGTGAACTCCTCGCCTGGCGCCACGAACCCTCCGGCGCGTGTGAACTCGCCGAGGTAAGCGCCGTCGTACTCCGGGTTGTAGCGCACACCGTGAGGGTGCACGGTGAGCGCTTGGCGCAAGCGTTCGGCGCCGTTGCGGAAGTGGACGACAAGGGTGTCGCCGACTTCGGCCTCGAGAGTGGGACCGGGGATCGCCGGGGGGCCGAGGGGACGAGCGAATCCTGCCGACCACGGTTGGTAGGCGAGGGCGGTCAAGGCGATCCGCGGCACGCGCCGCGCGTGCCATTCGTCGTAACCGCTCGGCGTCACCGACCAGCGGACCGGTCGTGCGACCAGCCAGTACTCGCGGCGTCGGCCGCCGGGAGCGGGGCTCGGGGTCTCGAAGCTCAGCGAATCGACCGACTCGCGACGCGCCCGCGGCGGCCGCCGGACGGCCGCCGCGGCGGCGTCGGCGCGCGCGACGTCGCGTTCCGACGCGATCTCGAAGCGGCGACCGCCGATCGAGCAGACGAACAAAGCACCGCCGGCCGAGGCCAAGAAGCCGCGGCGACCAACGCGCTGCGAGAGCGCATCCTCGAACCTCCCCATTGCGCCCCTATAGATACTCGGTATCTATGGAGAGGTCAAGCGGCCCGACCGTTGGGCGGCCCGAGCGTCGAGCCGCCCGATAGTCAAACCGTCGGACCGCGGCCGCTTGGGTCGCTGCGGAAGAGATCGCTGGAGCGCTCGCGGATCAGCGCCCGCGCGCCCGGTCCGTCGTCGTCGCGGACCCACGCGGCGAGCCCACGCACAAGCACGCTCGGTTCGCCGCTGGCCTTGCCGCGGGCCAGCTCGGCGGCCGCGGCCACCGCGTCGGCGAGCGCGCGTTGCGAGGCACGCAGCTCGCGTCCGGCGCGGTCCCGCTCGCCCCGTAGGTCGTCGAGTGGCTCGATGCCCGCACAGCCGAGCGCAAGGTCCACGATCCCGACGCGAAACGGGCGCCCGAAGGAATCGGTTACGACGATCGCCGGGGCGACGCCGCGCAACTCACGGATGCGCCTGCGCAGCCGACGCGCGGACGCGTCGGGGTCGCTCGGTAGGAGCACCGCCCAACCGTACGGCGCGTTCGACTGGTCGACACCGGCGTTGGCGCAAACGAAGCCGTGCCGCGTCTCGCAAATCAGCACGCGCGGACCGATGCGCACAATCGCGCGCGTCTCGTCAAGGACCGTCTGGACGAGACGGGGATCCTTGCCGAGACGGCGGGCGAGGGCCAGCGCCTGCGGACCGGGCTCGACGTCGGCGAGGCGACGCAGACGTCCTTCCGCCTTCGAGACAACCTTGTGCGCGACGCACAGGATCTCGCTGCCGTCGATCCCCTTTGGTAGGCGTTCGGCAAGTAACGCACCGAGGTCGTCACCGGGCTGCACCTCGGGTAGCGGTGGCAGCGCGCCGATGACGATCCGCCGCCCGCTCATCTCCCGACGCGTGAGCTGCTCGGTGGCTCGCTGGGCAGCTGCGACGAGCTCACCTCCTGACCCGCGGCCCCGGCGTCGGTAGCGGCGATCTCAGCCAGCACTCGCGCCGTGCGGCCGCGCTCGGGCCGACCAGCAAGTACCCGGGCGAGCTCGGCGAGATCGCCAGGCGTGTCGATGTCCAGGGCGAGCGACCGCAGCCGCAAAATCCGCCAGCTGCGACCGGTGCAGCGCGCGAGTCGGCAGTGGCGCTCGAGGCTGTCGGGGCCGAAGGCCGGTTGCAGGGCATCGGGCGGCGTCAACGCCAGGGCGTTGGTCCCCGATCCGTGCCGATCGGGGACGATCACGATCGCATCGCGGTTGGCAGCTTCGACCAACGCGGCGAGGTCCTCGCCGGTCAGCGCGGGAACGTCCGCCGGCAGGATGACCACGGTCCGTGCCCGCAGCTCCCGCCGTGCCACCCTGGCGCCTAGCAGCGCCGCCTCGGACTGACCGCCGAGGTGCTCGTCGCGCACGACGTTCACTCCGTGCGAGCGTGCGACTTCGGCCCCGGCGTCGTCGCCGACCACCGCCACGATCGCCTCCGGCGGGAGCGTGGTGGCAAGCACCTCGAGCGTGTCGGCGAGCATCGCCGCGGCTAGGCGTGCGCGCAGCGGCTCGGCGAGCGCAGCGGAGAGCCGGGCCTTGGCGCTGCGAAAAGGCTTGGCGGTGACGACCGCGACGAGCGCCTGCGCTGTTCGACCGCTGGGCCGCGCGTGGCTAGTCATCGGTGCGCTCGGCCGGTGGTTCCATATTTCAGCTGCGAGGCGTGACCTTGCCGAGGAGCGTAGGCGGCAAAGCCGCGCCGAGTTCCGCTGCCAGCTCGAGCACCGTTCGCGCGACGCGCAGCCGCCCGGGTTCGTCGTCCATCAGGGTGTCTACGAGCCGGTGGGGGAGGCCCCTCACCGGCTCGTCGGCGACGATCCCGTCGATCAGCCCCGCGTAGGCACGCGCCACACCGCTCGCGCTCGCTTCGATGCCAGCGAAGCGGCAGAAGTCGTCGGTCGGCCCCTTCACCGCGTGTCCCCCGACGAAGGGGCTGACGGCGATCGCTGGCACCTGGCGGTCGGCGAGCGCCGCCCGGACGCCGGCGATCGCGAGGATCGGACCGATCGAGATCACCGGATTCGAGGGACCGATCACGATCAGGCGAGCGGACGCCAGCGCAGCCGCGACCTCGCGAGTCGGTGCTGCCTTGTCGGCTCCCTCGAACTCCACCGCCTCGATCGGACCCTGCGCTCGGCGGCGGATCATGAACTCCTGGAAGTCGAGCCAAGCCCCGGCCGCCCGCACGCGCGTGCGCAGCGGCTGGTCGGTGGCCGGCAACACCCGCGCGCGCACGCCCAGTGCATCAGCAACGGCTTGCTGCGCGACCGTCTGACGTTGTCCCGCGCGCAGCCGCTCGGTCCGCAAAAGGCAGAGCGCGAGGTCTTGATCGCCGAGCCGAAACCAGGTGTCTTGCCCGCGCTGCTCGAGCGCCTCCATGACCCGCCAGCTGTCGCCGCGGATGCCGAATCCGCGGTCGTCGATCAGGTCGGCCAGCCAGTAGGTGACCAGATCCGGGTCGGGGGAGACGTGGACGCCGTAGACCCACACGTCGTCGCCGACGTTGGCGATCACCGCTAGGTCGGCGGGGTCGCCCAGCAGCTGCGCGAAGCCGCGGGCAAGCTTGGCGCCTCCGGTACCGCCCGAGAGGAGCGCGATCACGGCGCCTCGGCGCTGGTCAGCGGCGCCAGTAGCCGGCGCCGTCGTCGGGGAGGCCGGTGATACGAACCCCGGCATGCGTGCGATAACGCTTGTTGATCGAGATCAGGAGCGGTGTCAAGCCCTCGATCATGCGGGCCATCTCCAGCGGGCCGCAGTCGACCGGCCGCAGGCCCTCGATCCGCTCGACGAGCGCTGCCACCCGTGCACGAGCCTCGCGGCGGTCGCTAGCCAGCAGGACGTCCTCGTCGAGTCGCTCCGCGAGGTTGCGCAAGCGATCGGCGGAGACGGTGTGGAAGCCGCTCACCACGTCGACGCCTTCGGGCGTCATCTCGGCGGCCTGTTCGGCGGCCGAGCCTTGCGGCACCCCGAGCAGCCGCGTCGCCTTGCCGGAGAAGGCAGCGGCCAGCGGCACGGTCGCGTCGACCAAGATCTGGCCCGGCTGCAGCACGGGCTTCAAGCGCGTGAGGTTCTCCGACTGGGCGCGAAACGGCACGCAGAGCAGGACCACCGGGCCGCGCTGGGCTGCCTCTTCGTTGACCGCGGCTGAAACGCGCGCGGAGGGCAGCTCCGCCCGCAAGCGCTCAGCAGCTTCCTGAGCGCGCGCGAGGTCGCGCGACCCGATCACGATCTCCTCGCCCGCGGCCGCCAGCCGCAGCGCGAGACCGAAGCCGAGCGCGCCGGTGCCGCCGATGATCGGAACCGTCATGGTCGGCGCGCGAGCCTATCGGACGAAGCCACCGTTCGGCGCTGCGCGCGCACGCGCGTTAGGGTGCGCGCGTGAGCGGAGGACTACGCGGGATCGCTGGCAAGGTCGCCTTTGTAACGGGCGGCGCAAGCGGCATTGGGGCGGCTACCTGCAGGCGCCTGTCCGAGGAGGGCGCGCGGGTAGCGGTCGTCGACATCGATGCGCAAGGTGCCGAGCGGATCGCCGAGGAGGTCGAGGGGCTGGCGGTCGCTTGCGACGTTGCCGACACCGCCGCCGTGCGGGAGGCGGTCGCCACCGTCGAACGCGCGCTGGGGCCCGTAGACCTGCTGGTCAATAACGCCGGCACCGACGAGTTCGGCTTCCTGGTCGAGACCACCGAGGAGCAGTGGGATCGGGTATTGGCGATCAACTTGCGGGGCGTGATCGCTTGCACGCACGCGCTACTCGCTGGCATGCAGGAGCGGCGGCGTGGCCGGATCGTCAACGTGGCGTCGGAAGCCGGCCGCATCGGGTCGCGCGGCTCGAGCGTTTACTCGGCCGCCAAGGCCGGTGTGATCGGCTTCACCAAGGCGGTTGCGCGGGAAGCGGCACGCTACGGCGTCACTTGCAACGCGGTGGCGCCGGGTCCGATCGAGACGCCCCTGCTGATGGCTGCGCCCGAACACTTCGGTGAGCGCGGCCGCCGGTTGATCGAGGTGATGGTCTCCTCAACGGCAATGCGGCGCATCGGTCGACCGGAGGAGGTTGCGGGGGTGATCGCCTTCCTTTGCTCCGACGACGCTTCGTACGTAACTGGCGAGACGATCGGGGTGAGCGGCGGACTCGGCATGATGTAGCGCGATGGCGGGGAAGCAGCCAGCGCTAGGCGAAGTGCGCATCCGCGAAGTCGGTCCGCGCGACGGCTTCCAAAACGAGCCCGAGGTCATCCCAACTGAGCAGAAGGTTCGCCTGATCAACTGCCTCGCGCGGACGGGGCTACGGCGGCTCGAGGTAACGAGCTTCGTGCGACCAGACGTGATCCCCCAGCTCGCCGACGCCGAGGATGTTTTGCGCTCCATCGAAGTGCCGGACGGGGTCGCCCTGAGTGTGCTGATTCCCAACGAGCGCGGGCTCGAGCGAGCGCTGCGCGTGCGCGAGCAGGCCGGGCGCGAGCTCTTTCACGAGATCAACGTCTTCTTGTCGGCCTCTGAAGAGCACAACCGCCGCAACGTCGGGCGCTCGATCGCGGAGTCGCTTGCCGGCCTCGAACGTACGGTCGCGCGCGCGCGGGCGGCAGGTTTGCGCTGCGAGGGCGTGATCTCGGTGGCCTTCGGATGTCCTTACGAGGGCCGCGTGCCGATCGAGCGGGTGCTCTCGATCGCCCGCTCGCTGCGCGACTTCGGGTGCGCCGAGGTCGGCTTCGGTGACACCACCGGTATGGCCAACCCGCTTCAGGTGCGCAGCTTTTTCAAGCGCGCTCGAGACGAGCTCGGCGACGTCGAGCTGACCGCCCACTTTCACAACACTCGGGGGCAGGCGCTAGCCAACGTGCTGGCCGCGCTCGAGGCGGGGGTTCGTTCGTTCGAGTCGTCGTTCGGCGAGCTTGGTGGCTGCCCGGTCCCGCGCGGGGCTACCGGCAACGTCGCCACCGAGGACCTGGTTTCGATGCTTCACGAGATGGGCTACCGAACGGGTGTCGATCTCGACCGCCTGCTCGCCTGTGCGCGCGCCGTGCAGGAGGTGTTGGGTCGCCCGCTCGGCAGCCACCTGCTGACCGCCGGGCCAATCGACTGGCGTGGTCAGGCGGGCCAGCGTGACGACGCCCCTGCGGAGCCGCGCCAACATGTCGGCGAGCGCACCTGAGCCGGTCGCCTCAGGGCCCGCAGGCGATGCTGAGCGCGCGGCGCGTGCGCGCATCGCCCGCGACATCGCCGAATTGGCGGCGATCGCGCGAGGCTCGGCGACGCCCGGCGAGCACGCTGCTGCCCACTGGGCAGCGGCGCGCCTGCGCGAGCTAGGCGCAGCGGACGTGCGCGTCACGCACTTTCGCTACCGCCGCTCGTTCGCCCAGGCACACGCTCTGCACATGGCGGCAGCTGCCGGCGGCGCGCTCGTGGCGGCAGCGGGGCGGCGTCGCGCCGCGCGCTTGCTGGGTCGGCTGGTGGCCGGCGCCGCGCTGCTCTCGTTCGAGCTCGATTACAGCGGCCGTCGACAGTTCGCGCGGCAGCTGCCGCCAGCCGGCGAAGGTGCCAGCGTGAACGGTCGGCTCGGCGAGGGGCCGCGGACCCTCGTCGTGGTCGCCCACCTTGACGCTGCCTTGACGGGGGCGATTTGGTCCCCGGTCCTCCTGCGCGCGGGCGATGCGTGGGCAAGGCGAAGCGGTCGCCGCGCGTCGCTCGCGCTGCTACCCGAGCTGGCGATGCTCGCTGCGCTCCTCGGCGGCCGGCGCGCGCTGCGTTCGGCGGCGGGAGCGCTCGTGGGGTTCGCCGCCCTTGTCCTTGAGTGCTTGCGGCACGAGCCGGTGCCCGGGGCGAACGACAACGCCAGCGGCGTCGCCGCTGCGCTGGAGCTGGCAAGGCGACTGAGCGAGCAGTCGCTGCCGGCAACCCGCGTCGAGGTGATCTTGCCAGGTTGCGAGGAGGCCGGTATGGGCGGAATGGCTGCCTGGCTCGCGGAAGCCAAGGGCAAGCTCGATCCGGCGCGCACGCTGCTGATCGGGCTCGACACGGTGGGTTCGGGAGAACCGATCGTGTTGGCCGCCGAGGGTGGCCTTTGGCCGGTCCGCTACCGGCCGGAGGACGTCCAGCTGGTGCGCCGCGCCGCCACTGCACGTGGGCTTGACCCGCCGCGCCCCTGGCGACTGGGAGCGTGGACCGATCCCGCGCTGGCCCGCCTCGCCGGTTTGCCCGCGGTGTCGCTGCTTTCGGTTCGCGACGGCGGCTTTCCGAACTACCACCGCCCGAGCGACACGCCCGACCGGGTCGATGTCGGCTGCGTTTTGCGCTGTGTCGAGCTCGCCGAAGCCGTGGCGCGCGAATGGGCGGAAGCGTGAACGCGAGCCACGGCGACCGGCGGGCGCTCGGCTAGCCGGCTATACGGTGGAGTTCGTCGGTCCGCCCTGCTGCAGCAGCGCGAAGGCCACTTGATCGCGCTCGACGTGGGCGTCGAGAACCTTGTCGTCGACTAGCGGTAGCGCCTGCGGCTCGATGAAGACGGCGGCTCCCTCCACCTCGACGACCTGATCCTCGGCTTCGGGGTGGGGGCGCAGCGAGATCTCGAGCGCGCCCTCCGTGCCCGAGCTCGAGAGGGTGATGCGCATGCCGGATCCGGTCGGCATCTCGGAGGCCTCGAGGAGGCCGCGAATCGCCTCGGAGGCGGCGGGAGAAATGGCAAGCATGGTGTGCTCCTCACGTAGCTGACTTTCTCCTTAGGTCCTTCCCAGGCTGCGCGACGACGAAACGTGCCGCGGCTTCGAGCCGGCGGGCGCCCCCGCACCGGGCCGCCCCGCGTCGGCTCCCCGTGGCGGGCGCCCCGGCGTCGGCCGCCTAGCGACCTTCGAAGCGGGGGGCGCGACGCTCGAAGAAGGCGTCGGTGGCCTCCGCGAAGTCGCTGCTCGCCGCTAGGCGTTCCTGGACCGCCACTTCGAGCTCCAGCGACGCGGCCAGCGCTGGTTTCGCGGCCTGGTCGATCACCCGCTTGGCGCGTCCGACGGCGAGCGGTGCGCAGGCCACAAGCTCTTGGCACAGCTGCTCGGTGATTGCGGCGAGCTGGTCGGTCGGTGCCACGCGGTTGGCGAAACCGATGCGATGCGCCTCTCGTCCATCGATCAGCTTTCCGCAGAGGATCAGCTCCTTGGCGTTGCCGAGCCCGACCACCGCCGGCAGGCGGCTGCTGCCGCCGACGTCGGGGATCAAACCGACGCGGGTCTCGACGATTCCGGCGGTCGCCTCTTCGGCCATCGTGCGCAGGTCGCAGGCCAGCGCGAGCTCGAAGGCGCCACCCAGGCACACCCCCTCGATCTGTGCGACCGTCGCCTTCGGCATCTCCTCGAGCAGGTTCCACCAGGCGATCAGTCGTCGCCGGAAAGCGCGCAGGCGCTCGGGCGTGCGTGCCAACTCGCGCAGCTCGCCGACGTCCATCCCCGAGGAGAAGACGCCGCCCGCGCCGCGCAGCACGACCACGCGCACGGAGTCGTCATCAGCAGCTCGCTCGAGCTCCGCGCCGAGGGCGGCGCAGAGCTCGCCGTTCAAGGCGTTGCGTTTCTGCGGTCGGTTGAGTACGAGATGCCGTACCGGGCCCCGATCTTCGACCTCGACGAGTGCCATCGGCGGCAGCCTATCCACGGAAGATGGGAGACTTCCGCGCCGTGGAAGGGCAGGTGCAACCGCAGGCGGGGCTACCGCCACTCGAGGAGGCCGTCGCGCGGGCTCTCGCTGGAGGTCCGGAACGACACCGCCGCAAGGCCGCTGAGCAGGGCAAGCTGCCGGTGCGCGAGCGCATCGCGCGACTCGTGGATCCCGGCAGCTTTTGCGAGGACGGGCTGTTGGCGCACGCCGAAGAGGAGGGCTTCGGTGCCGACGGCGTGGTTTGCGGAACGGCAACGGTCGATGGTCGCACGGTCTGTTTGATGGCCAACGACCCAACGGTCAAGGCTGGCTCTTGGGGTCCGCGCACGGTCGAGAAGATCATCCGCATCCAGGAGCGGGCGTTGCGCCTCGAGGTGCCGATCGTCTACCTCGTGGACTCCGCCGGGGCGCGCATAACCGAGCAGGTACGGATGTTTCCCGGCCGCCGGCATGCCGGTCGCATCTTCTTCAACCAAGTGCAGCTCTCTGGCGTCGTGCCGCAGGTCTGTCTGTTGCTCGGTCCATCGGCCGCCGGGGGCGCCTACATCCCGGCGTTCTGTGACGTCGTGATCATGCGCGCGGGCAACGCGTCGATGTACCTGGGCTCGCCGCGGATGGCAGAGATGGTGATCGGCGAGCGCGTGACGCTCGAGGAAATGGGTGGCGCGCGCATGCACTGCGAGGTCTCCGGTTGCGGGCACTTCCTGGTCGCTAGCGACGAGGAGGGGATCGCGCTGGTGCGCCGCTACCTCTCCTACATGCCCGAGAACTTCCGTCGGGAGCCGCCGACCGCGCCGCCGCGGCCGCCGCGCAGCGACGCGCGGCCGCTGGCCGAGGTCGTTCCCGACGACGAGAACCGGCCCTTCGACATGCGCGAGGTGATCGACGCGATCATCGACGAGGGGTCGTTCCTCGAGGTCCAAGAGCGCTGGGCGCGCGAGCTGATCGTTGGTTACGCACGCCTTGAGGGCCAGGTCGTGGGCATCGTCGCCAACCAGCCGAAGCAGCGGGGCGGAGTTCTGTTCGTGGATTCCGCGGACAAGGCTGCGCGCTTCATCTGGACCTGCAACGCCTTCAACATCCCGCTGCTCTTCCTAGCCGACGTGCCGGGCTTCATGATCGGCACGCAGGTCGAGCGGCAGGGGATCATCCGGGCGGGCGCCAAGATGATTTCGGCCGTGTCGGAGGCGACGGTCCCGAAGTTCTCGGTGATCGTGCGCAAGGCCTACGGGGCCGGCCTTTACGCGATGGCAGGCCCGGCTTTCGATCCCGACGCCTGCATCGCCTTGCCGTGGGCGCGGATCGCGGTGATGGGTCCGCAGGCGGCGGTCAACGCCGTCTTCTACAACCAGCTGCAAGCGATCGAGGATCCCGCGGAGCGCGAGCGGCGCGCCGAGCAGTTGCGTGCCGAGTACGCGCGCGAGATCGACATCGTGCGACTCGCTTCAGAGCTGGTCGTGGACGCGGTCATCGAACCGGGCGAGCTGCGTGCCGAGTTGGTGCGGCGCCTTGCCGCCGCCCGCAGCAAGCGTCGCGACTGGCCGGACAAGCGCAACCCGGTGACGCCGGTCTGAGCGGGCGCGCGGGAGACAGACGCGCGGCGGCGGGCAGACGGCGGAAGCCCACTGGCGCTAGGCTGCCGCACCGCATGGGCCTGGCCAGGAGGGGGGAGGTCCTATGGGAGCCGGCGCCGTCCGCGCGCGAGCGGACGGCGTTGGCCCGCTTCGAGCGCTTCGTCGGGGAGCGCCACGGGCGCGATTTCGCCGGCGACTACCACGCGCTTTGGCGTTGGTCGGTAGAGCAGCTCGAGGATTTTTGGGCGGCCGTGTGGGACCACTTCCAGGTGATCGCCCACCGGCCCTACGAGCAGGTGCTCGCCGAGCGCAAGATGCCGGGGGCGCGTTGGTTCCCGGGGGCTGAGCTGAACTACGCCGAACACGTGTTCCGTGCTGGCGAGGGTCGTGACGCCGAGCCAGCGCTGCACGCCCGCTCCGAGACGCGTCCCGCGCGGACGGTGGCGTGGGGCGAGCTGCGGGAGCTCACCGCGCGTATCCGTACCGGCCTAGTCGCGGCCGGCGTAGGTCGAGGCGACAGGGTTTGCGCCTATTTGCCGAACGTGCCCGAGACGGTGGCGGCTTTCCTGGCGACAGCCAGTCTCGGTGCGATCTGGTCGAGCGCAGCTCCGGAGTTCGGGGTGCGCGCGGTGCTCGACCGGTTCCGCCAGATCGAGCCGAAGGTACTGCTTGCGATCGACGGCTACCGCTACGGCGGTCGCGACTTCGAGCGCATGGGCGCGGTGCGTGAGCTGGCGGCAGCAATGCCGTCACTCGAGCGGACTTTCGTGCTTCCGTACCTCGCCGAGCGCCCGTCGCTCGATGCGGTCGAGCGAGCGGCGCCCTGGAGCGAGCTGGTGGCTGACCGTGACGAGCTTCGCTTCGAGCCGGTCCCCTTCGATCACCCGCTCTGGATCCTCTACTCGTCGGGCACAACGGGGCTCCCAAAGGCGATCGTCCACGGGCACGGCGGGATCTTGCTGGAGCACCTCAAGAAGATGCACCTTCACACCGACCTCGCTCCGGGGGATCGCTTCTTCTGGTTCACGACGACCGGTTGGATGATGTGGAATTTCCTCGTCTCCGGCCTGCTCGCCGGTGCCGAGTTGGTCCTGTACGACGGCAGTCCCGGGCACCCGGACATGCTCGCCTTGTGGCGGCTTGCCGACGAAATCGGGATCACCTGTTTCGGGACGAGCGCAGCCTTCATTCACTCGTGCATGAAGGCGGGCGTCGAGCCGGGTCGCGAGCTCCGGTTGGAGCGGCTGCGCAGCGTTGGCTCCACTGGCTCACCGCTGTCGCCAGAAGGCTTCGTTTGGACCTACGAGCGCGTCAAGCGCGATCTCTGGTTGTTTTCGACGAGCGGTGGCACCGACGTCTGTACTGCCTTCGTGGGCGGTGTGCCGACGCTGCCGGTGTGGTGCGGAGAGCTCCAGGCGCGTGCACTTGGGGCGAAAGTGGAGGCGTTCGACGAGCGTGGCCACAGTGTTATCGGCCAGGTCGGGGAGCTGGTGATAACCGAGCCGATGCCCTCGATGCCCGTCTTTTTTTGGAACGACCCAGACGGTTCCCGCTACCGCGAGAGTTACTTCGACGTCTACCCGGGCGTGTGGCGGCATGGTGACTGGATCGAGATCACCCCGCGCGGCAGCGCCGTGATCTACGGGCGCTCCGATGCGACGATCAACCGCCAGGGCGTGCGCATGGGGACGAGCGAGATCTACCGTGCTGTGCTGGCCGTCGACGAAGTCGAAGATGCCCTCGTTGTCGACGTCCCCCGTAGTGGCGGGGACTCCTGGATGCCGCTGTTTGTGGTGCTCCGCGAGGGCGTCGAGCTCAACGACGAGCTGAAGGATCGGATCCGTCGGCGAGTCCGCGAGGACTGTTCGCCACGGCACGTTCCCGACGAGATCTTCCAAGTGCCGGCGATCCCGCGCACGCTCTCCGGCAAGACGCTTGAGGTTCCGATTAAGCGGATACTGATGGGCACGCCTCCGGAGCGCGCGGCGAGTCGCGAGTCGCTCGCGAACCCCGAGGCTTTCGACTTTTTCGTGGAGCTCGCCGGGCGACTGGCGTCGTCTGCTGCGGGTCGTTAGGTTCGCGGCGGCGAATTCAATCTGAGCCCGCGTTCATTTGCGCGGACCGTGTCTTCGCTCCATCGCCAGCGAGAGGGGGAGGCAATGAGTTTCGAAGTAGGCCGCATCTCGAACGGTCTCAAGCTGGCAGCGGCGGGGGCCGTCGCTCTGCTCGTCGTGATGTTCCTGCCTTGGTATGGCATCTCCGCGAAGCTCCCGCTGGTCGGAGCGATCGCGGGGATCGTGGCGTTGGTGTTGGTCGCGTACCGCTTGATCGACGTGCCGGGCTTCGGTATCAGCGGTCCGGCCGCTTCGGTGGTCCAGGTCGAGCGAAAGGTCGGACCGTTCCTTGGTTTGATCGCGAGCGCGGCGATCGCGGGTGGCGGGATGATCGCAAGATTCGCTGGAGCGCCAGGCCAAGCGGCGCGAACCACCGGACAAGGTTCGCAGGAGAGCGCAGACTGATGCCCGGGGTGGGATTCGAACCCACACGCCCTCGCGGGCAAGGGATTTTGAGTCCCCCGCGTCTGCCAGTTCCGCCACCCGGGCGCCTACTACTTCATCCTAGGGCGCGAGCGGTCAGCGCTCGGTGCCGGTAGCGAAGCGGGCCGGGCCGCGCCAGTCGCCGCGGTGGTAACGCCGCGCTTCCTCCTCGTCGAGCTCGACCTCGACGTTCCACTTCTGCGCGAAGCCGCGCAGCGCGAAAGCGATCAAAAGCAGCTGGACAGGCACGATCGCAAGCGTCAGCGTGCCCAGCACGTCGGGTGGCAAATCCGAGGGTGCGAAGCCCGAGCGGTCGCGCTCGTACCAAGCCGGTCCCGCGATCGCCGCAACCACCGCGATCAACACGGCGAGCGCCGCCGCTACCGGCAACACGCCCCGCCGCCACCGCAACACCATCACGGCGATCAGTGCGTAGACCGCGATGTAGCCGATCGTCACTCCCTGCGCTCCCTGCAGTTCGGACCAACCGCCGATCGTCACGATCGCGAAAAGGCCGATGCTCGCCAGCAGAAGTGCGAAGATGGCGAGCCGCGTTGCCTTGGCGGCTGGCGTATCACGATTGGGGTGAACGATCACGCGGGTGCGCGCCTGCTCAGTGCCTCCAACCGCCATCACCCGACGAGTCTAAGGTGCGACGCGGCGTCCCGTCGAGGGGCAAGCGAATGCGGATGCGGGCGGAGGGATTCGAACCCCCACGCTCTTGCGAGCACCGGCTCCTAAGGCCGGCGTGTCTACCGTTCCACCACGCCCGCCGGATCGCCGATTCTAGAATCGTCAGGCGGTACGCCCGGGGCAGTGGCCAAATTGGATAAGGCACCGGTCTCCAAAACCGGCGATTGCAGGTTCGAGTCCTGCCTGCCCCGCTCGACTGTTCATCGAAAGCGTTCTGGATTAGCCCGGACGCGTGGGGCCGCCGCCCCTGAAGGCGGCCACTTCTTGTTCTCGCCCGCGGCTGGCACGGGTCCCGAAGCGCCGGTGGCTGGTTCGTGCCCGCGAACGCGAGAACCCGCCCACGGGCCGCTACCCCGGGGGCGGGTCCGATTCGTGGCGAGGTTCCGGCTGACCGCGGCGGTTCGCCGCTAGGAGCCGTCAGGCGGTGGTCCGCCGCCGCTGCGGCGGATGCTGCGGGTCCGCCGGTGCCGCGCTTCGCGCTGCCGAGCGAGAGAGGCCGGGCTCCTGAGGTTGAGGCGCCGCAGGTAGGCGCGGAAGCGCCGGACGGCGCCGTCGGCGCGGACGATCTCGACGGGTTCGTAGTTGCGGCGCTGGCCGTCGAGGTAGCCGTGGAGGTAGGCGATCTTCAGCCATTCGACGATCAACGCCGCGTAGCAGCGAAGCTGCTGCCAGGGGGCCCCGCGACGCTTCGGGGTCAGGGCACGGCTGTCCGCGCCGATGCCGTACCGGGATCGCCAGTCGTCGTGAACGCGTTCGAGGTGCCGGTTGACCTCCTTGACGGCCATGTAGGCCTCGGTGTCGCGCCACAGCGGCAGGAGGAGGCGGTAGTCGGTCTTGCAGAGGATGGTCTGGCGCTTGCCGCCGCTGGGGCAGGTCGGGTCCTGGCAGGCGTAGGTGAGCCGGCCGCCGTTCTGGGTCGAGAACGAGACGAATCGCCCGGGGCGGCCGCAGTGCTTGCAGAAGGGGATGCCGTGGCGCGTGTGGGTGTCGCGGTCCGCGCGGCGGGCGTTGCCGCTGCCGCGCCACGGCATGACGGTGGAGATGCCGCGGCTGGTGTTCCAGGCGAAGACCCTCTCGACCGAGAAGCCCCGGTCACCGGCCACGCGCTCTGGCAGTTCGCCTCCGCAGGCCTCGATCGCTTCCGCGACCATCGGCTCGTAGAGCTCGTGCTCGGGTGTCGAGGCGGGGAAGACGCCGACGGCGACCGGCGCGCCGAAGTGGCCTGAAACGACCTTGGTGTTGTAGAAGCCGACCCAGAAGCGCTTGACCCTACGACCGGTCGTGTAGGCGCGGACGCCGGCGGTCTTGTCGCGCAGGAGGTACCAGTGGCCGCCGACCTTGACGCGCAGCGCGCCGGTGTCGCGATCACGATCAACATCATCGACTTCGCCGACGTAGAGGCGGTCCTTCTCCTCGGGCTTGTGGCCGGTCGGCTCGCCGTCGTGATCATCATCGACGGGCCGCTCGTTGAGGCGCTGGCGGATCCCTTTCGCGCTCTCCGTCGAGCCTTCCGCGGTGATCAAGGTCTTCCGCGCGCGGCTGCGACGCCGGCCATCCGACTCGCGCTCGTAGGGACAGTCGTCCCCTTCGCGGCAGTCATGCTGCAGTCGCGCGAAGGTGCGCGCCTCCGTGGAGTCGATGTGCAGGTCGAAGACGACCTTCCCGCCGCTGGCCGTGTTGACGTGACCGATGATGGCGTGCGCCGCCTTGCGGAAGGCCCCGGCCGCTCGCTCTTCGAGCTCGACGAAGCGCTCGTAGACACGCTGGTAGGAGGGGCGTCGCGAGAACCCCCACTGCCGCCAGTGCTCGTCGGTGGTCTCCCGCCACCACGGCTCGATGTCGACGAAGCCCGAGTCGGTGAACTGCAGGAAGGCGAGCGCGTAGTAGCCAGGCTCCCGTCGTCGGCCCCAGACGGGCTTGAGGTTCGTCGTGCCGTCCCGCAGCGGTTCCCAGAACGTGGGGTGCTCCTGGATGACCTTCGGCGCCCAATGCGAGCTGAGGGCGTCGCGCCAGTCCGAGAAGGCCGTAGCGCCACGCTGGCGCGTGGGAAGGTTGGTGCGGCGCGGCACCTCACGCTTCGGTCGCGTCGCCAAGTAGTCGGCGCGGCGGCGCAGCGTCGGTTCGACCGCCGGCCAAGTAGCCGCGCATGCCGACTTGATCGTCGTCAGCGCCGCATCCAGGATCGCGCGCCGCGCAGCGTCGTCCCGACGACGCGCGATCAGCTCGGTGCGGAACAAGCTGCACCGCTGGTCCCACTCGGGCGCGGCCGACGCGAGCGCCATCACCGCGAACGCTTCGTCGTCCGACTTGGCGGCACGCACCGCCGCAATCCGCTCGTCGGCGGAGAGCTCGGTGCGCGACGGGGTAGGAGCTGGCGACGCGGTGATGGCCATTGACGTGAGGAAGGTCTCGTACCGCGTCGGGACGGCAGCACACAGGTGTCATGACGGTGATGCCAGTTTCCGCGGGGGTCGGGAAACGAACACGACTGCCTGCCAAGGGCGCCCGGCAGGCTTGGCGGCCAACTTGGTGTCGAAATGGGCGGGTAGAAGATGTCGAAACGGTCGGATAGATAGCGTCGAAATGGTCGGTTTAGATGTGTCGAGATGGTAGGATTGGGCTGTGGGCGGCGGCCCGTACATCCGGCGGATCGTCGACGGCGAGCTCGACGAGGTCTTGGGGCGGCTCGCGGCGGTCGCGCTGGAGGGCGCGAAGGGGGTCGGCAAGACCAGGACCGCGCTAGAACGCGCGAAGACGGTTCATCGCCTCGATGATCCGGCGGTGCTCGAAGTCGCTCGGGCCAATCCGGCACGCCTTCTCGACGGAGAGCGCCCCGTGCTCGTCGACGAGTGGCAGCGGCTGCCGGCCGTCTGGGATCTGGTGCGTCGAGCGGTGGACGACGGTGCTGAGCCGGGGAGCTTCCTCCTGACGGGATCGGCGATCCCGGATCCGCCACCGACCCACTCGGGTGCCGGGCGGATCGTGTCGATCCGCATGCGTCCGTTGACCTTGAGTGAGCGCCTCGGCTCCCATTCAGTGAGCCTGGCGGCGCTGCTGACGGGCGACCGGCCCGAGGTGGGGGGCGAGACTCCGCTGACGGTGGAGGACTACGTCGAGGAGATCCTCGCGTCGGGCTTCCCGGGCCTGCGGGGGCTGAGCGGGCGGGTGCGGAGACTGCAGCTGGAGGGCTACATCCAGCGGATCGTCGATCGGGATATCCCCGACGAGGCCGGCGTGAGGATCCGCAACCCGACGGCACTACGGCGATGGCTGACGGCGTATGCGGCGGCGACGGCGACGACTGCGTCCTTCGAGAAGATCCGGGATGCCGCAACCGCAGGGCAGGAGCGCAAGCCCGGCAAGGAGGCCGTCCAGAACTACCGGGACGCCCTGACCCGGGTGTGGGTGCTGGACGAGATCGAAGCGTGGATCCCTGCCGACAACCCCCTGCGGCAGCTCGCCCAGGCACCCAAGCACCAGCTCGTCGATCCGGCCTTGGCGGCCCAACTGCTCGGCGCCCAAGCCTCGACGCTGCTGTCCGGCGCTAGCAGCGGGCCGTCCATCTCCCGCCCCGGGACGCTGCTGGGAGTGTTGTTCGAGAGCCTCGCGGCCCAGTCGATCCGGGTCTACGCCGCCCACAACGAGGCGAGGCTCAAGCACCTACGGACCGCGCGGGGACGGCAGGAGGTCGACCTCATCGTCGAGCGGGCTGACGGGGCGGTCGTCGCGATCGAGGTGAAGCTCGCGAGGACGATCGGGGATGAGGACGTCAAGCACCTGACCTGGCTTCAGGACAAGCTCGGCGATCGGGTCCTCGATCGCGTCGTCGTCACGACCGGACCGACCGCCTACCGGCGCACCGACGGCATCGCCGTCGTGCCCCTTGCGCTGCTCGGTCCCTAGCGGCCGGCAGTTTCTCCGGCCCAGGGTGCGGTGTCCCAGAGATCCTCCGGGTCAGGGGGAGAGGGCGCACGCGGGCTCGGGTACCACTCGCTCCACTCGGGCTCGATCAGATGGGACAGTGGAACGTCGAGCACGATCGCCGCGTTCATGAGGACGCGCAGCGGCGGGTTGTCGTTGCGGCCGCGTTCGAGGTTGCGATAACCGCTGAGGGAAACCCCGAGCGCCTCAGCCATCCGTCGCTGCGTGATCCCGCGGCGAACACGTTCCCGCGCGAGCCGCGTCCCGACGGCTGACTGCTGGTCTCGCCTCGCTGGCATCGCGGCATTGACGCTAACGACTGACAGCTGGTGCCGCCGGAGAGTGAGCGCCAGCCGGTGCTGCCGGGACGCTGCGTAGCTGTAGTTTTCGCTCCGAGGCCGTGCCGTTAGCTGGCCGCCGGCCTCGACGCGAGGCTAGGAGCGAAATCGGACGGCGCTGCTTGACGCGAGCGCCGGTGCGGTCGCCAGCTCTGCACGGCCTAGATTGGCGGCATGTCGGAGGTCGCCGACGTCCCGGGCGCGCGTTTCCGGTCGTCATACGACGATCTCGTGCTCGTCGAGGTCGTCGTGCCAGCGGTGGTCGAGGCCGCGGGCGCGCCCGACCCCTTGGTGACGACCCAGGCGGCATACGACGCGGCGAGGGAGGCTGCCGGTTTCCCTGATGCGCCGAGCGCGGCCCAGACTGCTCGGCGGTTGGGGCGACCGTGGCGTGAGGTGCTCGCGATGGCGTTGGAGGGCCCGGAGCCCGCGCGCGCCTTGGGAGCCTCCACGCGCCGGCCTGCGCGGCGCGATCTCTCGGAGGGGGAGATCGTGGAAGCCTTGCAGCGGGCGGCTCGGCACGCCGGGAAAGCGACGTTGCGGCCTGCCGAGTACGACGAGATCCGCGACGAGCTGGTCGCCCCCGCCCAGCGGGCGTGGCTACACGGCCGAGACGTCGACGCCATCCCCACCGCCGATCAGATCCGTCTCGCGATGCGCAGTCGGGACGACCCTGAGGGTTGGGACTCTGCGCTCGCCGCTGCCGGCCTGAAGCCGCGGGGCCGGTCTCCGCGTCCGGCGTCCGTGGATCCGATCCAGGCGACCGAGTGGTTCCTGGAGGATGCGGGCTGGCTGCCCGCTTCCTGGAGGCAGCTGCGCGACTACGCTGCAGCGAAGGGTTTCTCGCTCAAGCGGCCTGCGGGGTCTATCGAAGACGTACACCAGGAGCTGCGCAAGCAACGCGCCCGGGCGAAGTGGACGCCGCCTGGTCCGCCTCCCGCTCATCTGCGACCGCCCTTCACGGTTGAGCCAATGTTCGCGCCGCGCGCGCGACGCGCCGCCTCGCCTACGAGCAGGCAGTGGAGTGGGTCGCTCGCGCCCTCGCAAGCCTCGCGGGCCGGGAGCGTCTGACGGTGAGGCGATATCAGCGATGGAGCGCGAAGACCCCGGGAGCTCCATCCTTGTCGAGCATCCAACGTGCCGCTGCCAAGCGCGGCGGAACCTTCAAGACGATCCGGGCTGCGGCAGCGCGAATCGACCCACCCCGGCCCTCCCAGTCCGCGCGCACGCTCGACTTCCGCGGGAGACGACGCGGACGCAAGCCAGGCAGCCAGTTGAGAAGCCCTCCAGGCGCGGCCGGCGCCCCGCCCAGCACCCTTGCTGGGCTCGTCGCCGCAGGGGTCCTCGACCCCGCCGAGAAGCTGATCGCGCACGCCCAGGGCCGCAGATGGACCGCCACGTTCAACCCCGATGAGGGCCTCGACATCGATGGTCTAGGGCACGCCCACAGCCTCTCGGAGGCCGCGCGCATGATCCACGGCGGTCCCACTCGCCGCAACGGCTGGAAGGTGTGGCGTGTCGAGCGGGAGGGCAAGTTGGTGCGCCTTCAAGACCTTCGGCATGAGGCGCTTCCAAGCCGGAGATGACCCAGTGAAGCCGGGCAGCCGGACCGAAGCGCTCCGGCACGTTCATCAGCGGGTGCCGAGGCTACACGGTGCTCGATCTAGCACCGTGGGGTGCCAAGAGTGGCACCAACCCGGCGCGGCCTTGCGGCAGGCCTCCTCGGGCGCGCGTACCGGGATCAAGCTTGGACGCGTCAGATCGAGGACCCGCTGTACGACTCCTCCAGGTGGCGCGTGCTCCTGTAGGCGCGATAAGAAGGGGCGCGGCCTGCTCGCGCGAAACGCCCGTGCCAGCCGCTCGCAGGCATAGCCTCCGCTGAGATATGGGTATCGACGTCGCAGCACCCCTCACGCTCAGGCAGCTCGAAGACCATCTTTGGGCATCCGCCGATCTGTTCCGTGGTCTCACCGATGTGGAGGTGCAGCGCGACTACGTGCTCGCGCTGCTCTTCTTCCGACGCGCCTCGGATGTCTATGAGGAGGAGACCGCCGCGGCGATCGAGGAGCTCGGGGACATCGAGCGGGCAAAGGAGATCATCGAGGCGAACCTCGACGCCTACCACGATCTGCGGATCCCGGAAGGGGCTACCTGGGATGAGGTCATCCGCACCGACCCCGACCGGCTCGGCACGGCACTCAATGACGCGCTGAGGAGCATCGCTTCGGCGAACCCCCGTCAGCTCGCCGGCGTCTTCGACTACACCGACTTCAACAACCGGAAGGCTCTCCCGCCGGAGAACCTCGCGCAGGTCGTCAGGCACTTCGACGCCCTCGGACCCCTGACGAAGGCGCGAGTCCCGCCGGACATGCTCGGCCAGGCGTACGAGTGGCTGATCGCGAAGTTCGCTGCGGCGGCCGGGAAGGCTGGTGGCGAGTTCTACACGCCAGAGCCGGTCGGGGTCCTCGGCGCGCGCATTCTCGCGCCACCCCCTGAGGCGACCGCGTACGACCCGACCTGCGGTTCTGGCGGCCTGCTCTTGCACCTGCGTCAGGAGGCGTTCCGCCTCCACGGCGATCGAGCGCGAGCCCTGACGCTCTTCGGCCAGGAGCTCAAGCCCACGACGTGGGCGATCGCCCGCATGAACATGCTCCTCCACGGGGCTGCGGGGGCGGCCACGATCGAGCAAGGCGACACGCTTCTTGCCCCGGCGTTCCTGAGTGGTGGTGAGCTCCGGAAGTTCGATCTGATCATCGCCAACCCACCGTTCTCCTCCAAGAACTGGGGACATGACCGGTTCAAGGCTGGCGGGGATCCCTTCGGGCGGATCCGGCACTTGCCGCCGAAACGCCACGGCGAAATGGCCTTCGTCCAGCACATGGTCGCCTCGCTGAAAGACACGGGCCGGATGGCAGTGGTGCTCCCGAACGGCGCCCTGTTCCGGGGGCGGAACGAGCAGCTCGTGCGCCGCGACCTGCTCGAAGCGGACGTCGTCGAGGCGGTCATCCAGCTTCCGAAAGACATGTTCTACGGCGCCGGCATCCCGGCCTGCTACCTCATCGTCAACAAGGCCAAGCCGGAAAGCCGCCGCGGTCGCGTCCTGTTCATCGACGCCTCCGAGTGCTACGAGCGCAGGGACACCAAGAACGTCCTCCGAGACGAGGACATCGATCGCATCGTCGCCGCATTCCAGAGCGACGACGATCAGGAAGGCTTCTCCTCGTGGGTTGACCTGGATGAGGTACGGGCTCGCCGGTACAACCTCACCGTTCGACGCTACGTGCGCGGAACGAACAGCAACAGCGACGACACGATCACCCTCGCGGAGGCCCTCGCAGAGCTACGCGCCAGTCGAGAGCAGTGCCGCGCCGCCGACGCTGCCCTCGACGACGTTATCGCTGAGTTGCAGGAGCAGGGAGCCGGATGACCGCGACGTGGCGGACAGTACGGCTCGCTGAGCTTCTCAACGACAACGTTGCTGGTCCCGTCCCAACTCCGCGCGAGGAGCTCGTACGGCTCGCCGGGGTCCGTCTTCACGGAGGCGGTGTATACGAAGCGCGGGTTGTTCCCGGCGCCGAGATCAAGACGAAGACGCTGACGCCAGTCCAGCCGGGTGCCCTTATCTACAACCGGATGTGGGCTACGCGGGGAACCTTCGCTGTGGTCCCTGACTCGGCGGCAGGAATGTATGTAACCAATGAGTACCCGCAGTTCAGGATTGATAAGGAGGCCGTGGAGCCCCGGTACTTGGAGCTCCTTACACAGCTCCCCGCCTTTCTAGATCAGGTGGATGCCGCTGCGGTGGGAAGCACCGATCGTCGACGACTTCATCCGGATGCGCTGCTTGACATGGAGGTCGACCTGCCGCCACTCGATGAGCAGAGGCGGATCGTGGAGGCGGTGGCGGCAGCGGAGCAGGCCGTGGCCGCTCACGAGCGTTACGCAAGCGCCGCGTTCACCGCGCTTCGTGCGGCTCGGGAAGCTCTATTGTTCACTGAAGGTGACTGGGAGGATCTGCCGCCGGGGTGGGAGCTGCGCCGGCTCGACGAGGTTGCGGACATTCGCGCCGGGATTACAAAGGGGCGTAAGGTCCAGCGGCCCCTAACCGAAGTGCCGTTCATCAGGGCCGCGAACGTCCAAGACGGGTTCTTGGACCTGAGCGAGGTGAAGACGCTCGCGGTCACAGCGGCGGAGCGGGAGCGGTTTCGTGTTCAGGCAGACGACATCCTCATGATCGAGGGTGGGAATGCCGAGCATGTAGGACGCGGCTGGCTGTGGGAGGGGCAGGAGGAGGCCGTCTGCCAGAATCACGTCTTTCGGGTGCGGGTGACCACGGGAGCGGTTATTCCTCGCTTCCTCGCGTATGCGATCGGCGCTTCGCCGGCTCGCGCCTATTGCTACGACGCGGCCAAGAAGACAACCAACCTTGCGAGTATCAGCAAGAGTCAGATCAGCGAGCTCGCCGTTCCCGTGCCGCCGGTGTCCGTTCAGGCTGATGTGGTGCGCAAGCTCGACGCCCTGCGCAGAGTCGGTGTGGCTGAGCTCCGGCACGCACGTCGGTTGACGCGTTTCCGGGCGGCACTGATCGAGGAGCTGGTTAGTGGGGCGCGTCCCGCGCCAGCTGTCGGCGTTCTGAGGTAGCTCCATGACGCTGGGCCTGCGAACCAGTGAGAAGGAGGTCCAGGCAGAGATGCTGGAGGTCCTTCGCGGGCTCGGTTGGAGGTTCGTTCCGCGCAGCGAGATGAATGCCCTGCGAGGGGCCGCGCGGATGAACGAGGCGATCGTCGAGCCGCTCCTCGTGGAGGCGATCGAGCGGCTGAACCCTGGTTTGGACGAGGATGCAGCCAGGCAGGTGGCTGCCGAGGTGCGCCGCATCAGCAGCGACCGGGAGATGCTGGACGTCCTGCGGCGGGGTGTGCCGTACAAGCCGGCGCCGGATCGGCCCACCGTGAACGTGCTGATCGTCGATTCGGAGGATCCGAGCCGTAATTCGTACGTGGTGACGGAGGAGTTCGAGCTGCGTACAGGTGGGCAGCGGGAGCCGCGGCTGGACGTGGTCTGCCTGGTGAACGGGATCCCGCTGGGGGCGATCGAGAACAAGGACACCGACGAGCCCTTGGAGTCGGCGGCAGATGATTGGCGCGGCTACTGGGTGGACGCGCCACAGCTTGTCGCCCAGGTGGCGCTGGCGGGCTGCTGCAACGGCTTGCAGTTTCGCGTGGGGCCCTCTGGTCTTGGTGATCTCGCCGGCTACCACGAGTGGTCGGATGCCTGGCCGCTGAGCGTCGACGATCCGGACGACGAGATGCTCGTTGGCCTGACAGGGGCGTTCGCTCCCCAGGCGTTGGTCGACCTCGCGGTGAACTTCGTGGTCTTCGAGACTCGTGAGGGTGTGACGAGCAAGCGCCTCGCGCGGGCTCACCAGCACCGGGCGGCGAACAAGATCGTCGAGCGCGTCCGGGCGGGCAAGCTCAACCGAGGGATCGTCTGGCACGCGACCGGGTCGGGGAAGTCGCTGACGATGGTGTTCGCCGCCCGCAAGCTGTTGCGGATCGGGCTCGGTAACCCCTTCGTGATCATCGTCATCGATCGCACCGAGCTTGACGAGCAGATCAACGAGACGCTGACGGCGTGCGAGTTCGACGGGGTGGAGCGCGCGATGTCGCGCAAGCACCTGGATGAGCTGCTGAGCTCCGACGCGGGTGCGGTGATCGTCACCACGGTCCAGAAGTTCGACGCCTCGCTGAGCTCTCGCTTGGAGCGGCGCGAGGTGATCGCCTTTGTTGATGAGGCGCATCGCACGCAGTTCGGCAAGTTCGGGATGTGGATGCGTGATGCGCTTCCGAACGCGTCGTTGTTCGGGTTCACGGGTACCCCGATCGAGGTCGACGGCCGGTCCACGCGCGCGGCGTTTAGCCCCCGCCTGGATGACGGCAGCTACGAGCCGTACCTGGATCGCTACGGCTTTGACGAGGCGATCAGCGACGGTGCGACCGTTCCGGTGATCTATGAGCCGCGGCTTGCGCAGTGGCGGCTGAGCCGTGTCGACATCGACCAGCGCTTCGACGAGCTCACAGCTCATCTGGGCGAGGCAGAGCGGGACAAGCTACGCGAGCAGGCGGCCCGCGAACGGGTCGTGGCCAAGGCCCCTGAGCGCGTGGCGGCGGTTGTCGACGATGTCGTCCAGCAGCTTCGCGACCGCATCGCCGTCAACAACTTCGCAGGCATGCTGGTGACCGTCGACCGCGAAGCCTGCGCGCTGGCCGCGGAAGAGCTCTCCAAGCACTTGCAGCCTGATGAGTTTGCGGTGGTGATGTCGCGCTCCAAGCGCGACAGCGCCCCCCGGCCGGGACAAGTAGACCTCAGGCGCTGGTACCCCGCAGTGGTCTGGGAGCGCGTCCACGGCCGCAAGCCGGAGGAGCTCGGCGAAGCGACGGATGGCGAGATCCCCGCGGGCGGCGAGGACCCGGACGAGTTCTTCGCGTCCACGGATCGCGCCGCGATCCAGGACTTCGTCCGGCGGATCAAGAGCGAGTCGGACCCGTTGAAGTTGCTCGTGGTCAACTCGATGCTGTTGACGGGGTTCGACGCGCCGCCGGTCCAGGCGCTGTTCCTCGATCGCGGGTTGCGCGGCCACACCCTCATGCAGGCGATCTCGCGCACCAACCGCCGCTACCCCGGCAAGGACGCTGGCCTGGTCCTCGACTACTGGGGTGTGTTCGACGACCTCCAGGACGCGCTGCGGGAGTTCGCCTCAGACGACCTCACCGGGCTCGTCGAAGACAGCGACGCGCTCATCGGGCGGTTCCCGCAGGTCCTCGACGAGGCGCTCGCGATCGTCGCCGGCGTGCCCACCGGGTCCCCTCGCAAGCGCATGCTCTGGATCGTGCGCCACCTCACTGACCACCCCGATCAGGCGGAGCGCTTCGAACGACTGGTGCGGGAAGCCCAGTCGCTGTACGACACCCTTGCGCCAGATCCCCGGCTCGTTCCGCATGTCGATCGCTTCACCGAGCTGATGCAGATCTGGTACGCCTGGGTGCGCGGCAACCGCCGCGACCAGCGCGGCGACACCGGGCTTCGCCACAAGGTCGAGCGACTGGTCCAGGAATCGGTCGGGATGGATCGCCTGCGCGACGACCTGCCGGCCGCCACGATCGACGCGGAGTTCCTCGCTGCGCTTGCCGAGGACGACACCCTCTCGCCGGAGGAGAAGGCGACGGACATCGAGGCCGCCGTCGTCCACGAGATCAAGGTCCGCGGCGAGGACGACCCGCAAGCACGCGCTCTGGCAGAGCGGCTTCGGGAGTTGCGGCGCAAGCGCGAGCGCCAAGCACAGATGACGCTGGAAGGCCTCAAGGAGTGGGAGGACCTCGTCCGGGAGCACCTCGCCGAGACAGCACAGGCGCAGGCGCTCGGCCTCGACGACGCAGGCGCCGTCGCGCACGCCGTATTGCGGCGAGCGGCACCCACAGCAGAGGAGAACCAACTCCTGGAGGTCGCGCGAGCTATCAGCGATGCCTACCGCTCCATCGCCGGGTTCGACGGCTGGAGCGAGCGCCCCGACGTCCTGAGCGGGCTGCGTCGCGCCTGTGTCGCCGCCCTGGTGAAACATCCGGACACCAGGCGCCTCGCAAGCGAACAGCAGGTCACCGACGATCTTCTCGCTGGCCTGAGGACGCTGGATCGCACCGAGCGATGAGCGGCCAGGCGAGCGGCATCACCCTCGACCTGGATGGCGAGTTGGTGCAAGCCGAAGTCGTCCGCTCCCCGCGCGTTCGAGTCGCGCGAATCCAGATCGGGGCGCAGCGGCCGCTGCGAATCATCGTGCCGGCCGACACCAGCGACGAGGACGCAGCAGACGCGCTGCGGTCCAAGCGCTCCTGGATCCGCGACAAGCTGCGCCTGATCGAACGCCAGGAAACCCCGAGACTTGGTCTCGACCGCCCAGGGGTGGTCTGGATCAACGGTGCCGCCATGCAGGTCATCGAAGGCGACGTGCGTTTCGCGCGTGAACAAGACGGCGTTCTCGTCGTCCCCGCTGGCGAACAAGCCGCGGAGGCTCTGCTGCGCTGGTACCGGCGCCGCGCCCGCGAGTACCTGCGCGAGCTCGTTGCCACCGAGGCCAAGCGCCTGGGCTGCACCTTCCGACGACTGGCTGTGCGCGACCAGCGCACCCGCTGGGGCTCATGCGCACCGACCGGCACCATCTCGCTCAACTGGCGGCTGGTCATCCCGCCGCGGTCGGTGGCGCGCTACGTCGTGGTCCACGAGCTCATTCACCTCAGCATCCCGAACCACAGCAAGGCCTTCTGGCGTGCGCTCAGCACGGCGCTGCCCGACTGGGAGCAGGCGGCAACCTGGCTCTCCGATCACGGCCACGAGCTGCGTTCTTACGCGCCCGAAACTCGTGCCCTTCGTCGACGCGGCACCCCAACAAGCGCGTGGGGCGTGGATGCTTAAGGCTCGCGGCTCGCGGAGCTGTTGTCCAGATACCTGATTCCGTCGCAGGAGCTGTTCAGCAGGAACGCCTTACCGAGCCACATCCTTCGGCCTTCCTCGTCTTTCCAACATGGTCTCTGCTTCTCGCCAAAGTCTGCAATCTGGCGAGGAGGGCGGAATCTGTCTCGACCTCCGGAGAAGCGCCTCTGAAACTCTGCGGCATGCGATTCCGAGATGCGACCAGCGTGCACGAGCTCCCCCGAGGAGGTCCTTACGCTCCTTGAGCAGGCGAGTTGCGCATGCTTCTGGTGAGTTTTCTGACGCCTTCGTGGTCGTTCGAACTCGAAATCCAGAGTTGCCCAGAAGTAACCTCCGATTCTCTGGGCACAACAGGAGAGCTACCGCCTGAGCGTGAGCTCACGAGCGCGGGAACAAGCAGCTACGGCGCCCGCGGCTCGCGCCCCGAACATCGCAGAGATCGCGAGCGCGACGGTGCGAACCTCGACCACTCACCGGTGTCGTTAACTGCCGGGCAAGGCCAGTGGTCCGTGTGCAGAACTCCGCGCAGAGTGTGTGCAAGGAAAGCCGAGACGCTTTGAAACCACGGACCTGAAGCGATTCCAGAACGGTCCCCGCTCGCTTCCGATCCGCCCCCGAGGGGTTTAGGATCGCCAACAGCGCCCACGCAGGCGCGCGAGAGGAGGAGCTGGATCTCAGGAGGGGCGGAACTGGACGCCGTGGCTTACACGCTGTTTTTCGTGGGCGGGCTTGGCTTCGGCTACGCCGCTCCCGGCCTGTGGAAGGGCCTTTGCTTCGTCTTGCCCGTCGGACTCGCGTTGCTCGCGATGGTTCAGGATGGGGTGCAGGGGGCGATCATCGCCGAGCTCGCGCTAGCGCTGGTACTGACCGCAGCGGGGCTGTTGCTCGGCCTGGTGATCGACCGCGGCGGTCTGCGCGGCCGTCGGCGCGAGTATGTGTGAGCCGAGCTTCGGAGAGAGGGAGGCAGGATGAGGGAGGTTCAGACGGTTACCGGGCCGCGTGCGGCCGACGACCTGGGGATGACCCTGGTCCACGAGCACGTGCGCTTCCGCGACGAAGCGGTCGCCGAGCAGTGGCCGCACCTCTACGACGCCGAGCAAGAGCTGACCGCTGCCGTCGAGGCGGTGGCGGCGGCGAAGGCTCACGGGGTGCGCACGATCGTCGATCCGACAGCGATGTTCGGGGGTCGCGACGTTCGTTTTATGCGCACCGTGTCGGAGCGGACGGGTGTGGCGATCGTGGCCTGCACCGGCATCTACACCTACGACCACCTCCCGATGTTCTTCCAGACCCGCGATGTCGACGCGATCGCCGAGCTGTTCGTGCGCGACATCACTGTCGGTATCCAGGGCACCGAGATCAAGGCCGCATTCATCAAGTGCGCGGCCGACGAGCCGGGTGTCACACCGAATGTCGAGAAGGTGCACCGCGCCGCCGCGCGCGCCAGCCGGGAGACCGGCGCTCCGATCATGGCGCACACGCGTCCGGCCTCGAACACCGGCCCGCGCCAGTTGGAGATCTTCCTCGAGGAGGGCGTCGACCCGGCGAAGATCCAGCTCGCCCACACCGGTGACACCGACGATCTCGACTACATCCTGCCGCTGCTCGAAAAGGGCGTCTACGTGGGACTAGACCGCTACGGACTGGAGATGTTCCTGCCGCTTGACCGCCGCAACGAAACCGCGTTGGCGCTGATCGAACGCGGCTATGCCGAGCGCATCCTGCTCAGTCAGGACTACTGCGCCACGATCGACTGGTTCCCGCCAGAAGCGGTCGAGCAGCTGATCGCCGGCGGCGCGGTGCGCGAGGACTGGAGCATGACGCTGATCTTCGAGCAGGTGTTGCCGGTGCTTCGTGAGCGGGGGCTCAGCGCGGATCAGGAGCGGACGATCTTGATCGACAATCCCCGCCGCTGGCTCGTCGGATCGTAGGCACGTGCGGCGAAGCGCACGCGGCCGCGGCGGCGCGACGATCTAGAATCGGCGCCACAAGCGGGCGTGGTGTAGTGGCTGCACAGGAGCCTTCCAAGCTCCTAGGGCGGGTTCGAATCCCGTCGCCCGCTCCCGGGGCGTGGCGCAGCCTGGTAGCGCGTTCGGCTGGGGGCCGAAAGGTCGCCGGTTCAAATCCGGCCGCCCCGACTCGAGCCTCGTCCCTTGCTTGCCTGCCTGTGCGGCCCAGCACTAGCATCGGCGGCCGAGGGCGGAGGCTGGTGGAATGCACGCAGTAAAGATCCGCCGCCGGCGTCCGATAGCAACCGAAAGGCCGCGGGGACGATGAAAAGGCTCGGCCGCAGCGCGCGCACCCCCGCCGGGGCGGCCACCCCCGGCTTCGAGGAAGCGCGCCTCGCTCGCACGATCGCCGCCGTGATGTTCCTTGCCGGGGCCGTCACGGTGATGCTGGTCCTCGCGGCACCCGATGTCGATCCCAGCGATCACACCGGTTTTCGGGTGATCGCGGCGCTCGCGGTGCTGGGCGCGGCAGTGATATGGCTCGGGCGCCTCGAGGGTCTGGCGGCGATCGTGGTCTACGGGATCGGGCTCGTCAGCGCTGCGGTCTATGTCGCGAAGCCGATCTCCGGTACTCCGTCTTTCTACCTTTGGCCGCTCCTCTTCGGTGCCTATTTCGTCGGCCGTCGCTGGGTGTTGGCGATGCTCGCGCTGGCTTGGACGGCGTTCGGCATCGCGTTGGCGTTGCGGCCGGACGTCGAGATGCGCGCGATCCTGTTCATGGACACGGTGATCACGATCTCCGTCGCCGTGGCGGTGGTGGTGTTCCTGCGCGAACGGGTTTCCGAGCTCGTCGGCCACCTCCGGCACAGCGCGATCACCGACCCGCTCACCGGCCTCGTCAATCGGCGTGGCTTCGAGGAAGCGCTAGAACGCGAGCTGGCGAGGGCGGCCCGTACGGGGGCGCCGGTCGCGCTCGTCGTCTTCGACCTCGACCACTTCAAGCAGCTGAACGACACCCACGGGCATGCGGCGGGCGATCGTGCGCTGGTCGCCTTCGCGAAGCTCTTGCGGCGCAGCGCCCGTCGCGGCGACGTGCTGGCGCGGATCGGCGGCGAGGAGTTCGCCGCGATCCTCTACGACGCCGACGCCAACGCGGCGCTTGCGTTCGCTGAGCGCGTCGTCGAGCGGCAGCGTGCGGGCGACCGCGAGGCTCCGCTCACGGTGAGCGCCGGCGTCGCCGCCGCCACGCCTCCCCTCCCGAGTCGCGACCAGCTGTTCGAGGCGGCCGATCGCGCGCTTTATGCGGCCAAGCGGGCGGGGCGCGCGCGAGTGCGTCTCGGCGAAATCGCGCGTACTGCAGTGCTTACGGACACCGGCTGAGCAGGGCGATCGGGCGCGGGCGCGGGTCGGCAGGGAAGCGCCCCGGTCGGCAGGGAAGCGCCGGTAGATAGCCGGGCCGGGCGGTCAGCGGGCGGGCCGAGCGCCCGCGGAAGCTGCGAATCGATGGCGGTCCCCGGAGGTCCACGCCGTTCTCGACCGAATCCATAGCGCGCTAGTAGGGTTTGTTAGGGTTACCTAACTATGGCGATCAGCGAGCGCTCGACCTGCGGACCCCGATGCGGGCGCCGCCGTCACGAGCGCGTGTTGGTAACCGGCGGGCTCGGCTTCGTCGGCTCGCAGCTTTGCCGACGGCTGGCGCTGGAGCGGCGGCAAGTCGTCTGCGTCGATGCATTGCGCGGCACCTACGCTCCGCCCGCTGGTGCCGGTGCGGCGGCGGAGCTCGCGCGGGAGCTGGCGGTCGACGTGCGGCTACTCGACCTGACGCGGATCGACCTCGACCGTCTCGTCGCTGACGTCGACGCCGTCGTCCACCTGGCTGGGCTTCCCGGTGTGCGGCAGCGGATCGGTTTGGGAGAGCTGTGGCTCCACAACGTCGCACTGACCGCCCGCCTCTGCGAGGTCTGTGCGGCGCACGGTGTGCGCCTGGTGTTCGCCTCGAGCTCATCCGTTTACGGCGACGCCCCGATCACGCCGACACCGGAAGACGCACCGCCGGCCCCGCTCGGGCTTTATGCGGCGAGCAAGGTTGCCGCCGAGGGAGCTTGTCGACGTGCCCACACCGATGCCGGCTTGGACGTGGTGGTCGTCCGCCTGTTCACGGTTTTCGGACCCGGGCAACGTCCGGAGATGGCGATCGCGCGGTGGGTCGACGCGCTGCTCCGCGATCGGCCAGTCCCCTGGCATGCGCCGACTGGCGCAGCGCGGGAGTTGACGGTCGTCGACGACGCCGTCGAGGGCTTGATTGCGGCCCTCGAGCGGGGGCGGAGTGGGTCCGTGTACAACGTTCCGGGCTGCGGGTCGGTACCGCTACTCACCGTGCTCTCCCTACTCGAGCAGTTGATCGGGCGGCGCGCGCGCCTCGAGCGGCTGCCCGAGCACCCGGCCGACGTGACGGTGACGCACGCCTGCGGCGAGCGTGCACGTCGTGAGCTCGGCTACGTGCCGACACGCACGCTCCTCGGTGGCCTCCAGCGGCAGGTCGCGGCGGCTGCGCACGCGGCGACGGCGCGTGGTCGGCGGAAGCGGCATTCGGGCCGCCCCGTGGAGCGAGCACGGCTCTCGATGTAATTGAGAATCATTCTCATTTATAGTACGCGCCATGAACGCAGCGCACGACCCCGCCGAAAAGTTCTTCTTTCACCGGCGAGCGTTCGCCAGGCTCAGCGCTTGGCCGCGACTACCGGCTTTGGCCGTGGTAGTGGTGATCGCGCTCGTCGGTTGCGGCGGTGGCGAGAAGCAAGCTGCCGAACGCTCGGGACGCACCGTCGCGGCGACCACGGTGGTCGCTGCCGACATTGCGCGTGCCGTACTCGGCCCGGCCATCGCTGTCGAGAGCGTGATGCCGGCCGGGGTCGATCCGCACGAATTCGAACCGCGTCCGAACGACGCTCGTCTGCTCCTCGATTCTCCCCTCGTCGTGCGCAGCGGCGGTTCCATCGACGCTTGGAGCGAGCGCTTCCTCGCTGAGCGGTCGGCCGGTCGCGTGGTCGACCTGGCGCGTGCGGTACGGGCGGTCGCCGACGATCCGCACTGGTGGCACGATCCCGAGCGTGGGGCACGGGCGGCGTTCGTGGTGGCGCGCGCGGGCGCGGCGGCGGGTCTCGCAGATCGCCAAGTGTTGCGCCGGCGGGCGGTCGCTTACGAACGTCGCGTGCGGCGTCTGGAGCAGGCGATTCGGTCGTGCCTTGCGGTCGTGCCGCGCAACCGTCGCTTGCTGGTGACGGGGCATCGCTCGCTCTCCTACTTCGCTCGGCGTTTCGGTTTGCTGGAAGTCGGCTCGGTGATCCCCTCGCTTTCGACCGAGGCTGAGCCCTCGCCGCGCGATCTCGCGCGACTCGCGGCGCAGATGCGTCGGCGTGGCATCGACGTGGTCTTCCCGGAGCGCGGTGTGTCGCCGCGCATCGAGCGAGCGCTGGCACGGCAGGCCGGAGCACGCTTGGGTCAACCGCTTTGGACCGACTCGCTCGCGCCCCGTGGACCGGCGGCCAGCTATCTCGGGATGCTGGCGAGCAACGCCGATGCGATCGTACGCGGCCTCAGCGGCGGCCGCCGCGGCTGTCCGCAGGCGCTGCGTCTCGCCGCGCAGCACAGTCCGGGCAGATCCCCCGCAGCGTGACATCGTGCGCGGCCACTTGAAAGCGCACGCGCTGCGCGAGCGCTGTGATCGCGCGTTCCAGCGCAGCGTCCTCGAAGGTCTCGACTTCGCCGCAAGCCTCGCAGATCAGGTGATGGTGGTGGCTGCCGTCGGGGAGCGCCGGTTCGAACAGTGCTCCTCCGTCCCGGAGATCGAGTCGCCGCACCAGGCCGAGATCGGCCAGTAGCTCGAGGGTGCGGTACACGCTGGCGACACCGACGCGCACACCGGCACGCTCCAACGCCCCTTGCAGCTCCCGTGCGGTGGTGCCGCAGTGGCGCGTGGCTAGCGCTTGGACAATCGCGCGTCGCGGTCGCGACGAGCGGTAGCCGTGAGCCTGCAGCGTGGCGAGAGCGTGGTCGTCCCAGCGAGTGGAGGTCTCGAGCTTGGGGACGCAGCGTGCGGCCATCGATGAACGGAACTCTAAGGCGGACGCGGTTATACGCTGCCGCGCGTGCAAGAAGTCTTCAGAACACCCGAAGAGCGATTCGAGGGGCTTGCCGACTACTCGTGGCCGGCGCGCTACGAAGATGTCGAGGGCCTGCGCATGCACGTGCTCGACGTGGGCGAGGGCGACCCGGTGGTTTGCTTTCACGGCGAGCCGACCTGGGCGTATCTCTACCGCAAGTTGGTGCCGCCGCTGGTCGCCAGCGGCCTGCGCGTGGTGGTGCCCGATTTGCCGGGTTTCGGACGCTCTGACAAGCCCACCGACCGCCGCTGGTACTCCTACGACCGCCACGTCCACTACGTGTCGGCGCTGCTCGATCGCCTGAACCTCGACCGCGTCACTTGCGTGGTGCAGGATTGGGGCGGTCCGATCGGGCTGCGTTGGGCGGTCGAGCACAAGGATCGTGTGGCGCGGCTGGTGATCCTCAACACCGGCCTGTTCACGGGGCGGGTGAGCGAGGGCTTCTTGCGGTGGCGTGCGTTCGCCGAGCGCAACCCCGATCTGCCGATCGGGTTCGTGATTCAGTCGGCGACGGTCAGCGAGCTGCCCGATTCCGTGATCAAGGGCTACGAGGCGCCGTTCCCGACGCCCGAGTCGAAGGCCGGCGCTGCCCAATTCCCGCTGCTCGTTCCGCTCTCCGAAGACGACCCGGGCGCGCGCGAGATGCGAGCGGTCGCGGACGAGCTGAGCCGCTGGGAGGTGCCGGCGCTCGTCGCTTTCTCCGACCGCGACCCCGTGTTCCCGTTTCCCCAGGCCGGTGAGTACTTCTGCCGGTTACTGCCGAATGCCCGTCCACAGGTCCGAGTCACGGAGGCTTCGCACTTTCTGCAGGAGGACGCCGGTGAGCGGATCGCTGAGCTGGTCACGGCGTTCGTGAGCGAGGCGCGCTAGCGAGAATGGCAAAAGAAAAGGGGCGCGCGAGCCTCCCTCGTGCGCCCCGTGCCGCGCGGGCAGGGAGCTACCCCGCCACGCGCTTGAAATCCTCGGCGACCTTCGCCCAGTTGACGACGTTCCACCAGGCGTCGATGTAGTCGGGTCGACGGTTGCGGTACTTCAGGTAGTACGCGTGCTCCCACACGTCGACGCCGAGCAGCGGCGTCTTGCCGTCGCTGAGCGGATTGTCCTGGTTCGATGTGGAGACGATCGCGAGGCCCGAACCGTCCCACACCAGCCAGGCCCAGCCGCTGCCGAACTGGTTGACGCCGGCCTCCTTGAACTTCGCCTTGAAATCGGCGAAGGAGCCGAACGTCGAGTTGATCGCATCGGCCAACGCGCCCTCGGGCTCGCCGCCCCCGTTCGGCGACATCCACTCCCAGAAGAGCGTGTGGTTGAGATGCCCGCCGCCGTTGTTGCGAACCGTCGTCCGAATGTTCTCGGGCACCTGCGCGAGGTTGCGGATGACCTCCTCGATCGGCTTGTTCGCCCAGTCGGTGCCCTCGAGGGCGGCGTTGACCTTGTCGACGTACGCCTGGTGGTGCTTGTCGTGGTGGAGCCGCATCGTTTCCTCGTCGATGTGCGGCTCGAGCGCGGCGTAGTCGTAGGGGAGAGGTGGCACCTCGTAAGCCAACGCAGCCTCCTTTCAAGGTCGCGAACGAGCGGCCTCGAACTCTATGCGATCGGCGCCGCGGTGCCCGCCACGGCGCTCGACGTCGCTAGCCTTAAGCGCGCCACGCGGATGTGGTGGAACTGGTAGACACGCGGTCCTCAGGAGGCCGTGGGCGAAAGCCCGTGGGGGTTCGAATCCCTCCATCCGCACCTACTCCCTAGCCGCCCGCCGACCCTCGGTCGACAGCGCGGCGAGCGGCCTTTCGACGCGGCGGCGAAAGGCGCCTCCGACTGCATGCGGTTTGCTTGCCGAAGCGATGGCTCCCGGCGAGGCTTGGCTGCACGCACCGCGCAGCGACGAGCGCGAGCTGCTCGTTGCCGCGCTTGCCGCCTTCGGCTACCAGTCCCGGCCCCTGATCGCTGCGGGCTTCGCAGTGCTGAGCGGTGCAAACCGCGTCGTCGGCGTGCCGTCGACGTCACCTGCCCGTTCGGTCGCCGGGCGGTCACCGCTGCCGGCGCTGGTGGTCGTCGCCGTCGAGAGCGGCGCCGACCTCTCCGAGCGGCTGCGCCGCACCGTCAAGCTGCTGCGCCAGCGGGGCGTCGCGACCGTCGCGGTCACCGATCCGCTGACCGACGACGAGCTCGCGCACGAGGCCGATGAACTGGTCGTTCGCCCGTTCGGCCCGGCCGAACTGGAGCTGAGGGTCGCTCGTGCGCTGCAAGGAGCGCCCGGCGAGTCGCGCGCTCGGTCAGGGGAGGGTGCGGCGACCCAGGAGGTGCGGCTCGGCCCGGTCGTCCTCGATCTCGAGGAGCGGCGCTGCACGGTCGAGGGGCGCGAGGTGCCGCTCACCAAACTCGAGTTTGAGCTGCTCGCGCACCTACTGACCAACCCGCGTCGCGTGCACACGCGCAGCGCCCTCTTGACGACGGTGTGGGGCTACCACGAGCCGGCCGGTGAGCGCGCCGTCGACGTGTGCGTGCTGCGTCTACGCAAGAAGCTGGGACCGGTCGGTTGTCAGCTGATCGAGACGGTGCGCGGCGTCGGCTACCGAGCGGCGCCGGCGCTGGTGGCGGCGGCCCGCCGCCACCACACCGCGCGCAGCGGCCGCCGACCCTTGGTGGCGGCCGCTCACGCTGGCTTCACGGTGCTCTGACCGCTCGCCCGCTACACCGTGGCCTCGGCGGCGATGCTGGGGACGCGTCGAATCGCAAACGACCGGCGCAGGTAGAAGAACCAGGTGATTCCCGCAAACAGCGCGTAGCCGCAGAGGAAGACGGCGAGCGCGGGGATCGCCCAGTCGGCGTTGGCTTCCGCGATCCGCAGCTTCTCGGCGACCGTGCCGGCGCTCGTCATCGCCGCCGAGACGTCGAGGCTGGCCTGCCGGAATACGAGCTGAATCAGAAAGCCGCCAAACGCGCCAACCGCGCCGCAGATGCCGATCACCGCCGCCGCACGGCGCTTGAACTCGCTGCGCACCGCGGCCTCTGGCTCTCCCGTGGCGCGCGCGTGATTGCGTGCGAGCACGGCGAAGATCGCCGGAATCATCCGGTAGGTCGAGCCGTTCCCCATCCCGGAGAGAGCGAAGATCACCGCGTAGGAGCCCAGGAACAGCGGGAAGCTGCGGTTGGCGATGCCGACGATCGCGAGCAGTGTGAACGCGGCCATCCCGAGGAGGCACCACAGCGTGACGCGTGCGCCCCCCAGGCGGTCGGACAGCCACCCGCCGAACGGTCTCGAAACGGAGCCGACGAGGGCGCCGAGGAAGGCGAGCCCGCCGAGATAGGTGGCGATGAACGGATTGTTGGCGAGGAACTCGGGGAAGGTGTTCTTGATGACCAGCGGCAGCGAAAACGAGTAGCCGATGAACGAGCCGAAGGTGCCGATGTAGAGGATCGACATGATCAGCGTGTGCGGCTCCTTGAGTGCGCGCACGTAGCTGCGGCGCTCGGTGCGCGCCTCGCCGACGCTGTCCATGAACAGCAGCGCACAGATCGCTGCGAGCAAGAGCAACGGCACCCACATCCAGCCGGCGTAGGCGAGCTTGACCTCGTGGATCGGATCGGCGAGCTGCGCCGCCGGCGTGCCGACCACGATCACCAGCGGCACCAGCAGTTGGGTCACCGCCACACCGAGGTTGCCACCGGCAGCGTTGAGTCCGAGCGGAAAGCCCTTCTTGCCCTCCGGATAGAAGAACGAGATGTTCGCCATCGACGACGAGAAGTTGCCGCCGCCGAAGCCCGACGTCGCAGCGCACGCGAGCAGGATCCAGAAGCGTGTGTCGGGATCCTGAGCGGCAAGCCAGCCGCTCGGCACGAGCAGCGCGACGAGCAGCGCCGGTATTAGCAACAGAGCGGCGCTGATGAAGGTCCACAGACGGCCCCCGAAGCGCGCGACCGCGAACGTGTAGGGGATCCGCAGGAAACTGCCGACCAGGTTCGGCACCGCGGTCAGCCAGAACTGCTGGGCGAGCGTGACGTCGATGCCGGCGTTCGGGAGGTTGACGACGAGCACCGTCCACAGCACCCACATGGCGAAACCGAGGTGCTCGGCGAACACCGAGAACACCAGGTTCTTGCGCGCGATCCGCTTTCCGGTGTGTTCCCAGAAGCGCGGGTCCTCCGGGTTCCAGTGGTGCAGCCAGCGGCCGCGGAGCCACGTGCGACGGCCCGGCTCTAGCTTGCTCGCGCGCGGCTCCAGCTCGCTGGCGCGCGGCGTCGCGGGCGGCCGCTTCGCGGCCGACGGCGTTGGCGTGCGGGGCGCGCTGACGGCGCCTTGGTCGGCAGCGCTCATCGGACACCTCCTTCGTGCGTGGACACGACGAGGCATCGTGCGCGCCGACGGTTGCAGGACCGTCACGCGACTGTTTCAGTTCGGTTACGGATTGCGGGCTAGCTGCGCGCGTGGCCGGCTGCCCGCGCACGCCCCCGCCGACGCGGAAGGGTGCCGAAAACGACGTCCCACCACGGCGCGCTGATCCCGTAACCGCGCGTTGCGTCCTGGAAGTGGTGGCGCATGTGCAGCTCGCGCAACAGGCGCATCACCCGTGTGCGCGGCCGATGGTGGTGCACGGTGTAGTGGATCATGTCGTACAGCAGGTAGCCGCCGAAAAAGCCCGCTCCGAACAGATAGGCCGCAGGCCGGCCGAGCAGCCCCTCGAAGCCCAGCCAGAAGAGGATCGCCAGCGGCACACTCACCGCCGGCGGCATCACCAGTCGCTTGGGATCGTTCGGATAGTCGTGGTGCACGCCGTGGATGATCCAGTGCAGCCGTGCGCCGATCCCGCGCTCGGGTTCGAAGTGGAAGATCGCGCGGTGGATCCAGTACTCGCAGAGCGTCCAAAAGACGTAACCGCCGGCCAGAAGGCCGACTGCCGCGAGCGGTGATCGCGTCTCCGCGAGGCCGCTGTAGGCGAGGATCGCCACCGCCGGTCCGAAGATCAAAACCGGCACGGCCGGGTGGACCCGCGAGAAGAACTCGAGCAGGTCCGATTGGAACATGCGCGGCGAGCTGGTCAGCTGCGACCCGCGACCTACCGGGCGCCCACTGCGCCGCCTGCCGCGCGGCGGCTGCGCCACGGTTCCGCTGCTGGTTCTTTGCGTGCTCATCTCGAGATCCGCCTGTGCTGCGATCCGCAGGTCACCTGCAGCGGTTCCCGCCGACGTCGAGCACCGCCACCGGGATTCGAACCCGGGTTTCCGGCGTGAGAGGCCGGCGTCCTAGTCCCCTAGACGATGGCGGCCCGTGGTCTTACGCGGCGCACTTGCGGCCACTCCGACCGATGCGCCGTGCGGCATTTTAGCCGTCCACCGCCGACCACGTCCGCGCGCGCTGCGCGCAGGCGCCGCGAGCATCAGCCCGTGCGTGGAGCGTCCTCTCTAGCCTGCCGAGGGTGACCGAAAGGCCAGCAGGCGGCCCTCTCCTCGCTTACCTCGGGGCGATCGCCTGCGCGCTGGTCTTCGCTTGCGTCACGGTAGCCGCCTACGGGTGGTCGACGGGCACGCGCCTCGACGCTGCTGCGCTGGTGGCGGTGGTCGACCACGCCCCTCGTGAGCTCAGCGCGGCGGCCGCGACGCTGGTGGGGATCGGTGATCCGCTGCCCGTGCTGCTGGCGACGGGAGCGCTTGTCTGTGCGGCGCTCGCGCGGGGCTCGCTACGCGACGCGCTGCTGGTGTTGCTGCTGGTCGCGGGAGCGGTGCTGCTCGGACAGCTGGCCAAGAGCGTGCTCGCCCATCCCCGTCCCGCCCCCCAGAGTTACGGGATCGTCGTGCAGCCGCGGGCTCTGCCGAGTGGGCACGCGACCGCTGCCATGGCCTTGGCGCTGGCGGCCGTTCTGGTCGCGCCGCGCCAGCTGCGGATCGCCGCCGCAGCGGCCGGTGCGTGTCTGGCCGCAGGCGTCGGTGTCTCGACGGTGGTCCTCGGCTGGCACTTTCCGAGCGACGTCGTCGCCGGCTACCTGTTCGCCGGCTCCTGGGGTCTGTTGGTCGCTGGCTGGGCGAGTGCACGCAAGGGCGTGGGGACCCACGCGCGCAAGCGCTCGGCGCCCCCGCGTCGAGGCCGCGCCGCCTTGCCCGCGCGCGTCGTCGCCGCACGGGCCTTCGCAGCCAGCGGCGCGGCGCTCGCGGTGCTGCTCGCGGCGCTCGCAGCGCTCCTGCGACCCGACCCGTGGTCGCTTGCGCGGCTGGTGGTCGACGAGCCGTCGGCGCTGCTGTTCACCGCGGTCGTCGCGGCGGCCGCCGTCCTCCCGCTGGTCGCAATCACCTCGGCGATCGAGCACAGCGGCGCGCGTTCGCCGCGCTCTGCGCGCTAGGAGAACGAGCGGGCGATGCGGCCACGCCGGATCCACTGGACGCTGCTGGCCGCGGTTGCGCTCACGATCTTCAGCGGCTGCGCCCGCCCCGCGCAGGAACGGGCAGTCACCGTCGAGGTGTTGGCAACCGACGGGTCCGTGCCCTCGAGTCGCCGTCTGCAAACGCCGCCGCGGCAGCTGGCACAGCTACGGCCCCCCCGCGCGCTCGCTCGCAACCAGTCGGTGATCGCCTACGTGAACGGCCTACCCGTTCCGGCCGCTGCCGGGACGCGGCTGTTCCCCGGTGATCTCGTGCAGTGGCTGGTGCTGCCGGAGGGGGCGCCGACTCCGCCGGCGCTGGTGGGAGCCTTCCCGGCGCCGCTTCTGCGCGGGTTCGGCGGCAAACGTCTGCCGGTGCGCCTCGAATGCGCGCCGCCGAGTGGATGGGCTTGCGAGCTCGTCGAGCGACGGATCGCCGCGCTCGGCACGCCGGCGAGTCGCGGCCTGCCGGGCGCCGTGGCGGCTGCGGCGAGCGTACGCGTGGTCGTCGGTCGGTGGTCGGTGCTCGCCAGTCTGCGTGCGCTCGGCCGGCTCACCGAGCCGCCCAACCGCAGTGGGCTGCCGCTGCGCATCGGTCCCCGGGCGATCGCGCTCTACGACGCGTTCGGCAGGCAGCGGCGTCGACTCGGGCCGGGCAGTGGCGTGGTCGCTGCGCTGATCGACACGAGTCGCGCAGAAGCCCCCGGCGAGGGCTATGTGCTGGTCGTCACGGGGCTCGACGAAGACGGGGTGGAGAGAGCGGCGAAGCTCCTCGAACGGCGTGCCTTGCGAGGTGCGGTAGCGGTCGCCGCCGACCGCCGCCGATCCCTGCGCCTGCCGCTTGCGACCGGCCCGCTCGCCGGTGTCGGTCGGGCGCGGGAGCGCTGACCGTAAGCTGCGTGCCGTGATCGATCGGGATCGCGCGCTCGTCGACCTCGCCGAGGAGGAGTTCGACGTCGTCGTCGTCGGCGGTGGTGTCACTGGCGCCGGCGTTGCGCTCGACGCAGCCTCGCGCGGCTTCAGCGTGGCGCTCGTGGAGCGCGAGGACTACGCCGCCGGGACCTCGAGCCGGTCCTCCAAGCTCGTGCACGGTGGCCTGCGCTACTTGCAGCAGTTCGACCTCGGGCTGGTGCGCGAGGCGCTGCTCGAGCGTTCCCTGATGGTCAAGCTTGCACCGCACCTGGTGCGGCCTTTGCCGCTCGTGGTGGCTGCTTTCGACGGGAAGCGTCCCGATCGACTGGTCGGTCTCGGGCTCAACATGTACGACGCGATGGCCTGGCGCCGCGGTCGCCGCGGCGAGGCCGAGGAGTGGAGCCCCCAGCGTCACCGCTTGATCGCCGGTGATGAGGTCAGCGAGCTGCTGCCGGCGCTCAGCCGACGCCACCCCACTGGCGGTTACCTCTTCTACGACTGCCAGACCGATGACGCCCGTTTGGTGCTCACGATCCTCGCCGAGGCAGAGCGCTACGGCGCGGTTTGCGCGAACCGGCTAGAAGCGGTGGCGGTGGCGCGCGAGGGCGGTCGCGCGGTCGGGGCCGAAGTACGCGACCGCGAGCGCGATGCGCGCTTTCGGGTGCGCGCCCGGCACGTCGTCAACGCGACCGGTGTGTGGGCGGACCGCCTACCGGCCGACGAGTTGCGCGAGCTCAGCGAGGCACCGCGCATCCGACCGAGCCGGGGTTCCCACCTGTTGATCGCCCAGGAGCGCCTGCCAGTGCGGGCCGGGGCGATCGTGCCGGCCAAGGACGGGCGCTCGATCTTCGTTCTGCCGTGGCTCGGACGGACGCTGGTTGGCACGACCGATCACGACTACCAGGGTCCGCTTGAACACGTGCCGCCAGCAAGCGAGGACGTGGCTTACCTGCTCGAAGCAGTCAACGAGTTCTTCGAGACCGACCTTACGGTGGCCGACGTCGAGGGTGCCTACGCCGGGGTGCGTCCACTAGTCGGCACCGGCGACGAGCGCAAGTCGGTCGACATCTCGCGGCGCGCCGAGCTGTTCGAGACGCCGTCCGGAGTGGTGACGATCACCGGCGGAAAGCTCACGACCTGGCGGCGCATGGCGCAGCAAGTGGTCGACCGACTGGTGGAACGCGAGGGGCGGCGAGCGCCGTGCCGGACCGAGGAGATTCCGCTTGGCCTGCCGGTCGATCCGGAACGTCTGCCGCGCGTCCCGGGTGTCGACGAAGCGAGCATCCGCCATCTCGCGGCGCGCTACGGGCACACTGCGCACGAGGTGCTCGGTCTGGCGGCCGAGCGGCCGGAGCTAACGGCGCCTGTCGTCCCCGGGATGCCCGACTTGCTCGCCGAAGTCGCGTTCGCCGCTCGCCACGAGCAGGCGCGGTCGCTCGCCGACGTGCTGCTGCGGCGCACACGCCTCGGCCTGCTGGCGCCGCGTGCGCTCGAGCCGGGGCGCGCGGAGCGGCTCGAGCCGATCGTCGAGGCGATGGCGCGCGAGCTCGGCTGGCGGGCGACGGAGCGCGAGGCGGCCCGGGCCGAGTGGGCCGCGAACTATCGGGCCGAGGGCCTCGTGCCGAGCGAAGAGCGGGTCGGCGGATGACTACGAGCGCGACGCGGCAGGCCGAGTTTCGGGTGGGGGACACTCTGCTCACCGCCCCGCCGGGCCAGCCCCTCTTGATGGGCATCCTCAACGCGGGGCCGGATTCCTTTTCCGATCCTGGACGGCGCAGTCTCGACGAACTAGTGCGGCGGGGCGTGAGTCTGGTCGAGCAGGGCGCTGCGATCGTCGATGTGGGAGGCGAATCGGGACGCACCGATCGACCGCCCGTGCCCGTAGAGGTCGAAATCGAGCGCGTCGTGCCGGTGATCCGGCGCTTAGCCGAAGAGGGCGTGCTGGTCTCCATCGACACTTGGCGTTCACCGGTTGCGCGCGCAGCGCTCGAGGCGGGCGCCCGCCTGGTCAACGACATGACCGCGCTGTGCGACCCGCGCCTGCTGGAGCTGTGTGCGCAGACAGGGGCGTCGCTAGTGCTATGCCACACGCGCGCCGCACCCAAGAGCGCCGGACCGCGGGGCGACGGCGCCGACGTGCTACCCGACGTCATCGGTCTGCTGGCCGAGCTCCGCGACCGGGCGACCGCTGCCGGAATCGCGCCCGACCGTCTGCTGCTCGACCCCGGTATCGACGTCGCCAAGACGCCTTACCAGTCGGTACGCATCCTTCGCCAGCTCGAACGGCTCCACGCGCTCGGCTGCGCCTTGCTGGTGGCGTGCTCGCGCAAGGACTTCATCGGGGCGATCTGTGGGCGTCCGCCGGCTGATCGGCTGGGCGGTACCTTGGCTGCGGTCGCGCGCGCTGCCGACGCCGGCGCACAGCTTGTGCGTGTGCACGATGTCGCGCAGGTGCGCGACTTCCTCGCCGTGCGCGCGGCATTGTCGGGCGCCGCCGCGGTTGCGCCCGACCTCGTGCTCGCGGAGGAGCTCAGACGCCAGGCGCCCCCGGAGACGGTGGCAAGCGATAGCCTGCCCGGCCGGCCACCGAGTGGCCGCCGTTAGCCGCAGCATTCACCGAGCTCGAGAAATGACCGTAATCCGACGCGAAGACTTGTATGAAAGCCCCCTCGCGGACCTTCACGCGCTAGCCGCGGAGCTCGGCATCGAGGGCTATCGGACGCTCCGCCGCGAGACACTGATCGAGGCGATACTGGAGCGCGCCGGGGAGGCCTCGGAGCCCGCGCCGGCGCCGGTCGAGAGCGCCTCGGAGGTGGCGACCGGGGCGCCACCCGCGGTGGCCGAAAAGCGGTCGGTCGCCTTCGGCGCGCGTCCGGAAGATGCCGTGCCCCTGGCTGGCAGCGAGGAGCTTGTGGCCCAGGAGGCCGCAGCCGGCGACGAAGCGCGAGAGGCGGAGAAGGGCGCGGCCCGTGAGCCTGTCGAGCGACGCAGCGGGCGCGGCGAGGGGGAGACGGTGGTCGCGGGTGTGCTCGACCTGCTCGCCAACGGCAGCGGCTTCATCCGCGTCGATCCGGCCGGTCCCTCGCGGCGCGACGTGTACGTCTCGCCGGCGCAGATCCGCCGCTGCGGGCTACGTCCGGGTGATGAGGTGCGCGGGCGTGCCCGACCGCCGCGGCGCGGCGAGCGACACCCGTCGCTGGTGCGCGTGGAGTCGGTCGCTGGGGGCCCGCCCGAACCGCCGCTGGAGCGCCCGCGCTTCGACGAGCTCGAGGTCCTCTATCCGATCGAGCGTCTCGATCTACCGAGCCCCTTCGACCGCGTACCGGTCGGACGCGGCTCACGTGTCGCTGTCGCCGGTCCGCCCTGGACCGGGCGTAGCTCGCTGCTCAGGCGGGTGGCGCAGGCGCTCGTGTCGCCGCCGGCGGCGGTGCCGCTGGTCGGCCTCGAGTCGGACGCGACGGCGCCGGTGGTGGTCGCTGGGCTGGTCGGGGTGCGTCCCGAAGAGCTCGGGGAGTGGCGAGCGATCGAGGGGGTGCGCGTTTTCGGCGGTTCGTTCGACGAGTCGGGCGAGGCGGTGGCGCAAGCGGTCGACTGGGCGGTCGAGTTCTGTAAACGCCACGCCGAGCGCGGTCGCGACGCAGTGCTTCTGCTCGACGACGCCGATCGCCTGCCGACCGTCGCTCGTCGGCGTGCGTTCGCAGCCGGCCGGCGCGTTGCCGGCGCCGCCACGGTGACCGTGTTCGCAGCCTGCGATGAGCGCTCCGAGCTCGTGTCGATGGCGACGGCGCGGGTAACGCTCGGTCCGCGGCCACCGCACGCACCAGACGGGGAGCTGCACGTCTTGTTCGAACGCTCGGGGACGCTGCGCGCCGACCTCTTGACCTGAGCGCCAGTACCGCCGGGGCGCCAGTAGTGCTAGGCGGCAGCCAGGCCGTCGCGCGGGCGCGGCTCGCCGCCGCGAGGCGACGCTGCGCGAGAGCTCAGCGCCGGTATGCGACGCTCCGCCAAGAGGGTTCGGGAGCGAGCTCCACGAGCGCACCGCCGCGGTCCGGCTGGGCGTAAGCGAAGGTCAGCGTGCGCTCGTCGAAGACGACGTCGAGCTCCCCTTCGAGCACGCGCTGGTCCAACCAGGCGCCGCGAAAGACCAGTCGCCTCAGCCAGTGAACCAGGGAGTGGTCGGGCTGACCGCAGATCTCGTCCCAGCGTTCGTTGATGTGCTCGCCGAGTTCCGAGCGGGGGGCACTGACCTCGCCGTTGACCGCCAACTCCACCAGGTCCTCGCGTTCGGCCGCGCCCAGCGGACCGTCGACGAAGCCGAGCTTGATCGCGGCTTGTTCGACACGCTCGACGAAGTCCCGTTCGTTGAACGTGAAGCGCAGCTCCCCGTACTCGAGCACGTAGTCGGAGCCGGATTCGTAGTTGCCTCTCCGTGCGGTGTCTCCCATGCGCCTTGCCCGCCTTGGCTCGTCGCGTCGCCGTCGTTCGGCCGGCGTCGCGCGCAGGCGTCGGCATCTTAGGGCCGATTCCTGCCTCGCGCGAAGGGTTGAAACGGACCTTGCAGGAGGCGCTCGCTAAAGGGGGCGAAGCTGCGAGCGTGGTCACTGAGCAGGCACGGGGGCGAAACTCCGCCGCTCCGCGCTTAATGCGACGTGAGCCACGGGGTTGCGAGCTTGAGCGATCGCCTCGGATCGGCCGCGCGGGGCGAAGGTTCGAAGATCCTGATCGTCGAGGACGACGAGCGGCTACGCACCTATTTGCGCGACAACCTGGCTGCCGACGGCTACGCGGTGGTCGAGGCGCGCGGGGTGAGGGAGGCGCTGGCGCGGGCGGAGATTCATCACCCCGACCTCGTGCTGCTGGATCTCGTGCTCGGCGATGAAGATGGGCTGCGCCTGCTCGACGCGGTTCGCGGCGCCGAGGCTGCTGCCCAGGGGATCGACCCCGGTCTGCCAATCGTGGTGGTGAGCGGGCGCGGGTCGGAGCCCGAGCGAGTACGCGGCCTGAACCGCGGGGCCGACGACTACCTCACGAAGCCCTTCGGCTATCAGGAGCTGCTGGCACGCGTGCGGGCGGTGCTGCGGCGCAGCGTCGAGCGCCCACGCGAGGGCCTCATCGCGTATCGAGAGCTGCGCATCGATCCCGTTCGCCGAGCGGTGACCTTGGCCGGGCGGCCGGTCGCGCTCACGGCCAAGGAGTTCGCCCTCTTGACTGCCCTCGCGCGGGAGCCGGAGCGTGTCTTCACGAAGGAGGAACTGTTGCGCGACGTCTGGGGCTTCCGCTCCCCGGGTCGCACGCGTACGCTCGACGCCCACGCTTGCCGGTTGCGCGCGAAGCTGTCCGGCTCGCCGCGGCGCTGGGTGTCGAACGTACGCGGCATCGGCTACAGGCTGGTCGAGCGGTGCTGAGCGGCACGCTCGAACCGGGCACGGCGCGCACCGCGCCGCCGGCGCTACCGAGGGCGACACCGGAGGGCGGCAGCCTCGCCGCAGCGCTTGCCCGCTGCGAGCACGAGGTTCGAGCGGTCGCGCAGCTACTGGCGCTCGGCGAGCGCCGCGAACTGTCGGGAGCGGGTGGCAGCGCCGCACTGCCGATGGCTTGCGAGGTGTCCCGACTGGAGTCGGTCGCAGCCATGCTCAACGCGCTTGCCGCAGCAGCGAGCGGTAGCGCCAGCGCGACGGCGCCCCCGCGCCACCGCAAAGTCGGTGGCCGCGGTCGCCGTGGCGCAGCGGTCGGCGGACCGCTCGCGCTCCTGCTGTCGGCGCTCGCTGCGCGCTCCGAGCTGATCGCGGAGCGCCGTGTGGAAGTGCGCTGGGACGGCGCGCCAGCGGCCCTCGTCACCAACGACCCCCGCCTGGCGCAGGCGCTTGGCGCGCTGCTCGACAACGCCGTCGCTCACGGCCAGTGCAGCGTGTGCGTGCGCGTGCGGTGCGAGAGCGAGGAGAGCGGTCGGCGGTCGCTGATGATCGAGATCGCGAACGATCGCAGGTCGCAGCCGCCCGCTCCCAGCGAGGGCCAGAGCGCGCGCCGCGGATCGGGACTGGGACTCGCGATCGCGGGCGACGCGCTGCGCGCGCTCGGCGGGCGGCTGACCGTCGCTTCGGGCCCCGACAGTTTCCGGGCGCTCGTCGAGGTCCCGCTCGAAGCGGCGGGCCCGCAAGCCCGCAGCCGGCTTGCGAACCCGCCGGAGGCGCGCTGCGGCTGCTCGAAACGGCCGTCGGAGAGCAGCCTTGTCGGCGCTTGAGCGTGGCCGCCGTCTGCGTCGCGGCGCGCTGCTCGCTCTCGTCGGGCTGGCGCTGGCGGCGGCGGCAGCGGCAGAAGTGCGCGGTCGCTTACGCGCGAGCGAGGAGCTCGTAGGACGGCCGGTCACGGTTGTCGCTGCCGCTCGCGACCTCCACGAAGGCGCCCTGCTGCGCTCCCACGATCTGGCGCTGCGCCGGATTCCTGTGCGCTTCGCGCCGCCAAGCGCCTACGCGGACCCCCGCTTCGTGATCGGCCGGCGGCTGCGTGCGCCGCTGATGCGCGGCGATCCGGTGACCGTCGCCGCCCTCGCCAACGGCGCCGCTTCCAACGAGCGCGCCCGCACGCTCGAGACCGGTGAGCGCTTGGTGGAGGTGCCGGTCGCTGGGGGTGCGGCGCTCGCGGGTGCCGAGCCCGGCGCGCGAGTGGACGTCGTGGTTTCCGAAGCGACCGCTGGCGGCGGCAGAAGCACTCTCCTACTCGAGGCCTTGGAACTTCGATCGCTGCGGCCGCTCGGCAGCCCGGGAGCCGGCGCGCCCGGCGGCTCGCCCGCCGAAGCGAGCGCCGCGGAGGGTGGTGAAAGCGCGCGCTCGGCAAGCCACCTCGCGGTCCTTCGCGTGACGCCCGCGCAGGCCGTGAAACTGACCGCCGCCGCCGTGTTCGCACGCGAGCTGCGTCTGCTCCTGCGCCCGCCGGGCGACCGGCGGCGCGCCGGAACGATCGTTGCCGCCGGTGCTGCGCAGTGAGCGCAGCGACCGATCGCCGCCGCCCGAGACCTCCTACGCGGGGATGCCAGCGGGATCGGGGAATCGGCGCGCGGGTGCGCCGCGTCGTGCGCTTCGTCTTTGCGCGGCTCAGCGGTAGGTCGGCGCGGAGGCGGTCGCCCCTTCCGCTCGCCGCAGCTCGCGGTGGCTGCCGTCGTCCGCGCCGGCGAACACGACGTGCGCTTCGCGCAAGAACAGACCATGGTCACAGACCCCCGGCACCCGCCGTAGCTCGTCGGCCAGTCGATCGGGATCGCTCGTGGGGGGGATCTGGCCGTCGACCAGGTAGTGGCCCTCGTCGGTAACGAACGGCTTTCCGTCCTCGCCAGTGCGCAGCGCGGGAGCTGACAGCAGCGCGCCGATCCGACGCAGCGTCTCCGGCCAGCCGAAGCGCACGATCTCGACCGGCAGCCGGAACGACTGGCCGAGGCGCGCGACCAGCTTGCGGGACTCGACGACCACCACCAAACGCTGCGCCGCCGCCGCGACGATCCGCTCACGCAGTAGCGCTCCCCCGGCGCCCTTCAAAAGACGCAGCTGCGGGTCTACCTCGTCGGCGCCATCGAAGGCGAGTTGCGGACGTTCCCGACCATCGAGCTCGACCACCGTGATGCCGACGCGCTCGCAGACCTCGCGCGTGCGTTCCGACGCCACTACCGCGCGGGGACGCGCGGCGCGCGGGATCTCCGCTGCGATCAGCTCGCAAAGCCGCCACACCGCCCTCCCCGAGCCGAGCCCGACGACGCCTCCCCGCGGCACGAGCCGCAGCGCCGCACGCGCGGCGGCGTCGCGCGCCGGACTGGAGAGGGCACCCGACGGCCCCGCTGCGCGCGCGCTGCCCTCCGTCTCTACAGCGTCCACAAGCGGAGCATCGCACGACCCGCCGGGGCGCGGCAGCGTTCCATCTCTACACTGCACTTACCGTAAGTAAGTGCCTATGGAAGATCGCAACAACGACAGAAACCAAGCAGCTCCCGCAGAAAACCGCAGCGACGACGCGGCGGCCGACGCTCGCCGGGTGCAGCGCCTGCCGCTCGTGGTGACCGACGAGGCGGTCGTGCTCCCCGGCATGACCGTCACGGTCGCGGCCGATCCGGGCGATAGCCGCCTGGTGGTTCTGGTGCCGCGGCACAACGGCGAGCTGCGGAAGGTCGGAACCGTGGCACGCGTCGAGGGGCGCGTGAAACTGCCAGCCAACGTCGCCGCTGGCGAGCCGGCGGCGAGCGCGGGCGAGGGGGGTGACCGCGAGCACTCCGGCGAAGTCGAGGCCGTCGTACTGCGCGGCGTAGATCGCGCCGAAGTGCTCGAGGTCGAGGATCCCGCCGCTGGCGGGGCGACCGCGCACATCGTTGTGCGTCCCGACGCCAGCGGAGCGTCGCCCGAGCGGATAGAGGAGCTCGCCCGCACCTACCGGGCCGTGGTCGAGGAGATCCTCGAGCTCGTCGGCGACGACGGGCGCCTGCGCCGCTTCGTGCGAGCCGTCGGATCGCCCGGCGCACTGGCCGACACCCTCGGCTTCGCGCCGGAGCTGACCTTCGAGCAGCGCATCGAGCTGCTCGAAGAGTTCGACGTCGCGCGACGGCTCGAACGGGCGATCGAACTGGCGCGCGGCTTGTTGCTGGAGCTCCAAGTACGCCGTGACATCCGCGAGCAAGTCGAACGCGGTGCCGAACGCCAGCAGCGCGAGTACGTGCTGCGCAAGCAGCTCGAGTCGATCAAGCGCGAGCTCGGTGAGGACGACGCGTCGGTGGTCGCCGACTACCGCAAGCGCATCGCCGAGTCGGCGATGCCCGACCACGTGCGCGAGCAAGCGGAGCGCGAGCTCGGGCGCCTTGAGCGCACGGGTGAGAACGGGCCCGAGGCATCGATGATCCGCACCTACCTCGACTGGTTGTTGGCCCTGCCGTGGGGCGAGCGCTCCGAGGAGCGCCTCGATCCCGAGCACGCGCGTGCGGTGCTCGACCGCGATCACGCCGGGCTCGAGGACGTCAAGCAACGGATCGTCGAATACATCGCGGTGCGCAAGCTGCGTGCTGAGCGGGGTCTCGCCGAGGATGGCCGGTCGGGCGCGATCCTGACGCTCGTCGGGCCGCCCGGCACCGGCAAGACCTCGATCGGCGAATCGATCGCTCGCGCCACCGGACGGCGGTTTGTGCGGATCGCCCTCGGTGGTGTCCGCGACGAGGCCGAGATCCGCGGCCACCGCCGCACCTATATCGGAGCGTTGCCCGGGCGCATCGTCCGAGCACTCCGTGACGCCGGAACGATGAACCCCGTGATCGTGCTCGACGAGGTCGACAAGCTCGGCGCGGACTGGCGCGGCGATCCAGCAGCAGCACTGCTCGAGGTACTTGACCCCGCGCAGAACCACACCTTCCGCGACCACTACCTGGACGTCGACATCGACCTCTCCGGTGTGCTCTTCGTCGCCACCGCGAACGTCGTGGAGACGATTCCGCCGGCGCTGCTCGACCGCATGGAGGTCGTGCGGTTCGACGGTTACACGGTCGACGAAAAGGTCGCGATCGCCCGCGACTACCTCTGGCCCCGTCAGCTCGAGCGCAACGGGCTGCGCGGTGGCGAGGTCGCGATCGGCGAGGAGCAGCTGCGCACGATGATCGCCGAGTACACGCGCGAAGCTGGCGTGCGCCAGCTCGAGCGCGAAATCGGCAAGTTGCTGCGCAAAGCGGCCACCGAGATCGCTGCCGGCACGGCAGCAACGCCGATCGAAATCGACGAAGGGTGGTTGCGCCGGGCGCTCGGGCGACCCCGCTACTTCTCGGAGACCGCCGAGCGGACCGCGACGCCTGGCGTCGCAACCGGTTTGTCGGTGACGCTCGCGGGCGGCGAGGTGCTGTTCATCGAAGCCACCGCGATGCCGGCGACCGGCGGCGGCGGCGGCGGGAGCCTCACGCTGACCGGCCAGCTCGGCGAGGTCATGAAGGAGTCGGCGCAGATCGCGCTCTCTTACGTGCGCGCACACGCCGACGATCTCGGTATCCCAGCCGACGCCTTTGCCGGTCGCGACTTCCACGTCCACGTGCCGGCCGGAGCGATTCCCAAGGACGGACCGAGCGCCGGTGTCACGATCGTCGCCGCGCTCGTCTCGCTCCTCACCGGACGACCGGTGAAGCACACGGTCGGCATGACCGGCGAGGTGACCCTGCAGGGTCGCGTGTTGCCGGTGGGAGGCATCAAGCAGAAGCTGATCGCCGCGCACGCGGCCGGCCTGCGCGACGTGATCATCCCCGAGCGCAACCGCGCAGACCTCGAGGACGTACCGGAAGCGGTACTCAGCGAGTTGCGCGTGCATCCGGTCATGACCATCTCCGAGGCGCTCGAGCGCGCGCTCGAGCCGGCGCCCGCCGGTGCCGTGACGGCCTAGTCCGTGCGGCGCCGGCGGGCAAGCCGCCGGGCCTGGCCTAGTCCGTGCGGCGCTGGCGGGCAAGCCGCCGCGCCTTCTGCTTAGATACGCCCCTCACGCCGAGTCCTCGTCGCTCAGGCGGCGGGGAGCGGGGGAACCACCGGGTGGCCCGGCCACCCAGGGGCGAATCGCCGCGATCGCGGCGTAGCGCACAGCGCGAGCCCGTCAGCTCACCCCGTAGGCGCACGACGAGATGGAACAACGGAGCCGCCACACCTGCGCGCTTGCGAGCCGTCGACGTATCCGGCGACGGCTCTTAGCGGTGCTCGTCGTTGCTTTCCAGGCCGTCGCCGTCGGCCTCGCGGCCGAACCAGTTGCGGCCGGGGCGGGAGGCGGTGCTGGCGCGCCGCCGGTAGGCGCACCGCTGCTATCCCTCGGCAGCTACGGCGACGCCGTGCGGGCGCTGCAAGTACGGTTGCGCACACCGTTCCGCGACGGTCTCTACGACACCGCGACGCGTGCCGCCGTGCGACGCTTCCAGCGCCGCGCGGGACTCCCTGCGACCGGCCTCGTCGACTATCTGACGGCCCGCAAGTTGCGGGTCGACATGCCGGCCCGCGCGGCCAGCGTGCGGCGGCCCGTGCCCCGGATCCCGCCGGAGCTCGAGCGCATTGCGGACTGCGAGTCCGGCGGCAACCCGGCTGCGATCGGAGGCGGCGGGGCCTACCGAGGCAAGTACCAATTCACCCTCGAAACCTGGCGTCGACTGGGTGGTTGGGGAGACCCGGCGCGCGCCGCCGAGTGGATCCAAGACCTCATCGCCTTGCGGCTCTGGCGGCTGGAGGGTGGGCGGCCCTGGCCGACCTGCTCGTCGGTAAGCGACCAACAAACGCCTGCCTGAGCGCCGAGCCCCGAGCGCGGCGCGGCGATCGCCGGAGGCGGTCGCCGACCGGTCGTCGCGGCTGCCGATCGGCGAGAATCGGTCCCGTGCCCGCGCTGCTGGGCGAACTCCTCGAGTTCCTGCGTATTCCCTCGGTCTCGGCGGGCCGACGGCGTCCCGACGCGCTTCTCGAGGCAGCGCGCTGGGTGCGCGACTACTTGTCCGGAGCGGGTCGAGCGGAGCTCGTCGAGGTCGACCGGGAGGCGCCGCTGGTCGTCGCTGAGCTGGGCCCAGACGATGCGCCCCCGGTGCTCGTCTACGGGCACTACGACGTGCAGGATCCCGGCGACGCCGCGCAGTGGACCAGCGACCCCTTTGAGCCTGCCCTGCGTGACGGTCGCGTCTACGCCCGCGGGGCGGCCGACGACAAGGGCAACATGCTGCCGTTGCTGGCAGCCGCTCGCGATCTGGCAGCCCAGGGCGAGTTGCGCTTGCGGGTGACCGCGCTGGTCGAGGGAGGGGAGGAGACCGGCAGCACCGCCGCCTGCCGGTGGCTCCGCGAGCGCGCCGGCGATTTTGCTGCCGCCATCGCCTTCGATACCACGATGGCCGACGAGCGGACGCCGCTGCTCTGTGTCGGGGCACGCGGCCTGGTGATGCTGGGGGTATCGGTGCGGGTCGCGGAGCGTGACCTTCACTCCGGCATCTACGGTGGCGTCGCAGAAAACGCGATTCACCTGCTGGCGCGCGCGATCGACCGGTTGGTGGAGCAAACGGCAGACGGCGGCGCGCCGCTTCTCGCCGACGACGTCGAGCCGCCGAGCGAGCTCGAGCGCGCCGCGTGGCAGCGCTTGCGTGCTGGACAGCAACTGCTGGCCGCTGCCGGCGGGCGCGCCGCCGACCCGGCGCGCCTTGCGCGGTTCTGGGAGCTGACCACTGCGCGGCCGTCGCTCGACGTGCACTGCTTCGAGGCCGGTGCGCCACGTACGATCGTGCCGGCCACCGCCAGCGCGACACTGAGTGCCCGGCTAGTGCCGCGGCAGCGCCCGGACAGCGTCGCCGACGCCATCGAGAGGGCTCTGCGCGGCTTCCTCCCGGACCATGTCGAGCTCGCCGTGGAGGGCCTGGCGAGCGCCGATCCGGTGCGGTTCGACCCGCAGCATCCGGTCCTTGCCGCGGCGCGCAAGGCGCTTGCCAGAGCTTGCGCTAACCCACCGATTGTTGCCCGCACCGGCGGAACCCTGCCGGTGCTCGGGGAGCTCGCAGCGCACCGGGTGCCGACGGTCTTCACCGGTTTCGCGCTCGAGGAAGACGCCGTTCACGGGGCCGACGAGAGCTTCCGCGTCGAGGCCCTAGAACTCGGCTACCGAGCGGCGCGCGAGCTGTTGCGCGAGCTCGCGGCGACGCTGCGCTCGGGGGAGTAGCGTGAGCGAGGCTCTCGAACGGCACCTAGCGCGGGTCCGAGCAGCGCTCGACGAGCTCGCCTCCGCGCTCGCGCGCGACGCCGGTGCCGCTGAACGCGAGGGTTACCGCGAGCGTCTGCGCTCCCAGCTCGCCGACGTCAAACGCTGCGCAGCGCTGGTCGCCTCACAGGCCCCGCTGCGTGAGGCGGCGCCGGCGAGCGCGGTGGGTGCGAGCGCCGACCTGCGGCGCGCGATCGACCAGGTGGGGCTTGCGGCCCGCGCGATCGCCGCACTGCTGGCCGCCGAGACGGCAGCAACCGAGCTCAGCGAGCTGGAACTGGCGCGACAGCTACACCGCGCTCGGCGCGATCAAGAGCGCCTCGCGCGCTACCTCGAGCGTCTCATACCGAAGCTGGCGCGAGCCGCGGTGCGTGAGAGCGTTGACGAGGCGGAGCTCGCGGCGCGACGCGCGGCGGTCGCTCGACCGGGCGATGGGAATCGGAGTAGCGACCAGGCGGAGGGCAGCCCGCGGTGACCCCACAGCCCCATCACTTGGCGCTGCGGTCGGCACTCGCAGCCGAGCGCAGCGGTCACGAGGCGCTGTTGGCGGGCAGGTCCGACGAGGCGACCGCTGCCTATCGGGATGCTGCGCGCGCTTACTTGGAGAGCTGGCGCAGCGCGCCGCCGGAGAGCTACGGGCGCCTGATCGGTTTCGTCAAAGCGTCGATCCTGGCCGGCGACGAGCCGATATCTGCTGGTCGTACCGCGCTGCGCGAGCTCAAGTTGGCAGGTGTCTCCATCCACGGTGAGCGGGACGCCAGCGAGCGGCTCTCGCCGGCAGCGGCTTACGCGCTTGCCCTAGCTGCCCTCGCAGCTGGCGAAGACCACACGGCCGCCGCCGCGGCGAAGGTGATGCGAGAGGGCGGCGAAGCCTTCGAGCGCACCGCCCGCGCAATCGCCGCGTTGGCGAGCGGCGATGCGGACCACTACCGCGAAGCGCTGGCGGCGATCGTGCGGGACTTCGAGCAGCGCGACCACCATCTGACGGGCGTGGCGATCGCTGACACGGCGCTCGTGCTCCGGCGTCTCGCGGCGCGCCGCGGTGTGCGCGATCAGCTGGTCTCCGCGCTGCTGCCGGAGCCGGCGACGGGAGAGACAGGGGGCGAAGACTCGCCGCAGCTTCCTTAGAGAGCTGTGCGTGTACAAGCTGCCGCCGGAGCTAGCCGCGGCGACCATGCGCGGCCCACAGCTCGCGTCGCTTCAGAGCTCGAGAGGTTGGCGGTTGCCTTGCGCGAACGGCTGCTGGCAGCGGCGCCGGCGAACGCCGGTGCACACGAAGACCCGCGCCTGGAGGTCGAACGAGTGGTGGCCGAGGAGGCGGGAACGTTGCCCGCTCCGCTGCGCGAGGCATTGGTACACCGCCTGCTTGTGCTCGCCCAAGGGCTTGGTCCGCTCGAGCTGCTGCTCGCTGACGAGTCGATCGACGAGATCATGGTCAACGGCTATCGCGAAATCTGGGTGGAGCGCGAGGGCCGGCTCGAGCGCGTCGCCAGCGCCTTCTCCAGCGACCGCGAACTGCGCAACTTGATCGAGCGCATACTGGCGCCGCTCGGCCGTCGAGTCGACGAGGCTCACCCGATCTGCGATGCGCGCCTCGCGGACGGCTCGCGGGTGAACGTGATCCTGCCCCCGTTGTCGGTCGATGGGGTCTGTCTGACGATTCGGCGCTTCCGACCGCGCCGCTTCACGCTGGCCGAGCTGGCGGCAAAGGGAGCGCTGCCGGCGCCGCTCGCGGAGTACCTGGCCACAGCGACCCGCTCGCGTCGGTCGCTGCTGGTCAGCGGCGGCACCGGCTCCGGCAAAACCACGTTGTTGGGCGCGCTCTGTGCGGAGATCGATGCGAGTGAGCGCCTGATCACGATCGAGGACGCCGCCGAGCTGCGGCTTGAGCGGCCGCACGTGGTTCGTCTCGAAGCGCGACCGCCGAACCTCGAGGGCAAAGGGGAGGTGACGATCAGGCAGCTCGTTCGCAACGCGCTGCGTATGCGTCCCGACCGGATCGTGGTGGGGGAGGTCCGCGGTGGCGAGGCGCTCGACATGTTGCAGGCGATGAACACCGGTCACGAGGGTTCGCTCTCGACCATCCACGCCAACTCGCCACAGGATGCGCTGCGCCGTCTCGAGACGCTCGCGCTGATGGCCGACGTCGATCTACCCCACGGCGCGATCCGCGCGCAGGTCGAATCGGCGCTCGATTTGGTTGTTCACATGCAGCGTGCTGTCGGTGGCGCGCGGGTGGTCGCGGAGGTCGTGGAGCTGGCGCGCGACGGACAGCTCGGCTGTCGCACGCTGTGGCGCCGTGAAGGGCGCGCTCTCGACGGTCCCGATGCGGCCGCGACGGCTTCGCCTGGAGCAGATTGGGGCTCGCCGTCGGCGAGGGTGGAAGGGGCAGCGTGAGCGCTCGGCTCTCGAGCGAGCTCGCCGCAGCGCTAGCGGCGCTGCTGGTGGTCTGCGGGATCGTGGAGCTCGGGCGCGGGCTCGAAGCGTCGCGAAGGCTTGCGGCGCTTGTGCGGGGCGTGCTCGCCCGCGCCGAGACCGCTTGGCTCGCCGCGCTCGCTGGGCGCAGGCCGAGGCCGCGCGATTGCGCAGCGGTCGCGCTCGCCGGATCGCTCGCCGGGGCGCCGTTCGCGCTCTCCGCCGGGACCTGGGCGCTCGTGCCGCTCGCGGCGCTCGCGACCCTGGTGGCGAGCTTCGCCGTGGCCGGCGTCCGGGCGCGAGCGCAGCGCCGCGAGTTCGACGCCGAGGCGGCGGCCTTCGCTGCGGCGTTGGCGGACGCGCTGGGTGCCGGGCACGCCTTGCGATCAGCGGTGCGCGAGGCGGCCACGGGGGTGCGGGGTGCGCTCCGCCACGAGCTGTCGCTGACGGCCGCTCGACTGGAGCGCGGCGCGCCGACCGACGAGGCGCTCGAGTGGCTGCGCGCGCGTTGTCCCTCGCCGCGGGTCGCGACCGTAGTCGCTGCTTGCCTGGTGCAACAGCGTGTCGGCGGCGATCTGCCGGCGCTTTTGCGGGAGTGTGCGAGAACCTTCGCGGCCGGGGATCGCCTGCTCGGCGAGGCGCTTGCCGCCACTGCTCAAGCCCGTTTCACCGGCTTCGTCGTCGCGGCCTTGCCGCTCGCCGGCGCGCTGCTTACGGAGATCGCGAGTCCCGGTTACCTGACCGGGCTAGCAAGCGACGCGGTCACCGGCCCGCTGCTCGCCATCGCCCTCTTGCTGCAGCTGGCCGGCCTCCTGGCGATCCGCAAACTCGCGCGCGTTGGAGAACCGGTTTGAGCGGTGATGCGCGAGCCCCGACGGTCGCGGCCCGGTCCGGCGGATGGGGGTGATCGTGCCGGAACTACTGGCAGCCACCGCCGCGGGCTGTCTAGTGGCAGCAGCGAGCGATCTGCTCGCGGGTATGCGGCTGGCCATCGCCGGATGGACGGCGCGCGCGAGGACCGTCAGGCGCCGCCGCTGGCGCGCGATCGCCGGTTGCGGAGCCCCGCTTGCCGTGCGCGCCGCACGCCTCCTCGCCCCGCTCGCCGGGCGGCTCGCCACGCCGCCCTACCTCCAGCGCCTCGTGGTGCGCGCGGGCCGACCGTACGGGATCTCCGCCAGCGAGATCGTGGCGATCAAGTTGACCGCTGTTGTCGTGAGCCTCCCGCTGACCCTCGCCACCGCCGCGGCGCTACCCGCCCGGGTAGTGGCGGTGTTGGTCCCCGTGCTGCCAGCGGCGGCCTTTGTCGCCCCCGAACTTTGGCTCGCGCGGCGCGCACGCAAGCGCGCAGCGCGCGCGGCACGTGATCTACCGGCGCTGCTCGACCTGCTGCGCGTAGCGCTGGCCGCGGGCTCGCCACCCCTGCAGGCGATCGCGCTGGTCGGCGCAAGCGGCGAAGGCGAACTCGCAGGGGCCTGGGCTGTGCTTGCCCGTCGAGTCGAGCGCGGGCTGTCGCTGGCCGACGCGCTAGCCCAACTCGCCAAAGAATTCCCCCAACCCGAGGTCGTTGGGTTCGTCGGAGCGGTCGAGCGTGCGCTCCGCCACGGCACGCCGCTCGAAGACGTGCTCGAACAGCAGGCCACGAGAGCACGCGAGTTGGCCGCACAGCGGTTGCGCGAGGAGGCGGCCCGGGCGGGGCCGAAGATTCAGCTGGTGGTGGCCCTCCTGCTGGTGCCGTCGGTCCTGATCGTGGTGCTCGCGGCGGTTCTCCGGGCACTGCTCGCCAGTCGCGGACTGCTGCTCCCTGCCACCTAGACGCGCGTCCGCCAGCACCGTCTGAGCGTCAGCCGCTCGCCGGGACCCGCGCCGCGCCTCGCCAGCGACCGCGCCGAGCCGGCGACCGGGCTGCGCCTCGCCGGCGACCGCGCCGCGGCGCGGCGAGCTCGGCCTGCAAGCAGTCGTGCAGCCACGCAGGATGGGCGCAGCTTTGCGTGCAAACGACACGCCTGCACGGGAGTGCCCACGCGCTCGACGTGCCTTCGCCCGCTCGCCAGTCGCCGCGATTCCTCGTCGTGATGCCGGTTTCCCGGCCCTCGGTGAGGGCGAGTGGGGAGCGTTCGGGGAATTTGGTGGGTAAAGGTGTTGCAGAGTGGTGCCGAGTGGGCTAGTGTGGCGACACGCACGGCCGGGGTGGCGGGGTTCCTCCCGCCCCGCCACCTCGGACCGAACCCACCCGGCGCTGGGAGCAGATCGTTGGCATTCAGGGGCCACTTCGAGCATTCGCTGGACGCGAAGAACCGCCTCAGCATCCCGGCGAAGTTCCGCGCGGCCTTCTCCCAGGGGGTGGTTCTCGCGAAGGATCCGGAGGCCTGCATCGCCGTCTGGACCCCCGAGCAGCACGAGCGGATCCTCGAGCAAGCGCTCGCCGGCCTCAATCCAATGGGGTCCCGTTACCGCAAGGTCGCGCGCTTCTTCCAGGCCAACTCTTTCGACGCCGAGCTCGACGCCGCGGGCCGGGTGACGCTGCCCCAGCCGCTGCTCGCTCACGCCGGGATCGAGCGGCGGGTGGTGGTGCTCGGCGTGGGTGACCACCTCGAGGTGTGGGCGCGTGACCGCTGGCAGCGTGCGGCCGAAGAGCTCGATGCCGAAATCGCGGAGGTGATCGAGGGCCTTGGCGATCCTTCTTGATGTGACGGCACCGGCACACGTTCCCGTTCTCGCGGCCGAGCTGCTCGAGATCTGCGCGCCCGAGCGTGGCGCCACGGTCGTCGACTGCACCTTCGGTCAAGGCGGTCATGCGCAGCTGTTTGCCGAATGCATTGGGCCAGGCGGGCTGCTGGTGGCGATCGATCGCGATCCGGCGGCGCGTGCCCGCTTCGAAGAGCTGCACGGCGACTGGCAGTGCGAGGCGCGCTTCGTGCAGGGCGACTTCGCCGATGTCCTGGCGGCCCTGCTGGACGAGGGACTCGAGGCGGACGTCGTCTACTTCGACCTCGGCGTTTCTTCGCTCCAAATCGATCAGCCGGAGCGCGGCTTCTCATACACGCGCGACGCACCGCTCGACATGCGTATGGACCCGTCGGCGCCCTTGTCGGCGCGTGATCTCCTGAACGCGTGGGACGAGCGCCAGCTCGCGCAAGTCCTGCGCCGCTACGGCGAGGAGCGTTACGCCGCGCGGATCGCGCGCGAGATCTGCGCTCGCCGCAAGCGGCGACCGATCGAGACGACCGGCGAACTAGTCGCGGCGATCGAGGCGGCGTTGCCGGCCGCCGCTCGACGACTCGGTCACGGGCACCCGGCGAAACGCACGTTCCAGGCGCTGCGGATCGCCGTGAACCACGAGCTCGAGTCGCTCGACCGGGCGTTGCCGTTGGCTTTCGAGCTGACCCGGCCGGGCGGCCGGATCGCCGCGATCTCCTTCCATTCGCTCGAGGACCGGCGGGTCAAGAACTTCATGCGGGAGCTTGCCCGTGGGTGCGTGTGCCCGCCCGATTTCCCGATCTGCACCTGTGGCCGGCAGCCGCGTGCAGAGCTGCTTACCCCGCGGGCGCTGCGTCCCTCCGCCGACGAGCTGGCTGCCAACCCGCGCTCCGCCTCGGCGCGCCTGCGCGCGCTGCGCAAGTTGCCGGAAGGCGACGGGGAAGGGCGACGGCCGGCGTCCGATCACCGCAAGCAGGAGCGTGCAGCGTGAGCCCGCGCGCGGCAACGGTCGCGGCACGCGCCCTGGTCGCGGACGTCGAGCGCCCGACGCCGCGCCCGCGGCGGCAGCGCGCGGTCAGGGGCGCGGCCGCCCGAGCGGCGGCGACAGCGCCGACGCCAGCTGCTCCCGCCCGCCGGCCGCTGCGCGAACCGACGGTGGCGCCGGCGCCCCGGCGCCCCCGCACCCGCCCTCAGCAGGTCCCACGGCGGCGCCGCGTGCGTGCGCGAACGACCGCTCGCGCCCGGCGCTCGCGCGGATCGGCGGCCGCCGCGGCGCTGATCGACCGCCTGCTGCGCGCACGACTGTGGATCTGGCTGGTCGCTGCCCTCCTGGTCGGCATCGTGTTCCTGAACGTCGATCTCTTGCAACTCAACCGGCGGCTCGCCGCGATCTCCGAACGCCGCGGCCAAGTAGAGGCCGACAACGCACGCTTGCGCAGGGAACTGGCGAGGCTCGAGGCCGCGGATCGCATCCAGCAACTAGCACAGCGCCAGGGCTTCGTCTTGCCGGCCCCGGATGCCGTCCGCTATCTGCATCCCCAGTCGAGCTCAGACGTGCGTATCGCTGCCCAACGCCTCGGCGAGCGTGCGGCGTCTCGGATCCCCGCTCCGGGGGAAGTGTCGACGGCCGGCGTGTCAGCAGTCCCCACGCTGGATGGGCAGCCGTAACGGCAAGCGCCGTCGCGTGCTGATCCGGCGGCGACCGGTCAGCCGCACCGACCGCCGCATCGGTGTCCTGTTCGCCGCGTTCCTGTGCGTCTTCGCCGTAGTCGCCGCGCGGGCGGTATGGCTGACGACCGTGCGCGCCGGCGCGCTGCGAGCTCAGGCCCAGCTGCAACACGACGCGCGGGTAGTCGAGCCGGGCCTACGCGGGCCGATCCTCGATCGCCGCGGGCGCGAGCTGGCCGTTTCGGAGGAGGCCGTTACCGTCTACGCGAACCCGTTCTTGATCAATCGGCCGGCAGCGGTAGCGGCCCGCCTCGCACCACTCCTGCGCATGTCAGAGCAGGAGATCCTCGCCCGGATCGCCGATCGCAAGCGCGGTTTCGTGTACCTGCGCCGGCGGCTGGCGCCGGAACTCGGCGAGCGGCTGCGGCGGTTGCGGATCGAGGGCGTCGGCACCCTGCCGGAACCCCGCCGCGTCTATCCCCAGGGTGCCCTAGCGACACAGCTTCTGGGCGCGGTAGGTACCGACGGCTACGGCTTGTTCGGACTCGAGCAGGCCGCCGATCGCTGGCTGCGCGGCCGCGACGGTGCACGGCAGGTCGTGCGCGACGCTCTCGGTCAGCCGCTGCGCACGATCACCCTCGCCCGTCCCCGTGCGGGCAAGACCCTGCGACTGACGATCGACGCGGTCCTTCAGCGGCAGGTCGAGCGCGTGCTCGCCGACACCGGCGAGCGCTACGCGGCCCGCGGCGCCACCGCCGTCGTCGTCGACCCACGCGACGGCGCGGTGCTGGCACTCGCCAACTGGCCGACCGCCTCCCCCGAACGCAGCCTCGAGCTCGGCCCAGAGGTGCGGCGCAACCGTGCTGTCCAGGACACCTACGAGCCGGGTTCGACGTTCAAGCCCTTCACTGTTGCCGCCGCCCTCTCGGAGGGCGTGATCTCGCCGCTCGACAGCTTCGATCTGCCGCCGACGATTCGCGTCGCCGACCGCGTGATCGGCGAGGCGCACCCGCGCGGCTGGGAGCGGATGAGCGTCGCCGACATCCTTGCGCGATCGTCGAACGTCGGCACTGTGACGATCGCCCTGCGCCTGGGAGCGCGGCGCTTCGACCGCTGGATGGGCCGCTTCGCCTTCGGGCGCCCGACGGGCATCGGTCTGCCTGGCGAGTCGCCAGGGATCGTTCCGCGCTTGCGCGAGTACTCGGGATCGTCGATCGGCAACCTTCCGATCGGGCAGGGGCTCGCGATCACCCCCTTGCAGCTGCTCGCTGCTTACACCGCCCTCGCCAACCACGGGGTCATGCACGAGCCCTATGTGCTCGCCGGGCGCCGCAAGCCCGGACGCCGCGTGCTCACGCCGGAGGTTGCCGACACCGTCGCGCGCATGCTCGAGGGCGTGGTCGGCCCCAGCGGTACGGGCTCGGAGGCGCAGATCCCGGGCTACCGGATTGCCGGCAAGACCGGCACCTCGCAAAAACCCGATCCCCTCACCGGCACCTACTCGCACAGTCGCTACGTCGCGTCGTTCGTCGGCTTCGCGCCGGTCGGCAAGCCGCGACTGTTGGTGCTCGTCGCGGTCGACGAACCGAAGGGCGAGATCTACGGCGGCGCCGTCGCCGCGCCCGCTTTCGAGCGCATCGTCTCGTTCGCGCTGCCGTATCTCGGCATCCCGCCCTCATGAGACGGTTAGGGCTGCGCTGTCGCCAGCGGCGCTACCGCCAGATCGGCGGCGCTTTGCCACCCTCGCCGGCGCTCTCGTCGCCCGCCGGATCGGCGTCGGGCGCTTGCGAGGGAGCGCCCGCCGGACGGCCGCCAGGCTCGGCGCTGCCGCTAGCGCGCTCGGAGCTATCGCTCGTCGGGTCGGGCAGCTGCGCGAGCGCGTCGAGCACCGCCTGGAGCTCAGCACCGGCGCTGCGCACCCGGTCGAGCAGCGCTTCCAGCGCCTCGCGGCGCGCTCGTTCGGAAGCCACCGTGGCACGCAGATAGCGCTCGGTGCGGGCCTGGTGCTCGCGCTCCCGCTCGAACTCCTCGCGCATCTTCGCGAGCGTCGCCCGCGCGCGCTCGGCGCGCTGATCCGCTTCCTCGAGTTCGAGCAGGCGTTTGCGCGCCTGCTCGAGCGCGCGCTCCGCTCCGAGTGCCCGGCGGTCGGCCTCTTCCCGCGCCCGTTCGAGCTCCGCCCGCGCCTGCTCGAGTTCCTGGTCGCGTCCTTCGCGTAGCGCCTCGATCTCGCCCCGCAGGCGCTCGTTCTCGGCGCGCAACTGCTGGAGGTCGGTTTCGAGCTCCTCGCTGCGGGCCGCCAGGCCCTCGAGCTCGGCAACTCGCGCCCGCAGCGTCGCGATCTCCGCTTGTGCCGCCTCCGCCTCGCCCCGCGCGGCCCCGGCCTCCTCGCGCAACCGGTCCATCTCGGCGCGCAAACGGTCACCCTCGGCGCGCTTGGTCTCCAGCTCGGCGCGGGCGATCTCGAGCTCACCGCGTGTGCGCTCAAGCTCACCGCGCATGCGCTCAAGCTCGACGGCCAGCTCGCCGCCGCGCGCTTCGAGTTCGGCAAGACGCTCACGTTCGGCTCCGGCGCGTCCGCTCTCTTCGCGCAGGCGCTCGAGCTCGGCGTTCGCCTCCTCGGCCTCTGAGCGCGCCTGTTCGAGCTCGCCGCGCGTCCGCTCGGCCTCGCTGCGCGCCTCCTCCAGCTCTTCCTGGAGTCGCTCGAGCTCTGCGCGCAGTTCCGCGAGCTGGGCGTCGTCGACCGGGGCGGGGCTCGATGGCGGTGTCGACGGAGCGACCGGCGGGGTCGTCGCGGCCGGACGCGTCGGTACCGCGCCGGGCCGCGAGCCGATCTGGGGGGTCGGTGCCGCGCTCTCGCGGGTGTTCGCAGGCCGCTCCTGCTCGCCGGCGCGCGGCAAGCGTTCGATCAGCGCCTCGATGCCGCTGCGGGTGGCGACCGCGGGCCGTACCTCGAGCTTCGTCATCACCGCGATGTCGTCGATCGCAAGCGTGTCGGCGGGGTCGGTCATCGCCACCACGAGCGTGCCGTCGGGGTCGAAAGCCACCGGCACCGCGTGGTAGCGGAGCGCCGTCGAAGTGCTGATCAGGTTGGCGGCACCGAGGTCGACCTCGAACTCGTCGAGGTCGATGTAGTCGAGGCCGTAGCGTTCCCCGATCGCGCGCGCCAGCTGCTCCTCGGTGATGGTGCCTTGCTCCAGCAAGATCTGCTGGAGCGTGCGACCCGGTACACGTGCCGCCTCGACCGCTTGCTCGACGGTGTCGCGATCGGCGAAGCCGAGCTCGACGATCACGTCGCTCAGGAAGGTGTAGCGACCACCCGGCGTCGACGGCGGGTACACGCCCTTGCGGGGCCCGCCGGCGCCGGTCGCTAGGTCGCCGGTCGCCGTGCGCTGTTCGGCCCCCACCACGTCCACCTCACGAGGTTACCCCTGGGGTTGCTTCCGCCGCAAGCGTCGCGCTCGACGCCTCCAAGTCGGCCTGCGCGGCCTCGAGCACGGCGCCCGGCTCGTCGATCCCGCCAAGCGGACTGAAACCGAAGACGGGACTTGGCACCTCGGGTCGCTCGCGCGATACGTGCTCGATCCGCGAGCACAGTCGCGATACGAACGCTTCGGCTCCCTCGTGCCCCTTGCAGCCGACGAGGATCACGCCCATCAGCTCCTCGTCGAGCCGGCCCGTGTGGTCGGTTTTGCGCGCGACCGCCTGCAACGCCTCCGCCACGTCCTTGAGCATCAAGGTCGCCATCGCCTCGCCGTAGCGCTGTCGGATATCCGCGAGGTTCGGAATCTTCAGCACGACCATGTGCGACTCGACGGCCCCGCGTTTGCACAGGCGCCACTCGCGTTCCAGCGCCTCGAGGAAGCTCTGGCGGTTCGGTAGGCCGGTGACGTGATCGGTGCGGTCCCGATCGCGTAGCTGCTCGCGCAGCCGCCGCAGATCCGCGCGTAGCTGCACGCCCTCCCATTCGGCGGCCAAAAGACGCGCGCAGACCGCTACCAGCGCCCAGTCCTCCTCCGAGTAGGCGGCCTCCTCGCCGCTCAGGGCCCACACCGCACCGAGCATGTCGCCGTTGCTGGCGAGCAGCGGCACGGCGAGCCAGCTACGGATCGCGAGCGCGTCGAGTAACTCCGGGTCCGGGTCGGGGCCGGCGCGCGGCAGCGGTAGCACGGTGCCGCGGCCCAACGCTTCGCCGGCCTCGCCGCGCACGTCGAGGATTCTGTAAACGCGTTCCTCGTCGTCGAGGCGTCCCAGCGCCACCACCCCAGGAGGGAGCGTCTCCTCGAGTAGCTGAAGGGCCTGGCCTGCCGCCTCCGAGAAGCTCTGGTAGGTGCGCTCGGCAAGGCGTGCGAGGACAGTCACCGCCGCGGCGCTCATGGGGGCGATATCGGCAGCAGAGCCGTCGCCTTGAGGGGCCTCCGGGGCCGACCAGGGGCGCGTCTACACTGGCGCCGACCATGGACCTCCGCCTGCTCGCAGAGGGGGTCGCGCGCGAACTGATCGTTCGGGGCGAAGAGCCGGTCGAGATCGTCGACCTCGCCTACGACTCACGGCGCGTGGTAAGGGGGACGCTCTTCTTCTGCGTGCCCGGACTGCGCGCTGACGGCCATGACTTCGCTCCGGAAGCGGTTGCGCGCGGCGCCGCAGCGCTCGTTTGCCAACGCCGGCTCGACCTACCGGTGAGCCAGGTGCTGGTCGACGATGTGCGCACTGCGATGGCGCTGATGGCCGCCCGCTTCTTCGGCGACCCGAGCACGCGCCTGCGCGTCGTCGGTGTCACCGGCACCAACGGCAAGACCACCACCACCTTCCTGGTCCGGCACTTGCTCGAAGAGGCAGGGATCCGCTGCGGCCTGCTCGGAACCGTCTGCCAAGTGATCGGAGGCGAGCAGCTGCCGGCGCAGCGCACCACTCCCGAGTCGCTCGATCTGCAGCGAACGTTCGCGCGGATGGTGGCTGCCGGCGACCAAGCCTGTGCGATGGAGGTTTCCTCGCATGCGCTCGAGCTCGGTCGCGTGCGCGGCACGCGTTTCGCTTGCAAGGTCTTCACCAACCTGACTCAGGACCACCTCGACTTTCACGGCACGATGGACGCCTACTTCGCCGCCAAGCGTCGGCTGTTCGTCGAGCACGAGGGGCCGGCAGTGGTCGGTATCGACAACGAGTGGGGCCGGCGGCTGGCGCGCGAGCTGCCTGGCGCCGTCACCTTCGCGATCGATCGCCCCGCGGAGCTCCGCGCCGTCGACGTCGAGTTCGACCTCTCCGGCGCGCGTTTCACGCTCCTGGCGCCGGAGCAGCGGTTGCGCTGCGAGCTCCCGCTGCCCGGACGCTTCAACGTCGAGAACGCGCTTGCTGCGCTCGCAGCGGTGCGCGTGCTCGGTGTGCCGCTCGAGCAGGCGGTCGCTGCGCTCGCCTCGTTCCCAGCGGTTCCCGGCCGTTTCGAACGGATTGACGAGGGTCAGCCGTTCGGGGTGCTCGTCGACTACGCACACACGCCCGACTCGCTGGAGCGCCTGCTGCGGGCTGCCCGCCCACTGTGCCGGGGGCGTCTTTGGTGCGTGTTCGGCTGTGGTGGTGATCGCGATCGCGGGAAGCGCCCGCAGATGGGACGGATCGCGGCGGCGCTGGCCGACCGCGTAGTGGTGACCTCGGACAACCCGCGCAGCGAGGATCCGGAGGCGATCATCGACGAGATCGTCGCCGGCATCGACGGCTTCGACGGGGTCGTCCGCGAGGTCGATCGCCGGCGCGCGATCGAACTGGCGATCGCCGCCGCGGAGCCCGGTGACCTGGTGGTGATCGCCGGCAAGGGGCACGAGCAGGGTCAAGAGTTCGCGCACGGGCGCATCGAGCCGTTCGATGACCGCGAGGTCGCACGCACAGCGCTGCTTGCCCGCTTGGGGGCGCAGACGTGACGCGCTCAGGGCGCTTCGACGCGGCGGCTGTAGCCCGCGCCGCCGGCGCTGCCTTGCATCACGGTCCAGGCACTCGCGACCGCTTCAAGTGCGCCGTCTGCGACTCCCGCGAGGTGCGGCCCGGTGCGCTCTTCGTGGGGCTGCGCGGGGCGCGGCACGACGGCGGCGCGTTCGCGCCGGCGGCGCTGGCTGCGGGTGCCTGGGGCGTCCTCGTCGAGCCCCAGCACAGTCCGGCTTGCGTGGAGCGCGCGGCGCCCGACCAGGTGGTGCTCGTCAGTCCCGACCCGCTACGGGCGCTGCAGCGACTCGCCGCTAGCTGGCGGCAGCACCTTGGCGCGCGCGTGGTCGGCATTACCGGTTCGACCGGCAAGACCTCGACCAAGGACATTCTCGCTGCGCTGCTGCGCGCTGCTGGCGTGACGGTGCACGCAAGTCCCGAGAACCTGAACACCGAGATCGGCTTGCCGCTCTCGGTCTTGGCGGCACCGCCGGGCAGCGAGGTCCTCGTGCTGGAGATGGCGATGCGTGGCGAGGGACAGATCGCCGAGCTCGTGGCGATCGCCCGCCCCCAAGTCGGCGCGATCGTGAACATCGGCCCCGTGCATCTCGAGCTGCTCGGTTCGGTCGAGCGCATCGCGCGGGCCAAGGCCGAGCTGATCGGCGGTCTCGAGCCGGGGGCGACGGCGGTGGTGCCCGTCGCCGAGCCGCTGCTCGCTCCCTATCTTCGGGATGATCTTGAGACGCTCACATTCGGGCCGGGCGGGGACGTGCAGCAGGTCGGCCTGCGCGACGGCTCGCTCGAGCTGCAACTGCCGTTCGGCGTGCTCAGTCTGCCGGTCGCTTTCGACGAGCCACACCAGCTCTCCAACACGCTCTGCGCGGTGGCCTGCGCGCTCGCCCTCGGGGTGCTGCCGCGAGGACGTGTGGAACCGGAGTTCTCGCGGTTGCGCGGACAGACCGTAACGCTCGACGGTGGCGTGCGCGTGATCCTCGACTGCTACAACGCCAACCCAATGTCGATGCGAGCGGCACTCGACAACCTCGCGCGGCGACCCGGTGGCCGCCGCCTGGCGGTGCTCGGCAAGATGGCCGAGCTGGGACCGCGGGCCCCTGAGCTGCACCGCGAGATCGGTCGCTATGCGCGTGACGCGGGTGTCGACGTGCTCGTTTGCGTTGGCGAGGAAGCGCGCGAGTACGCGGTGGGGTTCGCGGGTGAAGCGCACCTTTGCGAGACACCCGAGGAGGCCGGACGCCTGCTGCGCAACCTCGCCCAACCAGAAGACGTGGTGTTGCTCAAGGCGTCGCGCTCGGTCGGGCTCGAGCGCGCGATCGAAGGTTGACCATGGGCGAGCTCTTGATCGGGGGGCTGGCGTCCCTTCTTATCTGCATCTTCTTAGGGCCGCGTTTCATCGCCTTCCTGCGCGAGCGGGAGTTCGGTCAGCAGATCCGCGAGGAGGGTCCGGAGGGTCACAAGACCAAGGCCGGCACGCCGACCATGGGTGGTCTCTTGATCTTCGTTTCGGTGTGCGTGCCGTTCTTGATCCTCAGCGAGTACCGCGCCGCCAGCCTCGCGGTGCTGGGTACCGCTCTCGCGAGCGCTGCCGTCGGCTTCGCTGACGACGTAATCAAGCTGCGGCGGCGGCGCTCGCTCGGCCTGTCGGGGCGCGTGAAGATCCTCTGCCAGATCTTGATCTCGATCGCCCTCTGGCTCGTCGCGACCCAGTACGTCGGCCTCGAGGACACCCTGCGTTTGCGCTTCGTCGACGCTTCGATCGATCTTGGAGTTGCCTATCCGGCGCTGATCTTCCTCGTCTTGGCGGGCGCGACCAACGGCGTCAACCTGACCGACGGTCTCGACGGCCTGGCGGCCGGTTGCGCAGCGGTGGTGCTGCTCGCCTACACGGCGATGGCGTTCATCACCACCGGCCAAAAAGACCTCGCGCTACTCGGGGCGTGCCTGGTGGGCGGCTGCGTGGGCTTTCTGTGGTTCAACTCTTTCCCGGCTTCCGTGTTTATGGGCGACACTGGCTCGCTCGGCTTGGGCGGAGCGATCGCAGCGCTCGCGGTGATGACTAAAACCGAGCTTCTGCTGCTGGTGATCGGCGGCATCTTCGTGATCGAGGCACTGTCCGTCGCAATCCAGGTGTTCGCCTTTCGCCGCTTCCGCCGACGGGTCTTCCTGATGGCTCCGATCCACCACCACTTCGAGCTGTTGGCGTGGTCGGAGACGAAGATCATCCTGCGCTTTTGGATCGTTGCGGCGATCTGCTCGGCGATCGGCTTCACCATCTACCAAGCGTCGATTCGGTGAGCGGCACGCCCCGTCGGCAGCTATCCGTTCCAGCTCCGGAGCCTGCGCGGAGCGGGCGCCCGCCGCTGCCGCCTGGGCCCTACCTAGTGGTCGGCCTCGGGCGTTCTGGTCGCGCCGTCGCCGAGCTCCTGAGCCAACACGATCGGGTGGTCGCCTACGACGCTAACCCCGCGCTAGCCGGAGTCGACACGCTGAAGTCGCGCGCGGAAGTTCATCTCGGGGGGGATGGACGCGAGTTGCTGGTCGGCGTGCGTACGGTCGTCAAGAGTCCGGGCGTTCCGCGTGAGGCGCCGGTCGTCGTCGAGGCTCTACGCAGCGGTCGGACGGTGATCGGAGAGCTCGAGGTCGCCTGGCGCCTTTTACCCAACGAGTGCTGGGCGGTCACCGGCACCAACGGCAAGACCACGACCGTCGAGCTCTTAGGCGCGATCCTGCGCGCGGCCGGCCGCGAGGTGGTAACGGCGGGGAACGTCGGCCGACCGTTGGCGGCGCTCGTCGGGCGGATCGGGCCCGAGACGACACTGGTGGTCGAGGCCTCGAGCTTCCAGATCGAGGACACCATCGCCTTCTGTCCGGACTGTGCCGTGCTGCTGAATCTCGGCGTCGACCACCTCGACCGTCACGGCACGGTCGAGGCCTACCACCGCGCGAAGCTGCGCCTCTTCGAGCATCAGGAACCGTCAGCAGTGGCGGTGGCGCCGGTAGGGGTCGCGGTCCCTGGGGGCGGCCGGCGGATTGCGTTCGGTCCCGCCGGCAGCGGCGCCGAGCTCGAGTTCTCCGAGGAAGGTTTGTGCTGGTGCGGCGAACCTTTGGTCGCCCGCTCGGGGATCCGGCTGCGCGGGCAACACAACCTCGAGAACGCAGCCGCGGCCGCGGCTGCGGCCCTCGCCTGCGGGGTCTCCGCAGAGCCCCTGCGGACGGCGCTGGCGAGCTTCAAAGGGGTGCCGCACCGCCTCGAGGAGGTCGCGCGGATCGGCGGCGTGCTGTTCGTCAACGACTCCAAGGCGACCAACGTGGAGTCGACCGTGCGGGCGCTCGAGGCTTTCCCGGACGGCGGCCTGCACCTGATCGCCGGCGGCCGACCGAAGGGCGGCGGTTTCCGCGCGTTGCGACCGCTGGTTGCCGAGCGGTGCAGAGCGGTGTACGCGGTCGGCGAGGCAAGCGAGGAGCTCGTCAGCGACCTCAGCGACTGCGTGCCGGTGGAGCGCTGCGGCACCCTCGAGCGGGCGCTGGAGCGCGCCGTAGCGCGGGCGCGTCCGGGTGAGACGGTTCTGCTGTCGCCGGCTTGCGCGAGCTTCGACCAATTCCGCGACTTCGAGGCCCGTGGCGAGCGCTTCAAGGCGCTCGTGCGCAGGCTCTCCGCAAGCGACGGCGCGGTGGCTTGAACTGCTGCGGCTTCGCCAGCGGTGGCCGCTGTCGACCCACAGAATGATGAGAGCGGCCGCCGTCGAACAAGTTGGCCGTGGGGTCGAGCGGGATAGGCAGAGCCGGCGGACGATCGGGTTCGAAACGGCGCGTTCGGATCGGGGACACCGGTCAGACGCCGCTCGCTTCCCGCAGCCGCTCGGCCACGGCCGAGCGCTCGCTGTTGCAGACCGTCACTTTCTGCCTGCTCGCCACCGGCGCCGTGATGGTGTACTCGGCGAGCTCCGCGGAGTACGCGATCAGCGCCGGCGATCCCGCGCTGTTTTTGAAGCGCTACGTAGGCTTCGGGCTGGTCGGGCTGGTCGTGCTGTTTGTCTGCGCGCGTTGCGGTTTGGCGCTGGCGCGGCGGTTGGCCCCGCTGCTGTTTTTGGCTGCTTGCGGGCTCTGTTTGGCGGTGCTGGTGCCCGGGATCGGGGTTGAGATAAACGGCGCCCGGCGTTGGATCGGTGCCGGTGCGCTGCAATTCCAGCCCTCCGAGCTGCTCAAGTTCTCGCTCGTGATCTATGGGGCGCACCTGCTGGCGCGTGCGCGTCCCGAACGGCGCACCCTCGGCGGCGCGGCACTGCCGTTCTTGATCGCCGTTGCGCTAGCCGCTGCGCTAGTGATGGCCCAGCCGGACATGGGAACCACGCTGGTGATCTGCGCGGGTGCCGCGGCTCTCCTGTTCGCTGCCGGTATCCCGATCCGCCAGCTCGCTGTGGCCGCCGCCGTGCTGGCACTCGCCGCGCTGGTTTTGGCGATCGCTGAGCCCTACCGTCGTGCCCGACTCACCGCGTTCCTTGATCCCTTCCACGATCCCGGCGGGGCTGGGTTTCAGACGATCCAGGCGCTGGTAGCGATCGGTTCAGGTGGGCCGATCGGCGTCGGCCTGGGGGAGTCGGTACAAAAGGTCTTCTATCTACCCGAGGCTCACACCGACATGATCCTCGCGGTGATCGGCGAGGAGCTCGGCTTGTTGGGCTTGCTGGGCTTGCTGTTGCTCTACCTCGGAGTGGTCTACTGCGGGCTGCGGATCGCCCGCAGTTGTCGGGACGAGTTCACGAAGCTCGCGTGCGCCGGTGTCACCGCCACGATCGGTGGGCAGGCGTTGCTGAACTTCGCGGCGGTACTCGGATTGGCTCCGCTGACCGGCGTCCCCTTGCCGCTCGTTTCCTACGGGAGCAGTAGCCTCGTGACCGTGCTTGCGGGGATCGGATTACTGCTCGACGCGGCACGTCGGGAGGCCACCGCCGCGGCGAACACGAAGGCGCGTCCGCGGCGCCGCCAACCGCCGACGCGCCCCGCCCTGCGGGTGATCGAGGGTGCTGCCCCCCGCGAGCGTGCCGCGGGGCGGGCTGCGCGCAGTGGCTCGGCAGGCGCCGTCCGTCGCACGCGCCCTTGAGCGTTCTCAGGCGAAGTCGCGCGGTCGATGCCACTGAGGGGCTGGACGCGCGACCCCGCGGCCCGCGACAGAAACCGCTCGTGGCGATCGCCGCCGGGGGTACCGCCGGGCACGTCGTACCAGCCTTGGCGGTTGCCGAAGCGTTGCGCGCGAGGGGGGTTGAGGTTGTTTTTTTCGGTGGTGATCGCGCGGAGGCCGAGCTCGTGCCGGATGCCGGCTACGAGCTTGTGCGTCTCGCCGTCCGCGGGCTCGACCGTCGCAACCCACTGCGCGCACTTGGTGCGTTGGTGTTGGCGCTGCGGGCAGTCTTGATCGCGCTGGGCGAGCTCCGCCGACGCGGCGTCGACGCCGTCCTTTGCTGCGGTGGCTACGTCGCTGCGCCGGTCGGGGTGGCGGCTCGTCTGCTCGGGCTGCCCCTATACGTGACGGAAGCCGACAGTCATCTCGGTCTCGCCAACCGCTTGCTTTCGAGGTGGAGTCGGCGCACTTTTCTGTTCTTCCCCGTCGAGGGGCTTGCGGGCGAGCGTTTCGCGGTTGTGGGGCGGCCGCTACCCACCGCGCTCGGTAGGGTCGACCGAGCGCGCGCGCGCGAACGTTTCGGCATCCCGCCGGACTGCCGCTGCCTACTGGTGTTCGGGGGCTCGCTCGGTGCGCGCTCGATCAACTGCGCGACGGTTGCGGCCTTCGCTGAGCGTCCGCTCCCGAGCGGTCTCGCCGTGCTCCACGTCACGGGTCGCCGTGATTACGACGCGGTCACCGCGCGCCTGCGCGCCGCCGGCTCACCGCCCCACTACCGGGTACGCGACTTCGTCAAGCCGTTTGCCGAGGCGCTGGCCTGCGCCGATCTGGTGGTGGCGCGTGCCGGTGGCTCAGTGCTCGAGGTGGCGGCTTGCGGCCTGCCAATGATCCTCGTGCCCTACCCGCACGCCGCACAGGACCACCAGCGGGCGAACGCGAAGCTCCTGGAGCGGGCCGGAGCGGCACTAGTGATCGAAGACCATGAGCTGACCCCCGAGCGTCTCCGCGAGGCGGTGCTTTCGTTGCTTGCGGAGCCCCAGCGGATGGCCGAGATGGCGCAAGCGGCGCGGCAGATCTCGCGTCCGGACGCCGCCCAGCGGATTGCTGAGGAGCTGATCGGCGCCGCGCGAGGGAGCTGATCGGCACGCCGTGAGGCGCCTGATCGGCGCGCCGCGAGCAGCCACCTTGTCGGCGGGGTGAGCGCTCAGCGTGGGCGGCGCTGCGTGCCTTCAAAGGCCCGCGCTTGCCGCGCCACCAGCTCGACCAGGTTGCCGAGAGCGAGGTTTACGTCGAGCAGGTGTAGACCCCAAGTCGGGCCCAGCCGCTCGAAGACCCGCGGTCGCCGATCGCTGGGGCCACCGCGGTCGATCACCTGCAACCAGCTCTTGGTGGCGGTAGCTCGACAGCGGTCGCTGTAGAGGTCGGGCAGCCCAACCCAGGGGGTTGCTGCGGCCGGCGGGTCCTCAACGCTGCCGATCGGTCCCGGGAAACGCTGCGTGCGCAGGAAGGGCAGCAAGGCGCCGTCGCGGTGGCCGGACAAGCGAGCTGGATCGGTGCAAAGCACCTGGAACCGGCGCGGATCGGCGGGCCGGAAGAAGGTTTCGCGCACGATCCCGAAACGCGAGTCCGCCGGTGGCTCCCCAAAGAAGGCGCTGTAGGCGACCACGCACCCGTACTGATCGCCCCGTCGGCAAGCGGGAACGAAGCGCAGGTCGCCGCCACGATCCGAACCGCGCCGCACCACCACGTTGCCGCCGATCAGCAGCGCGGAGATCAGCCTTCGGCGCTCGCGTGAGCGTCTCGCGTCGAAGCGGCGTTTGAGCAACGTAAGCAACATGCGGGCGCCCTGCGAGTGGCCGATCAACACGTAGGGTCGACCGTGGTTGTAGCGGCGCAGGTACTCGCGCCAGGCGTCTTCGACGTCGCTGAAAGCGAGCGCTCGCGCGGACTCGGGGGGACCTCCGGGACGTGCGTTCCCAGCCAACGTGACTTGCCGATAAACCGGCGCGAAAACGCGGCAGACGGTGGCGAAACGAGAGGCCTGGGCACGCGCAACCGCGAGCACCTCGGGGTCGCGCGCGAGGCTCGCGTTGACCGTCGGCTGCGCGCTGACGGTTGGGTACACGTAGAAGCAGTCGAAGCGCGGGCGGGCCGGCACTCGGTAACGCACCACGCGGGTCGCTCCCCCGGGGAGCAGGAGCGTGGCGGTGAGGTCCGCCCGGCAGGGATCTTGGGGAAGCCCGGGTCGGCAAAGCCAGACCGTGGGATGCGCGGCCTGGCTCGGGCGAGCGGTGGCGAGCCCGCCTGCCAGTACGGCGATTGCAGCGAACGTGAGGGCGCGAACGGCGGGGGACCTCACAGACCGCAGTTTCCGTAGGCGGTGCCGGACGTAGTCGGCGGCGCCGGGCGAGCGATCGAGACCACCTCTAAGGTGACCCGCCGTGAGCGACCGGCCACAGAGCCTGGGCGAGCGACTACACGCGGGTGAGCGCGGCGCGCAGGCGGCGCCGAGACGTGCGCACGAGAGCGCTCCCTGGCAGGGGCGACACCTCCACTTCATCGGCATCGGCGGGGCGGGAATGAGCGGTCTCGCCCGGGTCGCTCTGGAGCTCGGCGCGCGCGTCAGCGGCTCCGACCGTGCCGACTCCCCGTACCTCGCGCTGGTCCGCCGGGCCGGTGCCGAGGTCGCGCTCGGGCACGACCCGCGGAACGTGCCGCCCGACGCCGAAGTGGTCGTATCGACCGCGATCGCCAGCGACAACGTCGAGCTGGTGCGGGCGCGGGAGCGTGGCCAGCGGATCTTGCACCGCGCCGACCTCCTTGCCGAGTTGACGCGGCTGCGGCGCACGATCGCGGTATCGGGAACTCACGGCAAGACCACGACCGCGGCGATGATCGTCCACATCCTCGAGCGTGCGGGGCGTGCCCCCTCTTTCGTGGTCGGCGCCAAGCTGCGCGGCTACGGCACCAACGCACGCCTCGGAGGGGGCGACTGGCTGGTGGTGGAAGCCGACGAGTCGGACCGCTCGTTTTTAAAGTTGGCGCGCGAGATTGCGGTCGTCACCAACGTCGAGCTCGACCATCACAGCACTTACGCGAGCCTCGAGGAACTGGAGTCCGCCTTTGCGCAGTTCATCGGCGCCGCTCGGATCGTGGTGGTCGGCCCCGAGGTGCTGCTGCCGACCGCCTTCGCAGGCCAGGTGAAACGAGCGGCGGCGGACGATCGTGCGGCCACAGCCGATCCGCCGCTACGGCTTCCGCTCCCCGGTCGGCACAACGTCATCAACGCGCGGCTCGCGATCGCTGCGGCCGAGGCCGTAGGGGTGGCGCGCGCAGACGCTGTGCGCGCGCTCGACGACTTCGCCGGCACCGAACGGAGACTCGAAGCGATCGGTCGGTCACCGACCGGTGCGCAGGTCTACGACGATTACGCGCACCACCCCACGGAGGTCGCAGCGACGCTCGCGGCGGCGCGCGAGCTGCGCCCGGCGGGGCGGCTGGTGACGGTGTTCCAGCCGCACCTCTACTCGCGGACGCGGGCGCTTGCGCGCGAGTTCGGGAGGTCGCTCGCGCACGCCGACATGGTGGTAGTGACCGACGTCTTCGCGGCGCGCGAGAACCCCAGCGAGTGGCCGGGTGTCAGCGGTCTCGCGGTGGTGCGCGCGGCAGCGGAGGCAGCGCCCGGCAGGCCGCTCGTCTGGGCGCCGACGTTGCGCTCGGCGCTGGCGGCCCTCCGCCGCTCGACGGGCGCTGGCGACCTCGTGGTGACGATGGGTGCCGGCGACATCGACCGGGTCGCGCGTGCGTTCGCTCACGGGTCGCCGTTGGTCGACGAACCGCCAGGCATCGAGCGGGGCGTTCCCCTTGCCCGCTTCACGACCGTGCGAACCGGTGGTCCTGCCGAGTTCTTCGCACGCGCCGACGATCTCGAGCGCCTCTGCGAGCTCCTCGCCTGGGCGGTCTGTCAGGGACTGCCGGTGGAGGCGATCGGTTCGGGGTCGAACCTGCTGGTCGCGGACCAGGGCGTCCGCGGCTTGGTGGTGAAACTCGAGGGCCATCTGTCCGCCATCGAGATCGAAGGCGAGCGCGTGCTGTGCGGCGGCGGTGCACGGCTGCCGCAGGTCGCAGCACGAGCGGCCCGCGCCGGTCTCGCCGGCCTCGAGTTCGCGGTCAACATCCCCGGCACTGTCGGCGGTGCGGTGCGGATGAACGCGAACGCCTACGGGGGCGAGCTGGGAGCGGTGCTCGAATGGGTGGAGGTAGCAACTCCGGCGGGTGTCAGGCGCTTGCGTCCCGCGGAGCTCGGGTTCGGCTACCGCCGCTCCGCGCTGCGGCCGGGGGAGGTCGTGGCGCGGGCCGCGTTCCGGCTGCGACGCTCCACGCCCGAGCAGGTCCGGGCCGAGCTCGAGCGTTTGCGGCGAGCGCGTCGCGAGGCCCAGCCGTCGGGCATCAAGACTTTCGGTTCGACCTTCAAGAACCCCCCTCCGGACGATCCGCGGGCGCAGGGACGAACCGCCGGCATGCTGCTCGATGCGGCCGGCTGTCGGGGGCTGCGCATCGGGGGTGCCCGCTTCTCCGAGAAGCACGCGAACTTCGTGGAGAACCTCGGCGACGCGACCACCGCCGACATCGTGCGCTTAATGGGTGAGGGGCGCCGGCGGGTTCGTGAACGCTTCGGCGTCGAGCTCGAGCCGGAGGTGCGGTTCCTCGGCGAAGTCGACCTCGCGCCTCTTTTCTGAGCCGAGCTCGCGGGTGTGCCGTCGGCGCGCGGCGGGCAGGGACGCGCGGGCGCAGGGAGAACCGTTCGACAAGATGGCGGTTGCGCAGGTCGCTCGGGCAGCGCGGCGGCGGGGAGGCGCCGAGGGCGGCCTCGCGCGCCCGCGGCGGCCCACGTTGTCCCGGACCGCTCGGCGGCGTGCCGTTGTGTCGGCGCTGGTTTTGCTGGGGATCGCTGGGGCCGTGTGGTTTGGGCGTGACCTGCCGTTGTGGCGGGTCAAGCACGTGACAGTCCTCGGTCTACAAGGTCCCGGTGCGGCGCAAGCGCGGCAAGCGCTGATCCAAGCTGCCGAGCAGATGACGACACTGGCTGTCGATCGCCGACGCCTGCGCGCCGCGCTTGCGGGATACCCGCTGGCGGCGGGCGTCGAGGTCGATCGGCGCCTCCCCGATGGGCTCGTGCTGCGGGTGCGCCTCCGCCGTCCGGTCGCGGTGATCGTGGGGCCGCGCGGCCGTCTCGCGGTTGCCGACGACGGTACCGCGTTACCGGGCGTGCGGACCTCGGACGCGCTGCCGACCTTGCAGGTTCCCGATGGCCCCGAGCCGCGCCGGCCACCGTCGCGGTCACTGGCGCGGCGCCTCCAAGTGCTAGCTACTGCACCGCCGCAGCTCTTGCCGCAAGTCGCGACGGTGATCGACGATCGCCAGCTCGGTCTCGTGGCAACGATGCGCTCGGGTCTACGCGCGATCTTCGGCGCGGCGACCGATCTCAAGCTGAAGTGGAGATCGATGTCAGCGGTACTCGCTGCCGACGACACAGTTCTCAACGCGTCCTACCTAGATCTGCGGGTACCGTCGCGTCCGGCCGCTGGTGGCTTCGTCGGGAATAGCTCGCCGCAAGCGACGAGCACGGCCGGCGGCCCAGGTACCGCACAAACCTTCAGCGGAAATTGAGGCTTACTAACGATCTCAACCTCTACTTAAGGTGAAGAGTGAACGGAACCTTGCAGCATCGTTTGACAGTTGTGCCGAAAACTCCCTACAGTGCGAGGTTCGAAGGGCTGAGTAGCCCCACCACGTCGTGCGCCAGCGCCGGTGTCTCGTGCGGCGAGCGACCGATGCGGCGGCGCAACTGTGGGCCACTCGGCGAATCGATCTGAAAGGAACGGCAACCGACAGATGGAGAGCGGCATCGGCAGCGGCGCGGGCACGGGCAGCTACCTGGCCGTGATCAAGGTTGTGGGAGTCGGCGGTGGCGGCACCAACGCCGTCAACCGAATGGTTGACGCCGGTCTTAAGGGCGTCGAGTTCATCGCCGCCAACACCGACGCCCAGGCGTTGCAGATGTGCGACGCCGACGTCAAGCTCCAGATCGGCTCTCAGCTGACGCGCGGGCTCGGGGCTGGCGCCAACCCGGAGATTGGCTTGGCCGCCGCCAACGAGAGTCGCGACGAGATCAAGGAAGCTTTGAAGGGTGCGGACATGGTGTTCGTGACCGCCGGTATGGGTGGCGGCACGGGCACCGGTGCGGCGCCAGTGATCGCCGAGGTCGCGAAACAGGAGGTCGGCGCGCTCACGGTCGGCGTCGTCACCAAGCCGTTCGAGTTCGAGGGGGCGCAGCGGATGCGCCAGGCCGAACAAGGGATCGAGCGGCTGCGCGAAGAGGTCGACACGCTGATCGTGATCCCCAACGAGAAGCTGCTCGCGGTGGTCGAGCGGCGCACCAGCATCCTCGAAGCGTTTCGCGAGGCCGACAACGTCCTGCGTCAAGGTGTGCAGGGCATCACCGACCTGATCACCACCCCGGGCCTCATCAACCTCGATTTCGCCGACGTGCGAACGATCATGCAGGACGCCGGGTCGGCACTAATGGGCATCGGCGAAGCTTCGGGTGAGAACCGCGCGGCCGAGGCCGCCAAGATGGCGATCTCCAGTCCCTTGCTCGAGCAGTCGGTGGAGGGCGCGAAGGGGATTCTGCTGAACATCACGGGGCCGCAAGACCTCGGGCTTTTCGAGGTCAACGAAGCGGCGGAGATCATCCAACAAGCCGCCGACCGCGACTCGAACATCATCTTCGGGGCGGTCGTCGACGAGAACGCCGGCGACTCGGTGCGCGTCACGGTGATCGCCACCGGCTTCGACGCGCAGCGCGGCGTGCCGTTGTTCGGTGAGGACTCGACTGGCCGCCGCCGCGAGCCGCGGCGGCGCGACGTGCGCCTCGACGAGCGCGAGCGCTCGCGGCTCGAGATCTCCGACGACGAGATCGACATCCCCTCGTTCCTCAAGGATTGAGCGCTGACCGCGAGCCGGTCGGGCGGTAGCCTGCTCACATCTTGGCTGCCGCATCCCGAGCCGACGCATCGCCAGCCGAAGCCGCGCCCTCGGCGGGCTCGCTGCGCCGAACCCCGCTGTTTGGCCGACACCAAGGGCTCGGCGCGAAGTTCTCGCCGTTCGCTGGCTGGGAGATGCCGCTCGAGTACCGCGGCATATCCGACGAGCATCTGGCGGTGCGCTTGCGCGCAGGACTGTTCGACGTCTCGCACATGGGGCAGATCGAGACGCGCGGCCCCGACGCCGAGCGGCTTTTGCAACTGCTGACCTCGGCGGATGTGCGCCGTCTCGGGGAACGTGGCGCCCAGTACGCGGTCGTCTGCCGGGAGGACGGTGGCGTGCTCGACGACGTCATCACCTACCGGCTGGCGCCGGACCGCTTCCTGACCGTGACGAACGCGAGCAATCACGAGCGCGACCTCTCCTGGTGGCGCAGCCACGCCGCCGGCTGGGACTGCGAGGTCCTCGATCGCGCCAGCGAGTGGGCGATGCTCGCCGCGCAGGGTCCACAGGCACGCCAACTGTTGGCCCCGCTGACGCTCGGCGAGCTACCGCCACGGATGCGCTGCGCAGAAGTTCGCGTCGCCGACGTCGAAGTGCTGGCCTGCGGCACCGGTTACACCGGTGAGGACGGTGTCGAACTGCTGTGCCGGCCGCAACTGGTAGGACCACTCTGGGACGCGCTGGTGAACGCCGGCTTCGAGCCCTGTGGGTTGGGGGCACGCGACACCCTGAGGATCGAGGCCTGCCTACCCCTCTACGGCCACGAACTCGACGAGCGGCGCACGCCGCGCGAGGCCGGCCTCGACTTCTGTCTTGCTTTGGACACCAACTTCATCGGGGCGGCGGCGATCAAGCAGCGCGCGCCCCGCGAGCGGCTGATGCCGTTCGTAATGCGCGAGCGGGCGGTACCGCGCCAGGGCTACGCCGTGAGTTGCGAAGCAGGTGGCGGGGTGGTCACGAGCGGTACCTTCTCCCCGTACCTGCGACGCGGCATCGGCCTCGCCTACTTGCCGCTCGGCTGTGCCCGCGTGGGCTGCGAGCTCGCGGTCGATGTGCGCGGCAAGCCGCGGCGCGCGGCGGTCGCGCAGCGACCACTCCACCGCACGCAACAGCCGGCGTGAAGCTGCCAGTCGGACACTTCAGGCGCCCGTGCGGGCGGACCTCCGACCGCCCGAAGCGCGAAGATGACGGGCGTCGCAGCGCCGCCCCGGCAGGGTCCGCGGCGGCCGTTGGCGCGTAACCGAGAAGGAGGACGCGAATTGGCCGAGGAGCACTACCCCGAGGACCTGAAGTACCACCCCGAGCACGACTGGGCGCGCGTCGAGGACGGCACCGCCACATTCGGCATCACGTGGTACGCGCAGGACTCGCTCGGCGAGGTCGTGTTCTTCGACGCTCCCGAGGTTGGAGCGCAAGTTCGCAAGGACGAGCCCTACGCGGAGGTGGAGTCGGTCAAGGCGGTCTCCGATGTCTTCGCGCCGCTCTCCGGCGAGGTGATCGCGGTCAACGAGGAGCTTGCCGACAAGCCCGAGCTGATCAACGAAGACCCCTACGGTCGTGGCTGGCTGGTGCGCGTGCGCTTGAGCGATCCGAGCGAGATCGACGAGCTGTTGGACGCGGCGGCCTACCGCGATCTGCTGCAATCGAGCGAGTGAGCGGCGTCCGCTACACCTCGGCGGCAAGCGGCGATCGCGAGCGCATGCTCGCGACGTTGGGGGTGGCTTCGGTCGAGCAGCTTCTGTCGCACGAAATTCCCGAGGAGGTGCGGCTGCGGCGACCACTCGAGCTGCCTGCGGGGGCGTCGGAAGGCGAGGTTTGCGACGAGCTGCGCGCGCTCGCCGAGCGCAACGCTGACGCCGACGCTTGGACGGTGTTCGCCGGTGCCGGCATGTACGACCACTACGTGCCGGCGGTGGTCGACGAGATCATCCGCCGCTCGGAGTTTCTGACGCCCTACACCCCGTACCAGCCGGAGGTCTCGCAGGGCACGCTGCAGGTGATGTTCGAGTTCCAGACAGCGATCTGCGAGCTGACCGGCCTCGAGGTGGCAAACGCTGGCGTCTACGACGGACCTAGCGCGGTTGCGGCGGCGGCCTACCTGGTGCGGCTCGATAACGGTCGCCGGCGGATCGTCGTCTCGCGCGCCGTGCATCCCCATGCGCGGGAGACGCTCGCCACGCACGCTCGTGGCTTCGGAATGGAAGTAGTTGAGACGCCGTTGGCCGCCGACGGGCGCACCGACATCGCGCGCTTGGCGGCGGCGATCGATGCCGACACTGCCTGCGTGATCGTGCAACAACCGAACTTCTTGGGGTCGGTAGAGGACCTCGCCACGCTCGCGCAGGCAGCGCACGAGCACGGAGCGGCCGCCGTTTGCGTCGCCGACCCGCTGACGCTGGGGGTGCTCGAAGCCCCTGGCGTGCTCGGTTTCGACGTCTGTGTGGGCGAAGGACAGGCGCTCGGCAACCACCTTCAGTACGGCGGCCCCAGCTTCGGCTTCTTCGCCGCCCGCGAGCGCTATTTGCGGCGCATGCCGGGGCGGATCGCAGGGCGCACACGCGACGTCGACGGTCGCCCCGGCTACGTGCTCACGCTGCAAACGCGCGAGCAGCACATACGTCGCGAACGTGCCACTCACAACATCTGCACGGCCCAGCAGCTCAACGCGCTGGCCGGTCTTGTTTACTTGGCTTGGCTGGGCAAGGCGGGGATCGTCGAGCTCGGCGAGCTGCTCGCGCGCAGAGCGCACTTCGCGCGCGCGGCGCTCGGCCTCGAGCCGATCAACCCGGGCCCGGTGGTGCGCGAGTTCGCCGTACGTGTGCCCGATCTCGAGGCCTTGTTCGCCCGCGCTTACGAGCAGCGGGTGATCCCGGGTGTGCGACTCGCCGACTTCTACCCCGAATACCCCGATGGTCTGTTGGTGGCGGTGACCGAGCGGCGCTCGCGGGCCGACATCGAGCGCTTGGCAGCGCTGGTGCGCGAGACGCAGCCACAAGCGCCGTCTGCGCTGCCGCGCGAGGGGGTACCAGCGTGAGCGCCGACGCGAGGCATCAAGCTGGCGAAGCAGCCGCAGCTCGCGAGGTTGACACGGCGCCGCGCCCCTTCGACCCGGATGCGACGATCTTCGAGCGTTCGCGGCCCGGTCGGCGCGCTGGCACCCTGCCCGCCGACGACGTGCCGGCGCCGACGATCGAACAGCTGATCCCCGAGCACGCACGGCGGCGCCAGCCGCCGCGCCTGCCGGAGGTTTCCGAGCCGGAGCTGGTTCGCCACTACGTCGGCCTGTCGCGGCGCAACTTCCACCTCGACCGTGGCTTCTACCCGCTCGGCTCGTGCACGATGAAGTACAACCCCAAGCTGCACGAGCGCCTGGCGGCACTACCCGGCTTCGCCCGTCTGCATCCCTGCACCCCCGATGAGCTCGCTCAGGGCGCGCTCGAGCTGATGTGGCGACTGGAGCGGGCGCTCGCCGAGATCGCCGGGTTGCCGCACGTGACGTTGCAGCCGGGTGCCGGTTCGCAGGGCGAGCTTTGCGGATTGCTGCTGACCCGTGCCTACCACGAGGACCGGGGCGAACAGCGCAGCCGCGTACTGATCCCTGACACCGCCCACGGCACTAACCCCGCAACGGTCACGATGGCCGGCTACGAGCCGGTAGCGGTGGGGACTGCCGCCGACGGCGGTGTCGATCTCGAAGACTTGCGCGCGAAGGCCGATCAGCACACCGCTTGTCTGATGCTCACGAACCCGAACACGCTGGGCCTGTTCGACCGCAACATCGCCGAGATCGCGCGGATCGTGCGGGGGGTGGGGGCGACCCTCTACTACGACGGCGCCAATTTGAACGCCGTGATGGGCCTCTCGCGGCCGGGAGACATGGGCTTCGACATCGTGCACTTCAACCTTCACAAGACGTTCACCCAGCCGCACGGCGGCGGCGGGCCGGGGGCTGGGCCGGTGGCGGTCGCCGACCATCTCGAGCCGTTTCTGCCGAAGCCGGTGGTGGTGCGGGAACGGCGCGGCGACGGTTTCGCTTATCGGCTCGATTACGACCGTCCCCGCTCGATCGGTCGGCTCCGCGGCTTCCAAGGCAACTTCTCGACGTTCGTGCGCGCTTACGCCTACATTCGGGCGCTGGGTCCGGAGGGACTCCGCGAGGTCTCGGAGTTGGCGGTCCTGAACGCCAACTACCTGCGCGCCCGCCTCGCGCAGGGCAGGGCCGGCCGCTACCTGCGTCCGGGCTTCGACCGCACGTGCATGCACGAGTTCGTGCTGTCGGCGCGCGAGGCGCGCGAGCAGCTCGGCATTCGCGCCCTCGACATCGCGAAGCGCCTGCTCGACTGGGAGGTGCATCCGCCGACCGTCTACTTCCCGCTGCTCGTCGAGGAGGCGTTGATGATCGAGCCGACGGAGACCGAGCCGGTCGAGCGCCTCGACCACTTCGTAGAAGCCCTCGAGGCGATCCTTGCCGAGGCCGAGCAGGACCCCGAGATCGCCCGCAACGCGCCCTACACGACGCCGGTGCGGCGCCTCGACGAGGCTTCGGCGGCGCGTCGACCCCAGGTGCGTCTGCTCCTCACCTGAGCAAGACGAGGGGCGAGCGATCCGCGCGCACTAGCTCGCGGCGTCGGCTCCGGTAGGTTCGACCGCACACCGTCTTGTTTGCCCCAGAGGGAGGAGTAGCGAGTGCTCGAGGGACTCACGCAAAACGACTTTCCATTGACGCTCGACCACGCGCTGCGGCGGATGGAGCGCGTCTATGGCGACTCGGAGGTGGCGACCTTCGACGGCGCCGGTCTTCAGCGACAGACGTTCGCGCAGACGGTGGAGCGGGTCGAACGGTTGGCGTCAGCGCTGCGCAAGCTCGGTGTGGGCGAGGGCGATCGCGTCGCAACTTTCGCCTGGAACAACGCCCGCCACTTCGAGCTCTACATGGCCGTGCCGTGCATGGGCGCGGTGCTGCACACGCTGAACATCCGCTTGTTCCCAGAGCAGCTCGTTTACATCGTCAACCACGCCCGCGACCGCCTGATCTTCGTTGACGCCTCGCTGGTGCCGTTGCTCGCGCCGGTCGCCGAGCGCTTCGAGAGGGTCGAGCGTTACGTGGTGATGGGGGCCAGCGGCGACGACGTTGAGCTGCCGGGTGAGGTGCTCGACTACGAGCAGCTGCTAGCGGCCGAGCAACCGGGCTTCGCCTGGCCGCGGCTCGACGAGCGCAGCGCTTGTGGACTCTGCTACACGAGCGGTACGACCGGCAACCCCAAGGGTGTTCTCTACTCGCACCGCTCGACCCTGCTACACGCCCTCGGCAGCGCCGTCGGCGAAGCGATGGGTTACTCCAGCGACGACCGCGTGCTGCCGGTGGTGCCGATGTTCCACGTCAACGCGTGGGGCATCCCCTACACCTGCGCCCTGGTCGGAGCCGATCTCGTCTTCCCGGACCGTCACCTCCAGGCCGAGCCGCTCGCACGCCTGATCGAGTCCGAGCGGGTGACCGTAACGGCTGGGGTACCGACGATCTGGATGGACGTCTTGCGTTACGCCGACGAACGGCGCCCCGACCTCTCGAGCTTGCGGATGGTGATCTGTGGCGGGGCGGCCGTTCCGTTGTCGCTGATGCAGGCGTTCCAGGAGCGCCACGGCGTACGCGTGATCCAAGCGTGGGGGATGACCGAGATGAGCCCGCTCGGCTCGGTGGCGCGGCCGCCGGCCGGACTCTCCGACGAAGAACACTGGCGGCTGCGCGCCACCCAAGGTCGGATCGTGCCACTGGTGGAAGCCCGCATCGTCGACGACGACGGCAACGAGCTGCCTTGGGACGGGCGCGCAGTCGGCGAACTGGAGGTGCGGGGGCCCTGGATCGCGCGCGACTACTTCGAGGACCCGTCGGGGCGTGAAAAATTCGACGACGGCTGGCTGCGCACGGGCGACATCGCGGCGATCGACGAGCGCGGGTTCATCCGCATCACCGACCGCGCCAAGGACGTCATCAAGTCGGGCGGGGAGTGGATCTCCTCGGTCGAGCTCGAAAACCACTTGATGGCGCATCCCGCGGTGCGCGAGGCGGCCGTCATCGCCCGACCTGACGAGCGCTGGAGCGAGCGGCCACTGGCCTGTGTCGTGCTGGAGGAGGGGCGCTCGGCGACGCCCGCCGAGCTGCGGGCCTTCCTCGCCGACCGCGTTGCCAAGTGGTGGCTACCCGACGACTTCGCGTTCGTTGCCGAGATCCCTAAGACCAGCGTCGGCAAGTTCGACAAGAAGGTGTTGCGAGCGCAGCTTGAAGGCGGGCAGCTGAAGGTCGAGCGGGCCGCGCTCGAGGAGCCCCAGCGCGGGTAACAGGACGAGGCGCCGACGTAGACTGCCGCGCGTGCGCATCTTCAGCGGGATCCAGCCGACCGGGCGCAAGCACCTCGGCAACTACATCGGTGCGATCCGCCAGTACGTGGAGGGTCAGGAGCGCGGTAACCCCGCGATCTACTGCATCGTCGACCTTCATGCGATCACCGTGCCGCACGAGCCGGCGGCGCTGCGGCGGTCCGTCTACGACACCTTGGCGCTGCTCTTGGCGGCCGGCTTGGACCCGGGCCGCTCGATCCTCTTTCGCCAGTCCGACGTGCACGAGCACACCGAGCTCTGCTGGCTGCTCTCGGCGGTCACCGCGTACGGGGACCTCACGCGGATGACGCAGTTCAAGGAAAAGTCGCAGCGGCAGCGGGAGCTGGTCTCCGCCGGGCTCTTCTTCTACCCGGTGCTGCAGGCAGCCGACATCCTCGCGTACCGCACCGAGGAGGTGCCCGTCGGTGACGACCAGCGCCAGCACCTGGAGCTCACCCGCGACATCGCCGAGCGCTTCAACCAGCGCTTCGGCGAGGTCTTCGTGGTGCCGCGGCACCGGATCCCGCCGGTCGGTGCGCGAATCATGGACCTCCAAGACCCGACCAGCAAGATGTCGACGACCGCCGAGTCGACCGCCGGCGTGATCTTCATCGACGAGGAGCCCGACGAGATCCGCCGCAAAGTGCGCAGCGCGGTCACCGACCCGGGTCGGGAGATCGTGCGCCGCCCTGACAAGCCGGGAATCTCGAACCTGATCGAGATCATGGCGGTGGCGCGCGGCGTCGAACCCGAGCAAGTTGAACGCGAGTTCGAGGGGCGTGGGTACGCCGAGTTCAAGCAAGCCGTTGCCGAGGCGATCGTCGAGTTCCTGGCTCCCGTGCGGCAGCGCTACCGCGAGCTGCGCGGCGACGAAGCGGCGCTCGAGCGCACGCTCGCCGAGGGCGCCGAGCGGGCGCGGGCGATCGCTGCCGAGACGCTCGCCGACGTGCGCGCGGCGATGGGTGTCGGCGCTCCGGTCCGCCAGCCGGTCTAGGCTCGCCGGGATGCAGCTCGCCGCCTTCGACCTCGAGCTCGAGGCGTTCGAGGGTCCCTTCGACCTACTGCTCGCGCTCGTCCTGCGCGAGGAGCTCGACCTACGCGACGTCGACCTGGCCGACGTCGTGGTCGCCTACGTCGATCACTTAGAGCGGGCCGAGCAGCTCGATCTCGAGTCGATCACCGAGTTCCTGGTGCTGATCGCCGCCCTCTTAGAGCTCAAGTCGCGACTGCTGTTGCCGGTCGCCGAGGAGGACGGCGAAGAGGAGCAGCTGACCGCCGAAGAAGCTGCTGAAGAACTGTTCGCTCGCATGCTCACCTACGCCCGCTACCGCAAAGCGGGCGAGTGGCTGCGCGCTCGGCTCGAGCAGCAGGCAGGCTTCCGTTTCCGGTCCGCGCCGCTGCCCCTGGAGCTGCGCCGGGTAGCGCTCGAGACGGCGACCCCCGTCTACGACCCGGAGCTCTTGGCGCGCGCGATCGGCCAGCTTTTGCGCACCCCGCCGCCGATCGACATCTCCCACGTGCGACGGCCGGTGGTGCCTGTTACCGAGCGGCTTCGGCACCTGCGCGAGCTGTTGCGCACTCGCTCCGTGTTCTCGTTCGACGAGGCGGTGCGGGGCGCCGACCGGTTGACGGAGGCAGTCACGCTGTTCGCTCTGCTCGAGCTCTACAAATCCGGCGAAGCGGTGTGGGAGCAAGAGCAGCCGTTCGGTCCGATCACGGTGCGGCGTTTGCGGAGTGCGGGGCAGGACGCATGAGGATCTCCGAGCTCGCGGCGCAAGTCGAGGCGCTTTTGTTCCTATCGCCGGACCCGCTCTCCGCGGAGGCGATCGCGGAAGCCTGCGAAGCCACCGAAGCCGAGGTGCTCGCGGCGCTCGAAGAGCTCGGCCGGGCGCTCGAGGCCGGCGGCCACGGGCTTTCGCTGCGGCGCCTCGCCGGCGGCTTCGCGCTCGCCACCAAGCCAATGGCCGAGCCCGCGGCGCAGCGGCTGTTCGCGCAGCCGCGGACACCGCCGTTGACCCAGGCGCAAGCCGAGTGCCTGGCGATCGTGGCCTATCTGCAGCCGGTGTCGCGCCCGGAGATCGCGCGTATCCGGGGCGTCGCCTCGGACTCCGCGGTAGCGACGTTGGTGGAACGGGGGCTCGTGGAAGAAGCCGGGCGCTCGCGTTTCGGGGCCGTGCTCTACCGCACCACGCCGCTGTTCGAGCGACTGTTCGGACTGGAGGCGATCGATCGCCTGCCGGACCCCCATCGCTTCGACCCGACGCCCGAGGAGCAGGGGGAGCTGCGCGAACGCCTGCTACGCGCCGGGGAACAGCGGACCGGTGGCTAAGCCCACGTGACGGTCGGTGCCGAGCTTCCAGCAGCAAGTCCGGGCGCTCGAGTCTTGGCGGAACTTTCCCTTGCGCACACGGCTCGACGCGAGCGACGGGCGGCGCGTGCTCGTGACCTTCGACGATGGACCCGATCCCGCGCCCGACGCCACGCCGCTGATCCTCACGGAGCTCGAGCGCTCGCGCGCGCGAGCGCTCTTCTTCTGTGTCGGTGAACAGGTGCAGCGGGCGCCGCAGCTGGCGCAAGAAATCGTGGCGCGTGGCCACCTCGTCGGCCTGCACGGGCACCGTCACCTGCGGCCGGGCGCTTTGCCGGACGCTGGCGCCGAGCTCGAGCAGGCGCTCGCCGCGTTCGCGGCCGCGGGGCTCCCGCGGCCGCGCTTGTTTCGACCACCCTACGGCGAGCTCACTGCCCCGCTATCCGAGGCTGCCGCCCAACTCGGGCTCGAGACCATCGGCTGGTCAGCGTGGGGCCTCGATTGGGAGGAGGTCCCTGCGGCGCGCATCGTCGAGCTGGTCGCGCGCGACCTGGCACCGGGCGCGATCGTGCTGCTCCACGATTCGGCGCGCTACGCGCCGCGCCGCTCGCCGCGCGCGACGGCGGCCGCGATCGCTGGGATCTGCGCCCGCGCGCGGGCGCTCGGCCTCGAGCCGGAGCTGCCGCCGTCGCTAACTGGGGACGGCTGAGGGGCCGACGTCTCGCCGCTAGCGGTCGTGCGCGCCGCCAACTGCCCGCAGGCGGCGGCAATGTCGCGGCCGCGCGTGACGCGGACGGTCGCGCGCAGGCCGTGCTGCTCGAGCGTGCGGCGGAAGGCCTCGATCGCGCGACGGCTCGATCCCTGGTAGGGCGCGTCGGTTGGGTTGTAGGGGATCAAGTTCACGCAGAAGGCCTCGCGTGGGCGCAGCAGCTTGGTCAGCTCGAGCGCCTGCTCGTAGCGGTCGTTGACGCCGGCGAGCATCAGGTACTCGATGAACACCTGGCGCTTGCGGCGACGCCACCAATCGCGGCAGGTGGCGAGCACTTCCGCTAGCGGGTAGCGGTCGTTGATCGGCATCAGCTCGCTGCGCAGCGCGTCGTTCGGTGCGTGCAGGGAGAGCGCCAAACGGACCGGCGGCCCCTCCCGCGCGAGGCGCTCGATGCCCGGCAGCCACCCGACCGTCGAGATCGCGGTGTGACGGTGCGAGATACCTAGTTCCGGCAGTCGCTCGCAGGCAGTGAGCACCGCGTCGAGATTCAAAAGCGGCTCGCCCATGCCCATGAAGACAGCGTGCGTGGGCTGTTCGCGGCGGCGGAAGTGCAGCGCTTGATCGAGGATCTCCCAGCTCGTCAGGTTGCGTCCGAAGCGCATGCGGCCGGTCTGGCAGAACGTGCAGGTGAGCGGGCACCCCGACTGACTGGAGAGGCACAGCGAGCGACGGCCGTCGCGGTAACGCATCAGCACTGCTTCCACCGGCTTGCCTTCGTGAGTGTGGAAGAGGGCCTTCTCCGTGCCATCGGCCGCTCGTGCCTCGGCGACCAGCGAGAGCGTCGAGAGCGGCAAGCGCTCAGCTAGCTCGCGCCGAAGCGCGAGTGGCAGGTCGGTCATCTGCTCCCAGCTACTCGCGCCACGGGCCAGCCAACGCCACACCTGGCCGACCCGGTACGGCGGCTCGCGGAGCTCAGCGATCAGTTCTGCCAGGCGATCAAGATCCACGGCGCGAGTGTGGCACGCTGACGTGCGTGCGACTCGCGAAGTACCTGGCGCATTGCGGGGTTGCGTCGCGGCGGGCGAGCGAGGAGCTCGTACGAGCGGGCCGCGTAACGATCGCCGGCGAGGTCGTGCGCGACCCGGCGCGCGCGGTCACGGACGGGGAGGAGGTGCGCGTCGATGGGCGCCTCGTGCGACCCGAGCCGCTCGAGGTGTGGGCGCTCAACAAACCGCCTGGGGTGCTTTCCACGGTGCGCGACACCCACGGTCGCAAGACCGTGGTCGAGCTCGTGCCCTCGCGCAGGCGGCTGTACCCGGTCGGGCGCCTCGACGCTGACTCGACGGGCTTGTTGCTCTTGACCAACGACGGCGAGCTCGCCGAACTCGTGATGCACCCGCGCTACGGGGTCGAGCGCGTCTATCACGTCCGCGTCGAGCCGCCGAGGTTCGGGCAGCGGCTGGTTGAACGCCTGCAGCGGGGTGTCGAGCTTGAAGACGGCCCCGCCCGAGCGCTGCGCGCTCGGGCGATCGGCCGCGGCAGGCTCGAGATCACGATGGGGGAGGGCCGCAAACGCGAGGTGCGGCGAATGTTGGACGCGCTCGGCTACCGCGTGGTCGAGCTCGAACGCGTGCGCATAGGGCCGCTCACGTTGCAGAGCCTCGGTCTCGCTCCCGGCGAGTCGCGCCGTCTCGGCACCCGTGAGATCGACGCGCTGCGCCGTGCAGCGCTGCGCCCCCGCAGGCGCGCGGGGCGTTGAGGGGCGCACTAAGCTCGCTGGCATGAGCGGGATCGATCCGGGGGCGCGGATTGGGCACGTCCATCTCAAGGTCGCCGACCTCGAGCGCTCGATCGCCTTCTACCGTGACGTCTTGGGCTTCAGGTTGAGGCAACGCTTCGGGCCGCAGGCGGCGTTCCTGGCGGCCAACGACTACCACCACCACATCGGGCTCAACACCTGGGAGAGCGCAGGGGGCAGCCCGCCGCCCCCCGGGTCTGTGGGTCTCTATCACTTCGCGATCCTCTTCCCGACCCGTCGGGCGCTGGCGCAAGCCGTAGCGCGCGTGCTCGCGCACGGTTGGCCGCTGGTTGGCGCTTCCGATCACGGCGTGAGTGAGGCGGTGTACCTGGAGGATCCCGACCGCAACGGCATCGAGCTGTACTGGGACCGGCCGCGCGAGCTGTGGCCGACCACCCCGGACGGTCAGGTCGCGATGTACACGCGCCCGCTCGATCTCGGCGATCTGTTGGCGCTGGCCGACGGCGGCGCCGGGGTGCCGCTCTGAAACAATCGCGCGCCGTGAGACTGCGGGCTTTGCGCGGCGCGACGACGGCGACCGAGAACAGCGCCGAGGCGATCCTCGAGGCGACTGAGGAGCTCCTGCGCGAACTGATGGAGCGCAATCGGCTGACGCCGGAAGATCTCGTGAGCTGCATCTTCACCTCGACCCCCGACCTCGACGCCGAGTTTCCGGCTGTGGCGGCTAGGCGCCTCGGCCTCGACCGCGTGCCCCTTTTGTGTGCCCAGGAAATCGACGTCCCGGGCGCCTTGCCGCGGACCGTGCGCGTGCTCGTGCACTGCTATCAACCGGTCGAGGTGCAGCCCCAGCACGTTTACCTGCGCGAAGCGGTCGCGCTGCGGCGCGACCTGCAGGCCGCCCAGTGAGCCAGATGACGATCGAGTTCAACGCCCGTCTCGAGAGCATCCCGTACTACCCGGCCGCCGATGCGTACGGCGACGGGCGCGAGTTGGTGTTGCTGGCTTCCAACGAGACGCCGTTCACCCCGGCGCCGGCGGTGCGCGAGGCGATCGTCGCCCGGATCGGCAGCCTCAACCGCTACCCCGACCCCGAAAAGTCCGAGCTGCGCGCGCGGATCGCAGCGCGCTGCGGCGTCGACGCGTCGATGGTGACGGTCGGCAACGGCTCCTGCGAGATTCTGTTGGCGGCCGCACAGGCACTGCTCGAGCCCGGCGCCGAGGTGGTCTTCGCTTGGCCGTCGTTCTCTGTTTATCCGCAACTGGCGGCCTTGACCGGTGCGCGTGAAGTGCGGGTTTCGCTCGACCGCGAGCAGCGTCACGACCTGGCAGCGATCGCGCGTGAGGTCACCGCGGCGACCCGTCTCGTGCTCGTCTGCAACCCCAACAACCCGACCGGAACCGCCCTGCCGGTGGCGGCGATCGACGCCTTCGTCGCGGAGGTACCGCGCCACGTGTGCGTGATCGTCGACGAGGCCTACGTCGAGTTCTCGACGCTGCAGGACCCGGACGAGTCGATCGACCTTGTGCGACGCCACCCGAACGTCGTGCTCTTGCGCACGTTCTCGAAGGTCTACGGCCTCTGCGGACTGCGCTGCGGGTACGCGATCGGGCCGGAGAGTTTCCGCGTCGCCTGCGAGAAGGTGCGCCAACCGTTCACCGTCAACGCGCTCGCCCAGGCCGCGGCGACGGTCGCAATCGACCTCCAGGAGGAGGTCGAACGGCGGGTCGAGCAAACCGCCGTTGAGCGCCTGCACGTCGTCGAGGAGCTGCGTGCGCGGGGGCTCCCGGTGGCCGACAGCGAAGCCAACTTCTGTTGGGTCGGTCTCGGCGGACGCGACGATCGGCTGGTCTGCGACGAGCTCGCGCGGCAGGGGGTGATCGTGCGCGCGGGCAGCGCTCTCGGCGGGCCCGGGCACTTGCGCGTCACGTTCGGGACCCGCGATGAGAACGAACGCTTCCTCGACGCGCTCGATGCGGCGCTGGCGGCGGTACCGGCGGCGGACGCCTGAGCGCCGGGTGTCGCGGCGACGCAGCGCGTCTGCTATCCATAGCTCAGACATGGCAGGCGCGCTCAAGCCACGAGCTCTCTCCACGACCGTGACGGCGGTCGTGCGCTCGGGTCTCGGCGCGCCCGCTGGTGCGCGCGCTCTGCGTGCCCGCTACGCGTACTACTGGCGATTTAGCTAGGCGTCCGGCGCCCAAGAGGTCTTGCCCGCGCCAGCCGGACGCCGCGAGCGGCCGTCGGCCGCACGAAGCGGGCGAAAGGGTTGCGAGAGCGCAGCCGACGTAGTCTTCGAGCAGGCCAGGAGGCAGCAACGGATGATGATCGTGATGAAAGAGGGGGCGACCGAGGCACAGATCGCCGAGGTCGTCGAGCGGGTGGAGTCGGTAGGCGCCCGCGCGCACGTCTCGCGGGGCGAGTTCGTGACCGTGATCGGCGCGGTCGGTAGTCACGACGACGAGGTCGCGGGGCTCGGCTTGGAGGATCACCCGGCTGTCGACCGCGTGGTGCCGATCCTGCGTCCCTACAAGCTTGCGTCGGCGCAGTTCCGTCACGGCGAGCCCACGGTCGTGGAGGTCGAGGGCCGGCGGATCGGGGGCGATCACTTCGCGGTGATCGCCGGTCCCTGCACGGTCGAGTCGCGCGAAACGATGCTCGAGGCGGCACGCGCGATGCGCGACGCGGGGGCTCACCTGCTGCGCGGCGGCGCCTACAAGCCGCGTACCTCGCCCTACTCCTTCCAGGGGCTCGGTGAGGCGGGCCTCGCGCTGCTTCGCGAGGCGAAGGAGGAGACAGGGCTGCCGATCGTTACCGAGGTGATGGACGTGCGCGACGTCGAACGCGTGGTCGAGGTAGCGGACGTTGTGCAGCTCGGTGCCCGCAACATGCAGAACTACAACCTGCTGACCGAGGTCGGTCGTGCGGGCAAGCCCGTACTGCTCAAGCGTGGCCTGGCGGCGACACTCGACGAGCTCCTGATGGCCGCTGAGTACGTGCTCAAGGAGGGCAACCCCAACGTCATCCTCTGCGAGCGCGGGATCCGGACCTTCGAGTCGAGCTACCGCTTCACCCTGGACATCATGGCCGTGCCGGTGCTTAAGGAGCTCACCCACCTGCCGGTGATCGTCGACCCGAGTCACGCGGCTGGACGGCGTTCGCTGGTCGAGCCACTGTCTTTGGCGGCGGCCGCAGCCGGCGCCGATGGCCTGATCGTCGAGGTCCATCCGAACCCCGATGCGGCGGTCTGCGACGGGCCGCAGCAGCTCCGCGCGGAGACGTTCGCCGAGTACCTGAAACGGGTCGAGCAGGCCGCCGAGCTCGCCGGCAAGGTGATTCAGGCGGGCGTCTAAGGGGCGTCCCGTGGTCGCGCGGTGAGGATCGGGGTTCTTGGCGTCGGCCTGATCGGAGGGTCGATCGGCCTCGCCGCGCGCGAGCGCGTGGAGGGCGCGCGGGTGTCCGGGTGGGACCCCGATCCGCAGGCGCTGGAGCGGGCCCTTGAGCGCGGCGCGATCGATGTCGCCGCGCCGACGGTGGAAGCGGCGGTGGCTGACGCCGAGGCGTGCTTTCTGTGCGCTCCGGTCGGCGCCTTGGCGGCTTTAGCCGAGCGGGCGCTCGCGGCGGCGGGCGCCGAGTGCGTGGTCAGCGACGTCGGCTCGACGAAGGCGCCGCTCGCGGCCGCCGCTCGCGACGAGCGCTTCATCGGCGGGCACCCGATCGCGGGGGCCGAGACGGCGGGGGTCGAGCATGCACGCGGCGACCTCTTCGACGGGGCGATCTGGTACTTGACGCCGATGCCCCACAGCTCCGGCATCCTCTACGAGCGCTTGCACCGCTTGCTCAAGGCGTTCGGGGCGCGTCCGGTGGCGATCGAGGCGGAGCGTCACGACCGCCTGATGGCAGCGCTCAGTCACCTCCCGCACGTGCTCGCCAACGTCTTGGTCGGGCAAGTCGTCGCGGCCAGTCAAAGGGAGGGCGAACCGATCCCCGCGATCGCTCCCAGCTTTCGCGACGCCACCCGTGTCGCCGGTTCCAACAGCGACGTCTGGGTGGATATCTACCTCGCCAACCGAGCGGCGATCGCTAAGGAGCTCGAGCGTACGAGCGCCGCCCTCAGCGAGGTGGCGAACGCCTTGCGCGCCGGCGATGAGGCATGGCTGCGCGACTGGAATGAGCGGGCACGCGCCGCCCGCAAGGAGCTCGTCGAGCGTGATCTCGCGGAGGGTCCGTTGCACGAGCTGGCCTTCGTGGTGCCGAACCGTCCCGGCGTCGTCGCCCAGGTGGCGCTCGCGCTCGGCCGAGAGGGTGTCAACATCGCCGATATGACCCTCGCGCCGGCTCCCGACATGCGCTCCGGCTCGATCACCCTGTGGATCGCCGGTGACGAGCCTGCGCGGCGGGCGCGACGACTGATCGAGAGCCTCGGCTTCGCGGTCGCCGAGCGGTGAGGGGTAGGCAAGCGGTGGGCGAGCGACGGTTCGAACCGGTGGGTCCGCTGCGCGGCGAGTACCTGCCACCCGCCGACAAGTCGATCTCCCATCGCGCCGCGCTACTGGCCGCGATGGCGGACGAGCCGGTGGTGATCCGTAACTACCTCGACGCTGCCGACACGCGCTCGACCCTCACGGCGCTCGAGCGGCTCGGTGCCGGCATCGAGCGGCGCGGCGACGAGCTCGTCGTGCGTGGCGTCGGGTTGCGGGGGGCGCTGGAAACGACCGGCGGACTGCTCGACGTCGGCAACTCCGGGACCTTGATGCGCATGCTTCCCGGCTGGCTTGCCGGTCAGGCGGGGCGCCGCTGGACGATCGACGGCGACGCTTCGATTCGTCGACGCCCGGTTGACCGCATCGCCGAGCCGCTTGGGCGGATGGGCGCCCAGATCGCAGCGCGCGAAGGGCGCTACCCGCCTTTCACGGTAACCGGCGCGCAGCTCCGTGGCATCGAGTACGACCTGCCGGTCGCGAGCGCACAGGTCAAATCGTGCGTGTTGCTCGCCGGGCTTTTGGCCGAGGGGGTGACGGAGGTCAGCGAGCCGGTACCGAGTCGCGACCACACCGAGCGTTTGCTGGTGCGCGCCGGCGTGCCCTTTGAGCGTCGCGGTCGACGGCTGCGCGTGTGTCCGGTGGACGCGCTCGAGCTCGAACCGATCGCGGTTCCTGGCGATCCCTCTTCCGCCGCCTTCGTGATCGCCGCCGCGTTGCTGGTCCCAGGGTCCAGGATCGTCGTGCGGGGCGTCGGCCTGAACTGGACGCGCTGCGGTTTCCTCGCGATCGCCGAGCGGATGGGCGCCGTGATCGTCGGTTCCCGCGAGCCGGAAGGCTCCTTCGCACCGGAGGAGCCGGTCGGCGAGTTGGACGTCGCCGCCGCGCCGCTCGAGGGCACGACGGTGGCGCCCGAGGAGGTGCCGTTGGCGATCGACGAGCTGCCGCTGGTCGCGTTGCTGGGCGCTTTCGCCGACGGTGACACGGTTGTGCGGGGGGCGGAGGAACTGCGGATCAAGGAGTCCGATCGGATCAGTGCGGTCTGCGAGAACCTGCGCGCGCTCGGCGCGGAGATCGAGGAACTGCCCGACGGGTTCGTCGTTCACGGCACCGGAGCGCCGCTGCGCGGCGGTGTCGTCGACGCGCGCGGCGACCATCGCTTGGCGATGCTCGGCGCGATCGCCGGGCTCGCTTCGCAAGCTGGCGTCGTGGTGCGCGGGATCGACGCGGCTGCCGTGTCCTATCCGGGGTTCGTCGACGACCTCGCGCGCCTCACCGCAGCGTCCGCCTAGCGCACGGGTCCCTACGCTTGGCGCGATGGTCGTTGCAATCGACGGTCCCGCCGGTGCCGGCAAGAGCACGGTCGCGCGCGAGCTCGCGCGCAAGCTTGGCTTCCGTTATCTCGACACCGGTGCGATGTATCGGGCGGCCGCACTCGCTGCCGAACGCGCGGCTGGACGCACGCCTGCGCAAGCCGCGCGCGAGGCGACCATCGAGCTGACCGATGACCGCGTCCTCCTGAACGGGGAGGACGTGACGGAGCTTTTGCGTCGACCCGAGACCGCTGAGGCGGCCTCGCGGATCGCCACCGATCCCGAGCTGCGGGCGGTGCTGGTGGAGAAGCAGCGACAACTGCTGGCGCAAGGCGACTGGGTGGCCGAGGGCCGCGACGTCGGCACCGTTGTCGCCCCGGGTGCGGATGTCAAGGTCTTTCTCGTAGCCGACGCGTTGGAGCGAGCACGGCGCCGCGCATTCGAGCTCGGACGCGACGTCGACGCGGTCTTGCGCGAACAGGAGCTGCGCGACCGCCGCGATGCCGAGCGCCCGCATTCGCCGCTGCGCGCCGCCGACGGCGCGGTCGTGATCGACACCACCGCGCTCTCGATCGGCGAGGTGGTCGAGCGGATCGCTGCGCTCGTCGAGCGCGCGCGCCTCGCTCGCTCGGCGACCCGTAAAGACGGAGGTGTCGCTAGTGGTTGACGAGCGAACGCCACTGTCGGCGCCGCTTCGCGCCGAGCCGGTGCGCGCTGAGCAAGCGCCCAACAGCGGCGCGCCGGCGCTCGCCCGCGTTGCCGTCGTCGGCTTCCCGAACGTCGGCAAATCGACGCTCGTCAACCGCCTCGCCGGGGTGCGCGAAGCGGTCGTCGATGCCCAGCCCGGGGTTACGCGCGACCGCAAGGAGCTGCCAGCAGAGTGGCGGGGCCGTCGCTTCCTGCTGGTCGACACCGGTGGCGTCGACGAGCGCGACGAGGGCGAGATCCAGCGGCAGGTGCGTGCCCAGGTGGCGCGGGCGCTCGAACAGGCCGACTTGGTGCTGCTCGTGTGCGACGCGCGCGCCGGCCTGCGGCCGGGCGACGTGGAAGCCGCGCGCGCCGTCTCCCGCTCCGGGCGGCCAGCGTTGGTCGTCGCCAACAAGGTCGACGACCCGCGGCAGCTCGGTCTCGCTCAAGAGTTCTGGGCGCTCGGGCTCGGCGAACCGCTGGCTGTCTCGGCCGCCCACGGGCTCGGCACCGGCGACCTCCTCGACCAGGTCGTCGAGCTGCTGGAGCGCAGCGTGGGGGATCGCGAGCGCGACCAGGCGGGGAACGTCGGTGAGTCGGCGGCCGCAACGCCGCCGGCGGAGGACCTGCGCCGTGTCGCTTTGATCGGGCGCCCGAACGTCGGCAAGTCGTCGTTACTCAACCGCCTGGTCGGTGAAGAGCGGGTGATCGTCACACCGATCGCGGGAACCACCCGCGATCCGATCGACAGCGAAGTCGAGTTCGAAGGGCGACGCTTTGTTCTCGTCGATACCGCGGGCATCCGGCGCCGCGGGCGAATCGACGAGCCGGTGGAGTGGTACGCACGCTTGCGCGCCGAACGCGCCGCTCAGCGAGCCGACGTCGCGATCGTCGTCGCGGACGCGCGGGAGGGCGTCACTGCCGACGATCTACGGATCGCCGAGCTCGCCATGCGCTCCCACTGTGCGACCGTGATCGCGCTCAACAAGTGGGATGTCGCGACCTGCGACCTTGAGGAGGTGAAGGCCCGCGTGGCGAGCCGCTTGCGTCAGCGCCCGCCGGTCGTGCCCGTCTCGGCGCTCACCGGGCGTGGGCTCAAGCGCCTGGTGGCGCTAGCCCTGGAGCTCGCAGAGCGCGTGCACGAGCGCTTGCCGACGCCGGCTCTCAATCGCCTGTTGAGCGAGACCTTGGCGCTGCGGCAGCCCCCGGCGGTGCGCGGCAAGCGGCTGCGCGCCTACTACTTCACGCAGTACGCGACCGCGCCGCCACGCTTTGCGCTCCAGGTCTCGGACAAGGGGCTGGTAGCGCGCGACTGGATCTTGTTCCTGGAGAATCGCCTGCGCGAGCGCTTCGGCCTCGAGGGCGTACCGCTGGTGATCGACTTGCGCGAACGCGGCGAGCGCAGCGCAGCCGCCGAACGCGGCCGCCGCCGGGTATCTTGAGATCCAGGCGATCGCGGGGCGGTGCCGCTTCGCGCGATCGCCGGGGCCGCGGCCGCCGCCCCCGCGTCTCGGCCTGCGGTTTGGCCCCCGCCAACGGCGGCAACCCGTCAGACTTACCGAGAAGACCGAGCCCAAGTCGGATATCCACGGAGAGCAGATGCGTCTGAGCGAGAACGAGTTCCTGTTCACTTCTGAGTCGGTCACCGAGGGCCATCCCGACAAGATCGCCGACCAGATCTCGGATTCGGTGCTCGATGCGGTGATGGCTGAGGACCCGCACGGCCGTGTGGCCTGCGAGACCCTCGTCAACACGGGGCTCGTGATCATCTCCGGGGAGATCACGACCGATGCCCACATCGACTTCGTCGAGATCGCGCGCGAACGGATCCGCGAGATCGGCTACACCGACGCGGCCTTCGGTTTCGACTGCCACACCTGCTCGGTGCTGTGCGCGGTCGACAAGCAGTCGCCGGACATCGCTCAGGGTGTCAACCGTGCGCTCGAGGCGCGTGGTGGAGAGGCCGACGAGTTCGATATCGCCGGTGCCGGGGACCAGGGCATGATGTTCGGCTACGCCACGCGTGAGACGCCAGAGCTGATGCCGCTACCGATTCAGCTCGCCCACACCCTCGCGCGCCGGCTGGCGGAGGTCCGCAAGCAGGGGGTGGTGCCGTACCTGCGTCCCGACGGTAAGACCCAGGTCACAGTTCGCTACGTCGACGACCGACCAGTGGAGATAGTCAAGCTCCTGATCTCCACGCAGCACGCCGAAGGCAAGGACGCCGAGCGGGACATCAAGCCCGACCTTTGGGAGCACGTGGTGTTGCCGGTGCTCTCGGAGCGCTATCAGGACATGTTCGACGAGGCCGCGCTCAAGCGCTCGTTCCTCGTCAACCCCACCGGCAAGTTCGTGATCGGTGGTCCGATGGGCGACTGCGGACTGACCGGCCGCAAGATCATCGTCGACACCTACGGCGGCATGGCTCGCCACGGCGGCGGTGCGTTCTCCGGCAAAGACCCCTCAAAGGTCGACCGTTCCGCCGCTTACGCGGCTCGTTACGTAGCGAAGAACGTGGTCGCCGCCGGTCTCGCCGACCGCTGCGAAGTGCAAGTGGCCTACGCGATCGGTGTTGCCCGTCCGGTTTCCTTGATGGTCGAGACGTTCGGCACCGAGCGGGTTCCGAAGGCCCGGATCCTCGAGCTGATCGACGAGCACTTCGACCTGCGGCCGATGGCGATCCGCAAGCACCTCGACTTGCACCGCCCGATCTACCGCAAGACGGCTGCCTACGGCCACTTCGGACGCGAAGAGCCGGAGTTCACCTGGGAGCGCACCGACAAGGCCGATCTCCTGCGCGAGCAGGCCGGGCTGGCATCCGCCAGCGCCGACAGTGATCAGCAGGGCACGCGCGCTCTGGCTCGGTAGCTGAGTCCGTTCTCGTCGACCGCGCTAACCGCCACAAGCCGCTGGCTGCGGTTCGCGCAGGCGACTGAGGAGAAGTAGCCGACGCTGCGTTTCGTCCCCGCTACGCGGGCCTGTCCGAGCACGCGCCGGAACTTCCCGGTCAGGCTCTTCACGACGATCGAGAGGCCGGCTATGTGTCGCAGCTCCGGGGGCACCGTGAACTCGATGCCGCTCGCCGCTTTGCCGCCCAGGCGTGGCCTGATGAAGTTGGCCACGAGCACGTTGCGGGGCAGCGCGGCCACCGGGCAGCGCGACCGCTCATTGATGTCCAAGCGGATCGCTAGGCCGCTGCCGAGGTTGTAGAAGGTCGAGAAGATGCGGCAGCTCGGCGTCGTCGCGATCGGGTCCTTGGGAGCTCCGTACCAGATGTCGACGGTGCCGGTGCCGACGCGCGCCGACTGGCAGCGCCGCGCGTGGTCGGCAGCCGCGGCTTTTGCCACGGAGCAGCTCGGTAGCACCCGAGGGTAGACGCGACCACCCTGGATCACGATGCGGTAGCGCTCGAACGGTGCCGGCAGAACACCGCCGGGTGGATGAACCTCGACACGGAACGAAAGATCCTTCGCGAGCGGCCGGGTCGGGCTGCCCGCGCCGAGCGGCAGCCCCCGGCCGTTGATCGTCAACAGGTTGTCCTGGGCACTGACGGCGGTCGTCGCGCCCAGCGCCGCCGCGAGCGTGGCCGCGCTCACCAAGAGCACCTTGCGACCGCGCGGCGATGCCGCTTTACGGGTACCGGCACGTCGAGAACCTATGAGCATCGACTCCTCCTCACGCACTACCAAGGCACATAACACTGTTCCATGTCTCATCGAACATGTCAAGACTATCCCGTTCGCCGAAAAGAGCGGGGGGCCCGGGCGTAGCCCGGGCCCCCCGCGGCAGTAGCTGCTTCTGCGGCTCGCACCGCGCTGTGGCCGGTGCGAGCCGCCGACGCTTGGTCTCAGCAGCGGGTCTTCTGTTCGGCGACGGTTGTCTGCCCCGCCTCGGAGGTGAAGACCACCTGCACGTAGCGCGTCGTCTTGTTCGCGCAGGCGATCGAGCCGATGTAGGGGACCCTGCGCTTGCGCCCGTTGATCGTCACGGTGCGCACGATCCGGTTGATCGTCGACTCCACGTAGCGCACCGAATTGTCGAGACCGGGGAGCGGACGCAGCAGGTTCGGCGGAACCGTGAACTTGAGGCCGGACCCGGGCTTCCCACGCACCCGCGGCTTGGTCCAGCGCGCCTCGATCGACTGGCCGATTGGGATCACGCACTTCATGCGTGGATCGGTCGCCTCCGGGCTGCCGTCGAGCCTCAGGGCGATGCCGTAGCCGAGGTTGTACATCGTCAGGCGCAGGTTGCAGGTGAGGATCTCCGGTCCGTTGAGATCGGCACCGGGCGGGGCGGTCGTGTTACGCACCCAACCGAAGCCGACCTTCGCCTTCCGACAGGCGGCGTCGGCCTTCGCGAACTCTTTCGCATTCGCCTGCTTGATCGTGCACTTCGGGAAGTACTTGGCGAACTGCGTGCCGCCCTGAATCCGGAACTCGTAGCTCTTTACCGGGCTCGGCTGCTTGCCGTCGTCGGAGTCGACTTGGTAGCCGATGAAGAGCTTCTTTGGCAACGGCTTGGCGGGCGAGCCGGCACCGTACGGCGTGCCCTTCCCGAACACCTTGTACGTGTTGGCCGCGTACGCGACGGCGGCGATCGCAAGCAGCGCCACGCACGCCACCAGCGCGCCTAACGCAAGCCTTCCTTTCGGTCGCATTCCACTCCTCCTTGGGGTCTTTCGAGCAATTGGCCAGGGGGTCTTGTGGGTACAACACCCGTGCCCGGCGCAAGTAGCGGTGACACCGGATCGAGTGCGGTTGGTCACACGACCATCGCGCTCCCCCGAACGCGACGGTCGCCCTCGGACCGGACCGCATCCTAACGGCCGTAGCGGCGCTCGCGAGCGCCCGGCGCAGCACTCGCTCAGCGCGGCGGCGGCCCAGAACGACTGACCGACGCGGCCTTTACCGTCCTCCGAGATGCGCGCCAGCAGGCGAACTCCCGTGGACCGCGAGGCCGGGACTGTCGGCGAGCGCGCCAATAACCGCGAGCGGCCAGCGCCGGTCACCGCACCTGCCGAGGCAGTGATCGCGCGCGTTTACCCGCTGCTCTCCACCCGTGCCGTCGATCGTCCCTTCGACTACCTGGTCGACACGTTTGTGGGCGGCGATGCTGGCGAGCTCGGGCGCGGCTCGCTGCTAGTCGTCCCCTTCGGCCGCGAGCGGGCGATCGGCGTCGTCGTCGAGCTGCTGCGCGAGAGCGAGTTGCCCCGTTCGCGTCTGCGCAGACCGCTGGCGCTGCTCGCGGAGTCACTCCCGTCGAGCCTCGTCGAGCTCTGCCTATGGCTTGCCGAGCGTTACTGCACGACACCCGCCCGCGCTTTCGCGCTGGCGCTGCCACCGGGACTGACGGCGCGGGCGCGTAGGCAGGGCACGGCGCGGCGAGCGCTGCTCGAGCTCACGGAAGCCGGTCGCCAAGCGTTAGGGGCGGCGAACCAACGTCTAGGGGCGCGCCAGCGTGAGCTGCTTGCGGCGCTTGCCGACGGCCCGCTCGCCACCGAGGCCCTTGCCGAAGCCGGTCTCGCGGCGACGCGGGAGAGCCTGCGACGCTTGGAACGGCGAGGTTTGGTCAGGCGGCGCCCCGTGGGAACCGTCGCACTAAGAGGCCGGGGAATCGCCGTCGGTCGACTACTGCGCGACGCCGTGCCGACCGCGGCCCAGCGAAAAGCGCTCGAGGTGATCGAGGCGCGCCTTAGCGAACCGCAGCCCGCGCCGCTGTTGCTGCATGGCGTCACCGGTAGCGGCAAGACCGAGGTCTATCTGCGCGCAGCCGAAAGCTGTCTCGAGCAGGGACGGTCGGTGATTGTCCTGGTGCCGGAGATAGCGCTTGCGCCGCAGACCGTGGCGCGCTTCGAGGCGCGCTTCGGCGACGCCGTGGCGGTCCTGCACTCCGGTCTCGAACAAGCCGTCCGGCGCGGCGAGTGGCAGCGCCTGCGAAGCGGCGCTGCGCGCGTCTGCGTGGGTGCCCGCTCGGCCCTCTTCGCCCCGTGTGAGCAGTTGGGGCTAGTGATCGTCGACGAAGAGCACGACGACGCCTACAAGCAGCAACAGGACCCTCGCTACGACGCCCGCCGCGTCGCCGAGGAACTGGCGCGGCGAGCGGGCGCGCTGCTTCTCGCCGGCAGCGCGACCCCGCGCGTCGAGAGCTTCGCGCGGTGGCAGCGGGTCGCTTTGCAGGAGCGCGCCGACGGCTCGCGGCTGCCGCCGGTCGAGGTCGTGCGGTCGGAAGCCCATGGACGCCTGGCCCAGGCCGCGATCGACGCGCTCGAAGAGGTGCGCACGCGGCGGGCGAAAGCGATCGTGCTGCTCAATCGCCGCGGCTACGCGCCCTACGCGGCCTGCCGCTCCTGTGGTCGCGCGCTTGGATGTCCGAACTGCGACGTTGCCCTCGTTTGGCACCGCGCTGTGCGGTTGCTGCGCTGCCACCATTGCGGTTACGCGGAGCGACCAACTGGTCGCTGCCCGAGTTGCGGGTCGGTGTCGCTAGTTCTCGGCGGCGCTGGGACCGAGCAGCTGGAGCAGGCGCTGGCGGCGCTCGTCGACCCCTTGCCGGTGTTCCGTCTCGACGCCGACACCTCCGCCGCCACCGGGCCGGCGCGCGTGCTCGCGGCCTTCGAACGCGCGGAGGCGGGCGTGCTGTTAGGCACCCAGATGGTCGCCAAAGGCCACGACTTCGCGGGCGTCGAGTTGGGTCTCGTGGTCGCCGCCGACGCGGCCTTGGCGCTCCCCGACCACCGCGCCCAGGAACGGGTCTTTCAGCTGGTAACGCAGCTCGCGGGTCGCGTCGGCCGCGGCAGCCAACGCGGGCGCGTGATCGTGCAGGCAAGCGATCCGCAGGCCCGGGCACTGCGCTACGCTGCGCGCCACGACGCCGACGGTTTCGTAAGCGAAGAACTGGAATGGCGGCGAGCGCTCGGCTACCCCCCGTTCGTCGAGCTCATCGAGATCGAGCTGGGGAGCGCGACCGCTGGCGCGGAGCTGGCGGCCGCTGAGCGCGTCCGCAGCGAGCTCGCGCAGGCCGGCGTAGCGGCGCTCGGTCCGGCCCCGCTGTTCCGGCGCGCCGGCAAGTTCCGCGCGCGCCTGGTGGTCAAAGCCGAACCGCCGGCCGAGCACAAGCTTCAAGCGATCCGCGAGGTCGTCGCCGAACTTGCGCGGGCGCGTGCGCTCGGTGAGGCGACACTGGTGGTGGACGTCGACCCGTGTTGAGACGCACCGTTGCCGGCCCGTGAGTGGGCGTGCCGGCGTCGAGTCCACGACCGTGAGCCGTACACTCGCCGACGTGCCGACCGACCGAACGACCTCCCTCGGCGAAGCCTGCGAGCGGCCGCCCGGGCGGCTCGAGGGTGAGCTGCGCGAGCCCCAGCAGCTCGACCCCGAAACGGCCGCACGGCGCCGTCGGGCGCTCGCCCGCATTCGCCAGTACGGCGACCCGATTCTGCGCTCACGGGCGACGCCGGTGGCACGCTTCGACAACGAGCTGCGGCGTCAGGCGCAAGAGATGATCGAACTGATGCGGGACGCGCTGGGCATCGGGTTGGCGGCACCCCAGGCGGGGCTTTCGCAACGCTTGCTCGTCTACCAGATCGATGAGGAGAGCGAAGCCCGGGTCCTCGTCAACCCCGAGCTGGTGTGGCACAGCGAGGAGCTCGAGGTGGCGGAGGAAGGATGCCTCTCGCTCCCCGGGGTGCTGCTCGAGGTCGAGCGACCCCTCGCGATCCGCGTGGTCGCCCAGCAACTCGACGGCGCGGCGATCGAGCTCGAGGCGTCGGGTCTCGAGGCGCGTGTGATCCAGCACGAGCTCGACCACCTCGACGGCATCCTGATCCTCGACCGCGTGCCGCGCGATCAGCGCCGCGCCGCGCTGCGCGCGCTGCGAGAGGCGCTTGAACGCCCGGCCGCTGGCGCCGACGTCGTCCTGAGCTCGCCGGCTGCCGCGAGCGACTCGAGCTCGCCGCGCGACCAGAGCTCGCCGGTTACAGCGAGCGACTAGCCGCGCAGGCGCTCGTACGCCGGCAAGGTCAGGAACTCCACGAACTCGTCGCTGAAGACGAGCCGGCGCACCAGCTCGGCGGCTTCGCCGAGGCGCGCCAGGGCCGGCCAGTCGGCCACTTCTTCGAGTCCTGCGCGTGCCCGCTCGTAAGCCCGCTCTAGCGCCTCCCTCGCAAGCTCCGGAGCGACCGTGCGGCCATCCGCCAGCTGCGCTTTGTGGCGCAGCCACTGCCAGACCTGCGCGCGACAGATCTCGGCGGTGGCGGCGTCCTCCATCAGGCCGTGGATGGCGACTGCACCGCGCCCGGCCAGCCAGGTGGCGAGGTACCGCAGCGCTACCTCGAACGCGCCCTCCAGCCCTTGCAGGGTGCGCTCGCCCGGGGTGCGATCGAGAGCCAGGAGATCGCGCGCTTCGACCGCCACGTCTTCGCGCAAGCGGTCGCGTTGGTCGGGGCGGTCGCCCAGCACGCGGTCGAACTCGGCTTTCGCTGTCGCGACCGTGTCGGGGTGCGCGACCCAGGTTCCGTCGAAACCGTCGGCCGCTTCTCGACGCTTGTCGGCGGCCACCGCGGCAAGCGCCCGCTCGCGGGCGGCAGGATCGCTGCGCGACGGGATCGCCGCGGCCATGCCACCGATGGCCTGGGCGCGACGGCGGTGACAGGTCCGCACCAAAAGCTCCGTGTACGCACGCATGAAGGGCACCGTCATCGTCACCTGGGAGCGGTCCGGCAGTACCGCCCAGGAGTGCGCGCGCAGACGCTTGATCGCCGAGAAGATGTAATCCCAGCGCCCGGCGTTGAGGCCGAGGACGCGTTCCCGCAGCTCCCACAAGATCTCGTCCATTTCGAACGCTGCTGGCAGCGTCTCGATCAGCACCGTCACGCGCACGGTGCCGCGATCGAGACCGAGCTGGTCCTCGCAGAGCCGGAGCGCTTCGTTCCAGAAACGGGCCTCGTGCCGCGACTCGAGCTTCGGCAGGTAGAGGTACGGCCCGCTGCCCCTTTTCAGCAGCGGCTCGGCGCAGTTCGCGAGAAACAGCGCGGCGTCGACGAAGCAGCCGGCTACCGTCTGGCCGCCCACCCGGACGTGGCGCTCGGGCAGGTGTAGGCCGCGCACGCGCACGAGCAGCGTCACCGGGTTCTCTACCAGCCGGTAAACGCGCCCGTCGGGCGCGACGAACTCGATCCGCCGCTCGACGGCGTCGAGGACGTTGATCTGTCCCTCCACCAGGTTGCGCCAGCTTGGGGCCGTCGCATCCTCGAAGTCGGCCATGAAGCAGCGCGCCCCCGAGTTGAGAGCGTTGATCACCATCTTGCGCTCGGGCGGACCGGTGATCTCGACGCGCCGGTCGCGCAGATCGGGCGGCGGCTCGGGAACCGTCCAGGCGCGCTCGCGAACCTCCCGCGTCGCCGCCGGAAAGTCGAAGAGCTCGCCGGCGTCGAGCCGGCTTTGCCGCTCGCGACGAGCCGCCAACAGCCGCTGACGTTCGTGTTCGAGCTCGGCGTGCAGGCGCCCGACCAGCGCCAGCGCGCGTTCGCCAAGGACCTCCTCGTCACGCGGTCCGCGCGGACCGGCGAGCTCGACGTCTGGGTTGGTGCCGATCACGGCTCGCGAACCTTATTGACGCGCGGGCTACGCTGCCCGCGTGCGCACCGTCTTCCTCGGCACGACCGAGCTGGCGGCGGCGGTGCTTGAACGGCTGGTCGCAAGTCCCCACCGGCCGTCGCTCGTCGTCACCCGACCCGACCGTCCAAGGGGGCGCGGCCAGCGTGTGCAATCGCCGCCGGTGGCTGACGCCGCACGCACGCTCGGACTCGAGGTCTTCCAACCCGAAGATGTCAACGCCGAAGCGGCGATCGCCAGGATCTCGGCGGCGCGCCCCGAACTGCTGTGCATGTGCGCCTACGGCGCGCTACTCGGTGACGAACTCTTGTCGCGGTGGGAGATCCTCAACGTGCATCCATCTTTGTTGCCCCGCTGGCGCGGGGCCGCTCCGTTGGAGCGGGCGATCGAAGCTGGTGATCCGCTGACCGGGGTGTCGATCATGCTCACCGAGCGCGAGCTCGATGCCGGGCCGCTGCTGCTGCAACGCAGCGAGCCGATCCTGCCCGACGACGACTGGGGGTCGCTGTCGGCGCGCATCGCCCGTCTGGCCGGCGAGCTGTTGGTCGACGCGCTCGACCTACGTCCGCCGCCGCGCCCGCAGCCGTCGTACGGGATCACCTACGCGTCGCGGGTGGAGAAGCACGAGCGGGTCCTCGATCCGGCGCTCGGATGCGAGCGCTTGGCGCGTCGCGTGCGCGCCCTCAACCCGCACATCGGCTGCCACCTGCAGATCCCCGGCGGCGGCGACCTCAAGGTGCGTGCTGCGCGCGCCCACCCGGGATCGTCGGCGGTCGACGCGCGGCCGGGAGAGCTCGTGGCTTGCCGCGAACGACTGTTTTTGGTCGCCGTCGACGGGCTACTCGAGCTACTGCGTGTGCAGCCCGCGGGCGGACGGGCAATGGGAGCGGCCGAGTTTCTGCGCGGTCATGGTCGTTCCGTGCGCAGGGTGGAGGCGGCGGTTTGTTGAGCCTGGATCGCGACGGCGGATCGGCGTCGGCGGTGCCGCGTGCCCCGCGCTGTCCGGCCTGTGGGCAGCCAGCCCTGCACGGCACGAACTTGGCGGGGCGCTACCGGTGCGTGGCGTGTCTGCGGCGCTTCCAGCTGACCTCCGCGTGTCCGGGCTGCGGCGCGCACTCGACGATCGCGCGCATGTCAGCGACCGCCAACGTCGCTTGCCCCTCCTGCGGGCACTCGATGTTGCAGCCGATCTGAGGCGGTCGGCGCTTGCTGATCGGGGGACGCTGCGCTGGCGCGTGCCAGTCGCGCCAAGAGCACCATTAGCGCCAGCGCGCCGAGCGTGTAGGCGATCGTCACGTGGAGGATGCGGTCGTCGACCAGCGGAGCCACGAGCGCGAGAGTGAAGAGGGCGAGCGCCGCGAGCCAGCAGGCGGCTGCCGACGCTGCGCGGCCGGCCGCGAGCACCGCCTGGTTGAGCGTGGCGGCCGCCAGGTAGATCCCCATCCCGACAGCCATCACGACCAGCGGCAGGCGTTCGTAGTCGCCGCCGAAGACCAGCGCCATGAGCTGCGGCCCGGCGACCGCCATGGCGCTGGCGACGGCCGCTGCGAAAGCGCCGATCAGCGCAATCGTGGCAGCGACGCTGCGGGCGAAAGATTCGCGCTCGCCGTGCGCGCGCAAGCGGGTGAGGTGGGGCAGGATCGAAGTCTGGATCGCTTGGAAGAGCTGCAGCGGGGCACGGGCGATCAACAGCACGTTGAAGGCTTGGCCGGCGAGCGCCGCCCCGGTTGCCCCGTCGCGCAGCTTGACGAGCAACGGCCCGGCGTTGAGGAAGGTCTGTTCGCAGGCCATGATCACGACCAGCGCGCCGGCGAAGCCGGTGCCACTACGCAGCCCCGCTGCCACACCCTCGGCCGGTCGCGCTGCCGGGGGCGTTATGGCCGGCGCTTCGACACGGCGGATGCCCCAAGGCACCACGGCGAGGGAAACGAGCGGTGCCGCGACCATTCCGAGCGCGACCGCCGTCTGCCCGTGGGTCACGCCGGAAACCGCGGCAAGCGCGAAGGCGCAGCGCGAGGTGGCCTCCAAGAGGACCAGCCCACCGTAGAGGCCGAAACGGCCGTGGCCAGCTAGGAACCCGCGCGCGAAGTAGCTGGCGGCGTACGCCACTACGGTCGCCAGGAGGATCCAGTACAGCGTCTCGCGATCCCCGAACAGTCCCTCCTCGAGTGGTCCGCGCAAAAGCAGTGCGACCGCTACGAAGAGCCCGGCAAGAGCGACTTGGATCGCTCCCGCTGAGGCGAGATAGGGGCGGGGTGATACCCCCCGCGCGTCACAGTCGGCGATCGAGCGCGAGAGGAACTGCTCGACCGGCCGCCAGATCACCGAAGCGGTGACGAAGACGACCGACCAGAGCAGAGCGATGCCGCCGTAGTCGGTCGCTGAGAGCGCGTGACTGGCGAGCGCGAAGTAGCCGAAAGTGACGAGCCCGGTGGTGCCGATACCGATCGACAGCACCGCGGCGCCGCGCCCGTAGCCGCGGCTGACACGGGCTCGCGCGGCGAGCCGCCGGGAGCTCAACCGATGCGCACGAGCGCCATCGTCCACGGCAGCGGCGTACGCACCTCCTCGACCGTGCCATACCTCGAAAGCAGGGCGATGAAGCTGCGCTTGCTCCAGTGGTTGATGTGGCCCGGCGTGTTGCCGAGCTCACGAAGGTAGGCGCCACGCATCATGTTGAGGATCCGCCACAGCGGCTCCCGCGGAACCGAGCAGACGATGTAGCGGCGGGCCACTCGCCGCATTTCGGCGAGCGTCTTGCGGGGGTCGGGAACGTGTTCTAGGACCTCGATCGCCGCGGCACAGTCGAAGCTGTCGTCGGCGAACGGCAGCTCATGGCCGTCGCCGGCTACGAACTCCAGGCGGGGAGCGCTGCGCTGGCGCCAGTGCTCGCGCAGCTTGGGGTCGTCGAGGTCGAGTCCCACGACCGGGCAGCCGAAGCGTCGCGCGATCCGCTCGCTGAGGATGCCTTCACCGCAGCCGACGTCGACCAGGCTCTGCGGGTCCGCGCGCCTGAGCAACTCGTCGAGGTCGCGTTCGAAGGCGCTCACGAGACGTCGTACGAGCGGGTTGCGTGAGCCGTACTTGTCGAAGGTGTTGCCGGTGGGGACGTCGCTCGCCGAGAGCCCAGACGACCGCCCAGACAGGTGCGTCTGCGTCTCCCTCAACGGCCCCTCCCGGCCGCTGCTTGCGACTGGTGGGCGGGGTCACCGGGAACGGCCGGTGGTGGATCTTCTGCGCCGGCCTCGCTGGCGGTGGCCGGTGCGTCTTTGTGCGGCCACCGCCCGCCTGGCTCGTAGTGGGAGGGAGGAACGCCTAGCGCCAGCTCCACCCGTCGCACACGCTCGAGTGTCCGCTGCTGGAGCACGCGCATGCCGGCCAGCACGTCGCCGATCACGCCCAGGGCGGCGAGCTGGGTCGCCACGACGAAAAGCGTCGCTCCCAGGATCAGCGATTGGATGTGCCCCTTGCCCTCGCCGATCGCGAAGAAGTAGAGGAACCGCCCCCAGATCACGAGCGCCAGCAACGCCACCGCGCCCGCCGCGATCAGGAACACACGCAGCGGCTCGTACAGCGTGTAAACGCGGAGGATCGCGGCCGCGCTGCGGCGCACGTACGCCCACATCGATGGAAACAGGCGCGACTCGCGGGTCTTCGGATTGGTGCGGATCGGGACGTGGTCGACGGCGATCGCCATCTTGCCCGCTTGGATGATCGTCTCGAGGGTGTAGGTGAAGCGCGAGACGACCTGTACCTGCAGCGCTGCCTCACGGTTGTAGGCCCGGAAGCCCGAGGTGGTGTCGGGAATTTGGGTGCCGGACGCGCGCCGCACGACCGCACTGCCGAGCCGCTGCAGGCGTTTCTTGAGAGGGGAGAAGTGCTCGATCGAGTCGACTCGCCGATCGCCGATCACCATGTCCGCCTCGCCGCGCAGGATCGGTTCGACGAGGCGCGGGATGTCGGCCGCGCAGTACTGGTTGTCGGCGTCGGTGTTGACGATCACGTCGGCGCCGAGCTTGAGGCAGGCGTCGAGCCCCGCTTGGAAGGCCATCGCGAGACCCTTGTTCTTAGTGAGACGGACGATGTGATCCACGCCGTGCTGGCGCGCCACTTCGACCGTGCGGTCGGTCGAGCCGTCGTCGATCACCAGCCACTCGACACGGTCGAAGCCGGGGACGCTGCGCGGCAGCTCGCGCAGCGTGAGCGGCAGCGTCGACTCCTCGTTGTAACAGGGGATTTGGATGATCAGCTTCATCTCGCCGGGGCGCCGGTCGGTAGCCTGTAGAGGCGTTCGACCCCCTTGTCGCGGTCGGGCGGGGTCGCGTCGTCGGTCGCCCGGAGGTCGCTCGCGGCCCGACCGCGAATCGCAGTCTAAAGTCTCGCGACGTCAAGAACGGAGCTGCCATGAAAGAGCTGATCGCATACATCGACCCGTCGAGCGGAGGGCAGATCCTCACGATCATCGCCGGCGGTCTCGCCGCCGTAGCGGTCACGATCCGCATGTACTGGCACCGCCTGCTCGTCCTCCTACGCATTCGCAAGCCCGACGAGACGAGCGCTGGCAAGGAAGCGCAGGGCGGCGCCGACGCCGGCTGAGGTAGTGGAGCCGGTTTCGCCGCGCGGCGACGGCGCGCGCTCGCCGCAGGCCCTCGACGCGCGCCTCGACGCGGGTTCCTTCCGCGATCCGGAGAGCCGCGTGTTCTACGCGGCGGGGGAGGTGCTGCGCGTGTTGAGTCGCGAGGGCCTGGAGGACTTCAACGCCTTTGCGAGCACGCGTCTTTTCGCGCGAACGCAGGAGGACGGCCGTGTCGTACGCACCGAGCGGGTCGACGACTGGCGGTCCCTCGACTTACCACTGGTGAAGGAGCCCGCGGCGGTGCTGCGCCATGAGCGTGTGCCGTTCGTCTCGTACCCCTACGAGTGGCCGTTTTCGATGCTCAAGGACGCTGCGCTGCTGCAGCTCGGGCTTTTGCAGGAGGCGCTCGCCGAGGGGCTGACGCTGAAGGACGCCTCGCCTTACAACGTGCAGTTCGTGGGGTCGCGGCCGACCTTCGTGGACGTCGGCTCGTTCGAGCGTTTGCGTCCGGGCGAGACTTGGACCGCCTACCGCCAATTCTGCATGCTCTTCCTCTACCCGTTGCTCCTGCAAGCGCTGCGCCGCGTTCCCTACCAGCCTCTGTTGCGCGGCGCGATCGACGGCATCGATCCCTTGCACATGCGGTCGCTGTTGCCGCTGCGCGACCGCTTGCGTCGCGGCGTCTTCACGCACGTGACGCTGCACGCACGGCTGCAGGCGCGCTACGCCGATCGAGCCGGCGAGATCCGGTCGAGCCTCAACCGGCAGTTGCAGGACCGCGAGCTGCAACGACGCCTGCTCGAGGCCAACGTCCGCAAGATGCAGCGTCTCGTCGAGCGCTTGCGCTGGCAGCCGCCGCGGGGCGTTTGGGTCGCTTACGGCGAGCGGAACACCTACACCGACGAAGACACGCAGCTCAAGGAGCGCTTCGTGGAGGAAGCCGCGGGCGCTCGTCGCCGGCGACTGGTCTGGGATCTCGGCTGCAACAACGGTCGCTACGCGCGGATCGCGGCGCGCCACGCCGATTACGTGGTCGCGCTCGACGCCGACCAGGGGCCGGTGGAGCTGCTCTACCGCGACCTGCGCGAGGAAGGGGAAGAACGCATCCTGCCGCTGGTCGTGAACCTCGCCGACCCCTCGCCGGGGCTCGGCTGGCGGGGGGCCGAGCGCAAGCCGCTCTGGGAGCGCGGTCGTCCAGACCTTGTGCTCGCGCTGGCGCTCATCCACCACGTGGCGATCACCGCCAACGTGCCGGTTCGCGAGTTCCTTGGCTGGCTGTGGTCGCTGGGTGGTGAGCTCGTGATCGAGTTCCCGACCCGCGATGATCCGATGGTGCGCAAACTGCTCTCCGGCAAGCGCGAGGGCCTACACCCGGACTACCAGCTGGAGCGCTTCGAGCGCGAGCTCGGCGAGTTCTTCGAGGTCGACCGTCGCCTCGAACTGCCGTCGGGAACGCGCGTGCTGTACGCGGCGCGGCCCCGCGGCGCGGGAGCCGAGGCGACGCGTCTGATAGCGAGCTCGGCGGATAGCGACGGATGAGTCAGGTCGCTGCGCGGTCGGCAACGGCACCCACGTGGGCGCCGGAGGCGGGCGGTATCCGCCAGCTCGGCTTTGCGTTCCTGCACCTGCTGGCGCTCTCCTCGCTCGCCTTTGCTGAGCCCCTCTTTGACCTGCTGCGCAAAAACCCGGAGTTCTTCGCTGCTCGCGGTTCGGCCCCCGTCGACATCGTCGTTTTCGCTGTCGGCTGGGTACTGGTGCCGCCGCTCGCGCTGGTCGTGGTCGAAGGGCTCGTGGCCCTGGCGTCGCAGTCGGCCGCGCGCATCCTCCATCTGCTGTTCGTCGCCGGGCTTGTGGCGCTGATCGTCTCGCCGACGCTCAAGCGGCTCTTCGAGCTCGGCATCGGCGCACACCTGGCGCTGGCGATCGCTGTCGGCTTGGCCGTGGCTGCGCTGTACGCCCGCATCTCGGTCGCGCGATCGTTCGTCTCGGCGCTTGCGATCGCTCCGGTCTTGTTCCTGGCCTTGCTCCTGCTGTTTTCACCGGTTTCGAAGCTGGTCTTCCCGAGCGAGGCTAGTGCGCGCGCGATTGGCGGGGTGCCGCGCGCGCCGGTGGTGGTTGTGCTGTTCGACGAGTTCCCGGTCGTTTCGCTGCTCGACTCGCGGGGACAGATCGATGCCCGTCGCTACCCGAACTTCGCGGCGCTCGCCGCCGACGGCACTTGGTACCGCAATGCCTACACCGTGTACGACTCGACCGAGCGGGCCCAGCCGGCGATCATGGACGGCAACTATCCGCGACGGGACCGCTTGCCGACGGCGTCCGACCACCCCCACAGCATCTTCACGCTGCTCGGGCGCAGCTACTCGATGAACGTCTCCGAGGAGGCCACCAGCGTCTGTCCGACCTCGCTGTGCAAAGACGAACGTACGAGCCAGGCGTTCGCCGCGCGGGTGCGCTCGATGGTCGACGACCTCTCACTGGTGTGGGCGCACGTGGTTGCCCCCGAGGGGATCGAGGAGCGACTGCCATCGGTCTCGCAGACCTGGGGGAACTTCGGCGGCAGTGACGACGAAGCAGAGGAGTCCGAGCGCGTGTCTGCGGCGGCGGCTGCGGCTGGGGAGCGCCCTAACACGCGCGCCAACCTCAACGGCAATCGCAACCACCGGTTTCTCACCTGGGTAGCGCGCATCCGGCCGAGTGTGCGGCCGTCACTCAACTTCAAGCACACGCTGCTGCCGCACGTTCCCTGGCAGTACTTGCCCACCGGTCAGCAGTACCGCCGCGTCGCTAGCGACCCGATTCCGGGGATCAACCGCTACTCCTACCGCGACCCCGGGCAAGTCGCCGTGCTCTGGCAGCGGCACCTTCTGCAGGTGGGGTTCGCCGACTACCTTCTCGGTCGGCTAATCCGCCACCTCAAGCAAAGCGGCCTTTACGACAAAGCATTGATCGCGATCGCCGCCGACCACGGGGTGGCTTTCGACGTCGGCGTGTACGACCGCAGGCGCTTGACACGACGCAACGCCGAGGCGGTCGGCGCGATCCCCTTCATCCTCAAGGCGCCGTTCCAACGCCGTGGACGGATCGACGATTCCTACGTCGAGACGGTCGACATCTTGCCGACGATCCTGCGCACCCTCGGTGTCGACCCGCGTGTGAAGATGGACGGCCACCCGGCCGGCAGCGCTGTGGTGCGGCGGCGACGACGGGTGCGCATATTCGAGCGAGGGACGTTCCGGCCGCTCGTTTTCTCGGCGCGCGAATGGCAGCAGCGCAAGCAAGCGCTGCTCCGGCGCAAGCTTGCGCTGTTCGGAGAGGGTGCGGATGGTCCCTGGCGGTTCTTCGAGATCGGACCGAACAAAGACCTTCTGCGTAAGCCGGTGAGCGCCTTCGCCAGCGTGCGGGCTGCCGGTCTCGGTGCGCGGTTCGTCGAGCGGGCCGAGTACCGCAACGTCGACCCCCGCTCGTCGACGGTCCCGGTGTGGGTCACGGGAACGGTGACCGGGTCGCCGCGCGGCGCGACGCGCGACGTCGCGGTCGCAGTGAACGGCACGATCGTGGGGGTCGGTCGCACCTTCCATCTGGTCCGTGACCAGGGCGAAAACTTCTCGATCGTCGTGCCCTGGTGGGTATTCCGGCGGGGGCGCAACGACGTCGCGATCTACGAGGTGCGGCGCTTCGGGGCTCGCACTACGCTCGCGCTGATCGGCAAAGCGCCGTAGCTTCGCGCGCCGCCCGACGTTGCTGGTCGCCGCTCACCGCCAGCCCCGAGCGCTTGCGGGCGCCGCGGCTACGGCACTTCGTCGAGGCACGCCTCGATGCGCTCGAGCAGGCGGTCCGAGGCCGAGCCCGTCCAGAGCAGCGCGTTGCCGATTTGTTCGGCGCCCTCCGCACCACCCTTGAACTGCAGTGCCTCGGCCTCGCCACTGGTCGTGAAGTAGCGGATACGCGGCGCGCCGCGGCCCTCGCCGACGACGATGCGGTCATCACCGACCGGAAGCGCCGGCAGGCCGTCGGCGCGCAGACAGGCGAGCGCCTGTCCGCGCTTGTCGTTGGGGTTAGGGCCGCCGCCGCTCGCGGCGCGGCCGGGAGAGCATCCGGCAAGCGCGCCGACCAGCGCCAACGCCAACCACTTGCTGCGAGCGTTCACGGGCGGCAGGCTAGCCCCTCGCCGCGCCGCGGCGCGCCCGGAAGAGTTTGCGCAGCTCCCAGTACGCTGGCTTCGGCGCCCCGGTTTCGTCGATCAGGCCCTTGTTGTTCCACGGCGGCGTCGGCTGGTTCGGGTTGCCACCCGTCCAGTCCGGATTGACCCGGAAGTCGCGCAGGATCCACACCAGGGAGCCGGCGATCCAACGCCGACGCTCAAACTGGGCGAGGTGGTCGAGGAGGTAGCGCGTTTGGAAGGCGTAGGTCCCTTTGCGGTCGGCGGGCCCTTCGTGCGTGGACTCGGCGCCGAACTCGGTGACGACGATCGGCCGGTCGGGGTAGGCCTTGTGGAACTGGTCGAGAATCGCCCCGGCGGCGCTGTCGCGGCCGCGGTACCAGCCGAAATACTCGTTTACGCCGAGCACGTCGAGAAGGTCGAACACCGGATGCCAGACGCGCGTTGGGTCTTCCGGGGCGGCCCGGTCGATGCCGACGAGCCGCGTCGGATCGAGCGAGCGCACGAGCTGCACGCCAGCCTCCACGTAGCGTTCGTAGCCGGCACCGACGCCGCCCGCGTAGCGCCCGTCACCGAGGGCCAGCTCGTTGCCGAGCGACCAGACCACCACCGACGGGTGGTTGATCTGCGCCTCGACCATCTGGCGTACCGCTTCGAGCGCGTCGCGTCGCACCCAGGCCTCGTTGAGGGCACCGTTGCTCAGTTGGTAGACGGGTGGCTGCGCCCAATAGAGGATCCCCGCGCGGTCGAACGCTTCTAGCAACGCGGGGTGCGGGGGATAGTGCGAGCGGGTTATCGTGGCCCCGAGATCGCGCAGCCGCCTCACAAGCCAACCTCGCTCGCGGGCCCCGAGAGCCGAACCGAGGCGCGGGTCATCCTCGTGGAAGCTCACGCCGAGCGCCGAGAGCGGCCGCCCGTTTAGCAGCAGGATCCCGCCCGGTCGCGTTTCGAGCAGGCGCACGCCGACGTTCAGGTGGTAGTTCGCCCGGGCGGTCGCGCTGGTCGCTTCCGCTGTCCGTCGCAGTTGCGCCCTGCCCCGCGCGGTCGTCACGACGGGCGCGCCGAGCGCGGTCAGCGAAACGTCGTAGAGAGCCGGACGCGCGGGCTCCCAGAGCATCGCCCGACCGAGCACGACCGAACCCTCTACCCACGCTCGTTCCCCGGCTGCTAGACGGCGACGAGCGATCACTTCGTTGATCACGTGCCGCCCGTCAGGCGCACGCACACGCGCGTGCAGCGTCACCGCCAGTGGTTTGCGGCTGGCGTTGCGCAGCAGGGCACGCAGCTCCAGTCGCGCGGGGCAGCGCGGGCAACGCAAACGCGGTAGCGCCTGCGCTCGCTCGAGATCGACGCCGTAGACCGGGCGGATCTCGACTTCGCGGTCGATACCCCCGAAGTTCCACCAGCCGCCTCGTCCATAGCGACAAGCGCGCGACTCGAAACGCCAGTGCGAGAGGTCATAAGGCCCGCGCATCGTCGAGGCGCGCACCACGAGGCGGTTGACACCTCGCGTCCGCAATCCCTGGGCGTCGAGCTCGAAGGGCGTGTAGCCGCCCGAGTGCTGGCCGATCAGGCGACCGTTGAGCCACACCGTGGCCCGCTCCTTCACCCCCAAGAAGCGCAAACGCCAGAGCGTTGGCCGAGGCGCGCCAGCAGGCGGTTCGGGCAACCGGAACTCCTTGCGATACCAGCCCCAAGCGGCGCGGTTGCGGGTCGTGTCGTCGCCGTTCCAGACGTAGGGCACCGCCACCTGCCGCCAACCAGTCAGGTCGCTCACGGTCGGCAGCTCCCGCTGCTCGCCGGTGCGCTCTTCGTCGAGCTGGAAGTACCAGACGCCACCCAACAGCAGACGCCCGCTCGGCCCTTCGCGTTCGGGCACACCTGGGCGCGGCGCGTCAACTACGAGCGGCGGCGCCGGCGCGACCGGTTGGGGCGGCAACGGAACCGGTTGGCAGGACGGGGTCGGTGTCGGTGCGGCGCCGCCGCCCGTCCCCTCGCCTTCGTCGGGAGCCTGAGCGGTAGTGCTGGCGCGCCGCGCGTCGATCGAGTACTGGGAAGCGTCGGCCCGGCCCCAGCGGCTTGCGCTGCCGGTAGGCGTGGGGAGCGCTCGGGGCGTGGGGGAGGTTGCGACGCGATGAGCGGCCGCGACCGCCGCCGCTGGTCGCTCGCCTCCGACAGCGGCCACCGACGCCAGCGAGCCCAGCGCCAGGGCTACGGTGAGCGCGCGGTTCGCGAGCGGTCGCAGGGATCGACGGCACAGCTCGTTGCGAGCGTGCGCAGATCGTGTTGAGCGCGCGCGGATGGGCGCGCTCGCAGCAGTTTGCCGACGGGCCGACTTAGCCACGGGCGCGAGCGCTTCAGGCTACAGAGCCGCGCGGCGGATCACCGTCGGCTTACAGTTAGGGAGCGCCCGGCTCCTGCTACGGTCCCGCAGCGGGCGCGCCCGGGTCGCCGGTGCTGACAGAGGCTCCGGTGGCCAGCCCTTCCGTCAGCGCAAATGAACAGGCGTTTTGCTGCACTCCAGGTCGCGGTTTCGGCGGTCGCTCTGGCCGCCGTCGTGTGGTGGGCGTCGCGTCAGGACGCTCCTCAAATCCCGCACTCCTCGGGTGCGCTGGCGTGGCTCGTGGGGGCGCTCGGCGTTTACGCCTTGGCGACGCTTTTGCGGGCGGAGCGTTGGCGGCGCATCATCGCTGTCGCCGGGCTGCGGGCGCCGGCGCGCGACGTCTACGCGCTGACGGTCGTCGGGTACATGGGCAACAACGTTTTGCCCGCTCGCGCGGGCGAGATGCTGCGGGTCGTTCTGCTCTCGCGCCGTTCTCAGGCCGGCAAGCGGCAGCTCCTCGGCACCGTTGTCTCCGAGCGCGTGTTGGACGCCGCGGCTCTGGGGCTGATCCTCGTGGTCGTGGCCTACGGCCTGCTGCACGGCGCCGGCCTGCCCAGTGAGCGGCCCTTGCTGGTCGCCGCCGGCGGGGCGCTCGTGCTGGCCCTCGCAGTGGCGCTGCTCCAGCTGTTGCGCAGCCATCCCGCGTTGGCGCGCCTGCGCCAGCTCGTTCGCCCGCTCGCGCAAGCGCCGCGCGCGTTGCTCGGTCGACGCGGGATCCTGCCGCTGGCCGGTTCGATCGTGATCTGGTCGCTCGAGGCCAGCGTCTACTTCGCGGTCGCGCGGGCCGTCGGCATCGAAATCAATCCGATCGACGCGCTCTACATCGTCGCGATCACCAACCTCTTCGCGATGCTTCCGGCGGCACCTGGGTACGTTGGCACCTTCGACGCCGCCGTGCTGTTCGGGATCAAGGCAGTTGGGGCGGCGTCTTCGCTTGCGCTCAGCTACCTGGTGCTGCTGCGATTTGTGTTGTTCGTCCCGATCACGCTCGTCGGTCTGGGCGTTCTGATCGCCCGCTACGGCGGCTGGGCCGCGATGCGCTCGGCGTTGCGCGTCGAGGCTTCGAAGGCTTAGCGCCGACCGGGGCCGATGGGTCCGCAGCGCTCGCCAGAGCTTGCGAAAGCCGACGCGCGGGAGGCCGGGGCGTCAGCGGGGTCGACCGCCGGGGCGTCAGCCGGGTCGACCGACGCGCGCGGCGGGACAGCTCCGCGTTCAACTCCCCGAGCAGGGTCCGAAGCTGGGGGACGCGGCGGGGCGGGGGCGCTCGCGCGCGCCTCGCTGCGCCGCTTGCGACGCCACCAACCGTTGCCGATGCCCCTGGTGCTGGCTTTTTCGCTGGCCGCGTCGGCCGCCACGTTCGTCTTTCCCTCGACGCCGACTTACGACCCGTGGGCCTGGATCCTGTGGGGTCGTGAGATCCTGCACCTCGACCTAGTGACGACCGGCGGGCCTTCCTGGAAGCCGCTGCCGGTCTTGTTCACCACCGTTTTTGCCGCTTTCGGACACGACTTCGCGCCCTATCTGTGGCTGTGGATCGCGCGCGCGGGAGGGATCTTCGCGTGCTTGATGGCGTGGCGTTTGGCGCGCCGTTTGACCGGGTCCGGGTTGGCCGGTTTCGTCGCCGGCGCGCTCGCGGCTGCTGCGCTTGCGACGAGCTACAACTTCGCTCGCGACGCCGCGCTCGGCAACTCCGAGCCGCTGCTCGCCGGCCTCCTCCTCTGGGCCTTCGAGCGCCACCTCGATGGGCGCCGCGATCACGCGCTCTATCTCGGTGTCGCGGCAGCGCTGCTGCGACCCGAGGTCTGGCCGTTTCTCGGTCTTTACGGCATCTACCTGTGGCTGCGCGAACCCCGCCTGCGCCTTCGTTTAGTGCTGCTCGGGCTGCTCGTTCCGGCGCTCTGGATCCTCCCCGAGTGGTGGGGCTCCGGGGAGCCGTTGCGGGCTTCGGAGCGGGCGACCAACCCGAATCCGGGCAGCGTCGCCTTCGCCGAGCACCCCGCGCTAGAGCTCGCTCGCCGCACTTGGCACCGCACCGTGCATGTGCTGCCGCTGGCGGCGGCAATCGCCGTTGCTTGGTCGTCGTTGGCGCTGCTGCGGCGCAGCGAGCGGGGGCGGGCATCGGGCGGTGGTCTGTCCGCCGGCGCCCCGGAAACGCGCCCGAAGGACGACGCCAGCGCGGAAACGAGCCCAGCGGAGCTTTCCGCACTACGGCACCGCATCGTGCTGGCGCTGGCGCTGATCGGCGCGGCGTGGTTCGCGCTCGTGGCGTTCATGGCCGAGCGCGGCTACGCGGGCAACCAGCGCTACCTGGTCGGTGCGACAGTCGCGCTTTGCGTGCTCGCGGGAGTGGGGGCGGGACGGCTGGTCGCGCTCGCGATGTCGTTCGCCGCTCGTCGCTCGCCGCGCTTGGCAACAGCGGTCGGTCTCCTGACGATCCTGCTCGGTTCGCTGCTGTTGACACCGGTGGTGATCGCGAAGGCCGACAACGTCCGCAAGGTCGGCGAGCGCCTGCGCTACGAGGCGCGGCTGTGGTCGGATCTCAAACGACTGATCGACCGCGCCGGCGGACGCCAGCGCCTGCTTGCCTGTGGAGGCGTCTTCTCGGGTCCCTTCCAGACGCAGATGGTCGCCTACGAGCTCGGCCTGCACGGACGCGACGTCGGCTGGCCGGGGACGCCGCCCCCGGGCGTGCTCTTCCGAACCCGGACGGTGCCGGATGGTCCGCTCGTCGGGATTCCCCGCGATCCCCGCTTCCGCGAGGTGTTGCGGGTCGGTGTCTGGCGGCTCTGGACGGTGCCCCCGAGCGGCCAGCGTCCCGGTCGGCAGAGCTGTCCCCGCAAGCCGGGCCAGCCGACCGCGCCGCCACCGCCCGAGGGCCTGCCGTTCGTGCGACGGGCGCAGAGCTCCGCGCCTCCGTCACGGCACCTGCCGACGTTCGCGACCACTACGCTGCGCGCGTGGCGGTAGCGCCGACAAAGGCTGAGACCGCGCGCGGCCTACGTCTCTTTGCGCGCCTGGACGAGCGGTTTCTGCTCGCTCTTTTCGTGCTCGCCGCGGTGGCCGTCTCGTGGTTTTTGCGCACCCGCGCGCTCGGAGCTTCCCTCTGGATGGACGAGGGGCTTTCGATCGGTATCGCCTCGCAGCCGCTAACCGAAATTCCGGAGGTCCTGCGCCAGGACGGCTCGCCGCCGCTCTACTACCTGCTGCTCGGCGTTTGGCTGCGGCTGGTCGGCGACGGCCCGGCCGAGACCCAGGCCCTCTCAGTGCTGATCGCGCTCGCCGCGATTCCTGTCGGCCTGTGGGCCGGCTGGAGCCTCTTCGGTCGCCGTGCCGGCATCTACCTGGCCGCGATGTGCGCGGTCAACCCGTTCCTCACGACCTACGCGCAAGAAGTGCGCATGTACTCGCTGATGTTCACGCTGTCGCTGGCGGTCACGGCGGCGTTCCTCAACGTCTTCGTGATGCGGCGGCGCCGTTACCTGGCCGCGCTTTTGCCGCTTCTCGCGGCGACGCTGTACACCCACAACTGGGCGCTATTCGTCTCGATTGGCCTGGTCACCGCTCTCGCCTGGCTGTTGCTCACCGCCGGCGGCAGCGAGCGGCGTGCGCTGTTTCGCGATGGATTGATCGCCTTCGGGGGTGCTGGGCTTCTCTACCTGCCCTGGCTGCCGACGCTGCTCTTTCAGGTCCAACACACTGGCGCTCCCTGGCTGAACCCGCCGCGGCTCGGTGCGCCGGTGCAGATCTCCAAGTACCTCTTGGGTGGCGGCACCGCAACCTGTGCGCTGGTTCTCGCGGGCGGGTCAGGGCTCGCGCGCTTTTTGCAGGAGGCTCGCTTGGACCCGCGGCGGCGCGCGATCATCGCCGCCGCGCTCGTGGTGGTCGCAATGCTCGGCTCGGCGTGGCTGTTTTCGCAGGTCTCGCCGGCCTGGACGACGCGCTACCTCGGCGCTTCGCTGGGTCCGCTGCTTTTGATCTTCGCTGCCGGCTTGGCGCGGGCCGGGCGCCTGGGTATCGCGGCGCTTCTGATCGTCCTGGCCATCTGGAGCCTCCCGCGCCTCTACGACTTGCAGAACAAGAGCAACGCCGCTGACCTGGCGCAGGCGGCCGCCCCGCTGTTGCATCGAGGCGACCTCGTGATCTCTTTGCAGCCAGAGCAGACGCCCTTGCTTGCCTACCACCTCGAAACCCTGCGCGGCGTTCGCGGCTTGCGTTACGCGACGCCGCTCGGGCCGGTGCGCAACCCGCACGTGATGGACTGGCGCGACTCTCAGGAGCGCATCGAGCGCGCCACCGTCGCTCGGAACCTCGAGCCCCTGCTTGCTACCCTTCCGCCCCGCGCGAGGGTGCTGCTAGTGCACCCGATAACCGCGCGCCGCGACGACTGGGACGCACCGTGGACCGCGCTCGTGCGCCGGCGCGCCGCTCAGTGGGGGGCGGCGCTCGCCGGTGACCGGCGGTTCCGGCGGGTGGCTACCCTGCCGCCTTTCTACCGCCGGGCAACGAGGATCGGGGTGCGAGCCGTGCTCTACGAGAAGACCGGAGCGTGACAGCGATGGCCAACGAGAACATGCCTACAGGCAACGACGACGCCCGCGGGCGCCACGTGCCCGCTCCGAAGCCGAAGAAGGAGCTGGTGAAGCTGCCGCCGCCAGCCAACCTCGCGCACCCCGAGATGCTTGAGAAGCCGACGCTCGTGCTCGGCGCGGGTCCGGCGGGCCTCACCGCCGGCTATCTCCTGGCGAAGCAGAGCCTGCCGGTGGTGGTGCTCGAGGCCGAGGACCAGGTGGGTGGCATTGCCAAGACCGTCGTCCGCGACGGCTATCGCTTCGATCTCGGCGGCCACCGCTTCTTCACCAAGGTGCGCGAGGTCGACGAGCTTTGGCACGAGATCATGCGCGAAGAGTTCCTCTTGCGTCCGCGTATGTCGCGCATCTACTGGCGTGATGGCCGCGGCCGCACGAAGTTCCTCGACTACCCGCTGCGTGGGCCCGACGTGATTCGCAAGCTAGGCCCGGTTGATCTGACGAAAGCCCTCCTCTCTTACCTGTGGGCGACGATCAAGCCGAAGGGCAAGGAGGAGACCTTCGAGCAGTGGGTCTCCAACCGCTTCGGACGCTGGCTCTTCAACCAGTTCTTCAAGTCCTACACGGAGAAGGTGTGGGGAGTATCGACCTCGGAGATCCGCTCCGAGTGGGCAGCGCAGCGAATCAAGGGTTTGTCGTTCTTCAGCGCGGCCAAGTCTGCCTTCTTCGGCAACAAAGGCAACAAGGTCAAGTCCTTGATCTCCGAGTTCCACTACCCACGCTATGGCCCCGGGCAGATGTGGGAAACGATGACCGATGACATCGAGAAGCTCGGCGGCAAGGTTCTGCTGAACCACAAGGTCACGAAGATCGAGCTCAAGGGCAACCGTGTCGTCCGCATCCACGCCGGCGGCGAGGTGTTCGAGCCGTCACAGGTGATTTCCTCGTTGCCCCTGCGCAACCTCGTGGGGATCGTCGATCCGCCAGCTCCGGGTGAGGTCCGGGCAGCCGCGAAGGGCCTCCGTTACCGCGACTTCCTGACCGTCGCTCTGGTCCTCGACGGCGAAGACCTGTTCCCGGACAACTGGATTTACATCCACGACCCGCACGTCAAGGTCGGCCGCATCCAGAACTACCGGTCCTGGAGCCCGTGGATGGTCCCCGATCCCACGAAAGCGTGCGTGGGGCTCGAGTACTTCTGCTTCGCGGGCGACGAGCTGTGGTCGATGGACGACGACGATCTCGTTCAAATGGCGATGGGCGAGCTCGAGCAGCTCGGTCTTGCGACCCGCGACAAGCTCCAGTTCGGCTTCGTAGTGCGCGTGCCGAAGGCCTACCCGATGTACGACCAGGATTACGCGGAGCGGGTCGCGACGATCCGGGCGTGGCTCGAGGGCATCGAGAACCTGGTGCAGGTTGGGCGCAACGGTCTCCACCGTTACAACAACTCCGACCACTCGATGCTGACGGCGATGCGTGCGGTCGAGAACCTCGTGCAAGGGACCGACCACGACATCTGGGCGGTCAACGCGGAGTCCGTGTACCACGAGGAGCAGTCCCAGGACGAGGAGCAGCCGTATATCCGCGCGCCCGAGACCGAGGCGATGAAGGAGCCGCTCGCGAGCTAAAGCGCCCGAGCACGAGCGCGAGCGCGGCGGACCCCTGCGAGCGAGCGCGGGGGAGGCCCTGCGGGCGTTACACCTCGTCGCCCGGCGCCGGGCGATCGTCGGGAGCGATCGGCAGGCGCACGATCGGTTGCCCCCGCCGCTGGACGCAGTTGTGGAGGCGGCGCACTTCGATCTCTGGCCCGGGGCGTTCGAACGCGCGCGGGTAGTAGAGGTAGGAGTGGTCGAAGTGAAAAGGCACCGGCTGGGCGCCGCGCCGGTACGGACTGAAGCGCTTGACCAGCGTCGACTCGCGGGCTAGCCGCTCGTAGTAGGCGCGGGCCGCGCTCGAAGCAGCACGCGCGCGATCACGGACAAGGCTCATCGTGATCACCGTGCAGTAGCCGTAGAAGCGGTAGTCGTCGATTAGCCGTGGGAAAAGCGCCCGGTAGTAGTTGGTCGCTGCCAGTGCGCCGTCAGGGCGCGTCGTCAACGCCGGCTTGCCGCGTTCGCAGCGCCGGTAGTTAGGCAGCGTCACTAGCCAGCCGTCGTGCCCCCAGGCACGCGGACCCCGGCAGCGCCCAAGCCAAGGCGGCGGCACACCCTTTGGGTCGAGCACGTACCAGCGTTCGGGCACTGCCGGTTCAATTACCGCACGCAGCTCGAGGCGACCACTGTTGACGATCCAGTCACGCAGCTGCTGGCGTGTGTCGGCGCGCCCCAGGACCGCCAGCTGGTGAAGGTCGGCGCGCAGCGGTTGCCAAAGGGCCACGGCCAACACCAAGGCGGTCGTCGCAATGCCGACGGTTGCCCGCCGACGCTCGCCTCCTGAGCGGTCCCCGACAGTGGCGATCGCTCGGCCCAACGCCGCGCCGACGGCCGCCACGCCGATCCCAGCGAGCAATGCGAGCTGCGGGTAGGCCGGCATCAACCACCGCCCGAACGCGCGCGACTGGAGCGCAAGCCAGGCGAGCAACAGCAAGGGAAAGACGGCGGTGACCGCCAACATCCGGCGGTCGCGACGCCCCAGAACGACGGCGCCGACCGCCGCCGACAGCGCTGGCAGCACCCCGAAGCCCCAGCCCAGGCTGTCCAGGTAGTAGGGCAAGGGCGCTTGGTCCTGGCCGGCCTTGCGTGCCAGGCCCGCGACGGCGGCTTGTTCGCGCAGCTCCTGCCACGCCCGGTCGAAGTGGAGGATCAGGAAGGGGTTGAAGGCGGCGAACAGCAGGGCGCCGAGGGCAAGTCCGGCGAACGCTGTTCGCGCGCCGCGGATGCGCTGGCCGCGAACGCTCAGCGACGCCAACAAGACCGGAACGACCAACAGTCCCGCCGTGTACTTGAACGCGCAGGCTGCGCCGACGGCGAGCCCAGCGACGAGCAACCACCACCGCCTGCGCTCTTTGAGCCACAACAAGGCCGCGCCGGTGGCCGCTGCTGAACCGATCAAGGCGCCGCTGTCGGTGACAGCGATCCGCCCGTACGAGACGACCAGAAACGAAAAGGCCAGCACGGCGGCTGCACACAGCCCGACCGTGCGCCCGAAAGCACGGGTGGCGAACGCCCAAAGCAGCGCCACAGAGCTGACCGAGAGCAGCGCTGCGAGCGCGCGGGCAGTGAGCCAGATCTCGGTCGGGTTGCGACTGAACTGGCGCGGGACCGATCCCCAGTCGAGCGAAAAGGCGAAGCCGAAGAGGCCGTAGAGGACGCGTAGCGAGAGGTAGCTGAGGTAGGTGAAGGCAGCGGGGTTCTGGTAGTAGCCGGGATCGAAATTGCCGGCGAACATCGGGATCGCGCGGTTGACGAAGTGGGTGCGTTCGTCCAGGTTCCAGACGAACGGGAGCCCGTAGTCGGCGTGGGCGAGCCGCAGAGCGAGCGCCGCAGCGAGCAGCGCTGCGAGCGACAAAACGGCCGTCACCTTGCGCTTCCGCTCGGACACGGCGGAGCAGCCTAGTCGCGGCGGCAGTACGCTCACGCGGCACCCGACCAGGGCGGGCGCGCGACCGGCTAACTGTGGGTTGTGCGCGTCCGGCGGCGCCGCCGTCGGGGCAACGCCATGACGATGCTCACCGAAAGCGATCTCCGTCACCTCGAACGCGCTCTCGATCTCGCGGAGCGGGGGCGTGGGCGCACCAGTCCCAACCCCTGTGTGGGGGCGGTGGTGGCGCGCGGTGAGCGCGTGCTCGGCGAGGGGTTTCACGCGGCGGCCGGCGAGCCACACGCCGAACGCGTCGCACTCGCCGCCTGTGATGTCGATCCCCGCGGTGCGACTCTCTACGTGTCGCTCGAGCCGTGCTGTCACGAGGGGCGTACGCCACCCTGCACGGACGCCATCCTGGCGGCCGGGATCAAACGGGTGGTGGTGGCGTCCGACGATCCCACCCCAAAGGCCTCGGGGCGCGGCCTTGCGATCCTCCGTGACGAGGGCGTGGAGGTAGTCGTCGCCGAGGGCGAGATCGCGCGGCGGGCGCGGCTGCTCAACCAGCCGTTCCGCAAACACGCGCGCACCGGGCGCCCGCACGTGACTCTGAAGTACGCGATGACGCTCGACGGTGCGGTCGCTACGCGGAGCGGCGACTCGCGCTGGATCTCGGGCGAGCGCAGCCGGGAGTTGGTGCATCGCTGGCGGGCACAAAGCGACGCCCTGGCGATCGGCATCGGCACGGCGCTGGCCGACGATCCGCTGTTGACTGCCAGGCATCCGTCGGCGGAGCGCCAACCGGTGCGCGTCGTCTTCGACTCCGAGGCGCGGCTGCCCCCGGATTCGCAGCTCGTTCGCACGATCGATCAGGCACCGCTGATCCTGGTGGTCTCACGGGCGGCTGCGCGTCCCGCGCTGCAGCGACTGGAGGCGGCCGGTGTGGAGGTGGTCGTCGCGGCCGGCGAGAACGAGCCGGCGCGGGTCGTGGCGGCCCTCGACGAGCTCGGCCAGCGGCAGCTTCAGTCGCTGCTGGTCGAGGGCGGCCCGCGCCTGGCGGCCGCCTTTCTGGCGGCCGGCGAGGTCGACGAGCTGCGCGCCTTCGTCGCGCCGCTGCTGGTCGGCGACCGCGAGGCGCCTGGCCCGCTGTCGGGAACCGGTCCGGAGGCGATTGCCGACGCCGTACGCGCGGAGCTGGTGGCGCTCGAACGAATCGACGACGACGTCTTGATCGTCGCCCGCCTGCGGGAGTGGTGAGCGGTGTTCACGGGGCTGGTCGCAGAGGTGGGGACGGTGGCGGCGCTGGCACGCGACGCTGCCGGTGCCGAGCTGACGGTGATCGCGGAGCTGGCCGGTCAGCTGGCAGCCGGCGACTCGGTGGCGGTCGACGGGGCCTGCCTGACCGTCACGCAGGTTGCCGGCGATCGCTTCCAGGTGCAGGCGATGGCCGAGACCCTGCGCCGCACCACGATCGGCGAGCTTACGCGGGGGGACCCCGTCAACCTGGAGCCCGCCCTCGCCGTCGGTGCGCGCCTTGGCGGGCACATCGTGCAGGGTCACGTGGACGGCGTCGGCCGCATCGTCAAAAGCGGCGAGGAGGGCTTCGCGCGTCTGCTCGAGATCGCGCCACCGCCGGAACTCATGCGTTACCTCGTGGAGAAGGGGTCGATCGCCGTTGCCGGGGTCTCGCTGACGATCGCGGCACTCGGTGAGCAGAGCTTCACCGTCTCGTTGATTCCCGAGACCCGCCAGCGCACCACTCTCGGTCGCCTGTCGGTCGGTTCGCCGGTGAACCTCGAGGTCGACGTGATCGCCAAACACGTCGAACGACTCGTGCGCGAATACGTGCACAATTTCGTCGACGCGGCCGAGCGGTCGCACACCTCGAGGAGCGTGAGGCGCCAATGAGCGAGCGCAAGTCCCCGTTCAGCACGATCGAAGAGGCGATCGAAGAGATCCGCGCCGGGCGCATGGTTGTCGTTTGCGACGCCGAGGACCGCGAGAACGAGGGCGACCTCACGCTCGCCGCGCAGTTCGTGACGCCGGAGGCGATCAACTTCATGGCCAAGTACGGGCGCGGTTTGATCTGTCTCGCACTGACGCCCGAACGCTGCGAGGAGCTGGGCCTCGAGCTCATGACCGCCAAGAACGAGTCACCCTTCGAGACTGCCTTCACCGTCTCGATCGAGGCGCGCGAGGGTGTCACGACCGGTATCTCCGCGCACGATCGGGCGCGCACGATCCAGGTCGCGATCGACCCGCGCACGAAACCGAGCGACTTGGTCCAGCCGGGCCACGTCTTCCCGCTCAAGGCGAAGCCGGGCGGGGTCCTGGAGCGCGCCGGGCAGACCGAAGCGGCGGTCGATCTCGCCCGCCTGGCCGGGCTCACGCCGGCCGGAGTGATCTGCGAGATCATGAACGACGACGGCACGATGGCGCGGGTGCCGGACCTCGAGCGGTTCTGCCAGCGCCACGGGCTGAAGATGATCACGATCGCCGACCTCATCGCCTACCGGCGGCGACACGAGAAGCTGGTGGAGCGCGTCGCGGAGGCCAGTCTGCCGACTCGCTACGGCGAGTTCACGGTTATCGGCTACCGCTCGCTGGTCGACGGCAAGCACCACGTCGCGCTCGTCAAGGGTGAGGTGGCCGGACGCGAGGACGTGCTCGTGCGTGTGCACTCGGAGTGCCTGACCGGTGACGTCTTCCACTCGTTGCGTTGTGACTGCGGCGAGCAGCTGGAGTCGGCGCTGGCGATGATCGAGGCTGAGGGTCAAGGCGTGCTCCTCTACCTCTCCCAGGAAGGCCGAGGCATCGGGCTGCTCAACAAGCTGAAGGCCTACAAGCTGCAAGAGGAGGGGCTCGACACGGTCGACGCCAACCTCCAGCTGGGATTGCCGGCGGACCTCCGCGACTACGGTATCGGCGCCCAGATCCTTGTCGATCTCGGGCTGACGACGATCCGCCTGCTTACCAACAACCCGAAGAAGATCATTGGCCTTGAGGGCTACGGGTTGCGCGTAACCGACCAGATCCCGATCCAGCACCCGCCGAACGAGCACAACCGCGAATACCTGCGAGCCAAGCGGGAAAAGCTCGGCCACCTCTTGCACCACCAGGGTCTGGCGCTCGACGAGGAGATGATCCACGCCGAGCGGATGAACGACCGGCGGCTCGGTCGGATTCCGCTCGAAACCGACCTCTACGGAGAGGGTCCGGCGCCGGCCAAACCCAAGGGCAGCGGGGAGGACCGTGAGCGCGAGCAGTAGCGACGCGGCCCTACGCGTCGCGATCTGCGTTGCCCGCTTCTATCCGGAGCTCGCGGATCGTTTGGTCGAGGGCGCCCAGCGGGTGCTGAGCGCGGCAGGGGTGGCGAGCGAGGTGTTCGACGTGCCCGGCGCCTTCGAACTACCGCTGGCGGCGCTTTGGTGTGCAGAGAGCGGACGTTTCGACGGCGTCGTCTGCTTGGGCGTGGTGATACGCGGAGAAACCGACCACTACGACTTCGTCTGCCAGGAGGCAGCGCGGGGCATCGGCGCCGCGCAGCGCGCCACCGGTGTGCCCTGCGGGTTCGGTGTGATCACTTGCGAGACGCGCGAGCAGGCGCTTGCCAGGTCGGGAGCCGGCAAACGCCACGTCGGGGAGGATGCGGCGCGAGCAGTGCTCGCGATGGTCGAACTGCGCCGACAGCTACGGGCGCAAGAACAGGCCCGCGCGGTGCGCTAGCCTGTCGAGCCGTGCCGAAGATCTGCTTCGTATGCGGCAAAGGTCCCGGCTTCGGTCACAACCGTAGCCACTCGATGGTCGCCACCAAGCGCCGGTTCGATGCGAACCTGCAGAAGGTGCGCATCGTGGTCGCGGGCGCTCCGCGGCGCGAGTACGTCTGCACCCGCTGCATCAAGGCGGGGAAGGTCTTGAAGGCCGCCTGAGCGGCGGGCGTCCAGTCCCCCACGAGGGGCGCGCGCCGATGGCGGACGACATCCTCGCTCGCTTCCGCAAGGTCGTGGCCGGTGCGTTGGCGGAGCTCGAGCGCCGCCGCACGGAGGTGAACGACCTCAACGTCTTCCCGGTCCCCGACGGCGACACCGGCGACAACATGAGCCTGACGCTGCGCGCGGTCGTCGAGGAGCTCGACCGCCTCGCCGCACAAGGTCTGGATCGCATCGGGCGCGACGAGGTAGTTGCAGCCGTCGCCCGTGCCGCACTGCTGGGTGCGCGCGGCAACAGCGGTGTGATCCTCTCCCAAATCGTGCGCGGGGCAGCCGAGGAGTTGGCCTCGCGTCGTGGCCAGCCGGTCGATCCGGCGCTGCTCTCGGCGGCGCTGGCGAGAGCCGCTGACGCAGCCTACGCATCCGTCCGGGAGCCCGCGGAGGGCACGATGCTCACCGTGGTGCGTGCGATGGCGAGCGCCGTTGCGCACCTCGTGGCACGGGCGCCACAGGTTCGCTTCGAGGGGACGATTGCGCCCGAGCAACAGGACCGTCTGCTGGCGGACGTCCTCGAGCGGGCGCTCGAAGCGGGCCGGCAGGCGGTCGCCGAGAGCCCTGTGCGGCTCGCTGCGTTGCGCGAGGCGGGGGTCGTCGATGCCGGGGCCTACGGACTGTGCGCGCTACTCGCCGGGGCGATCGCCGCGCTGCGCGGCGCCCCTGTGCAGCTCGAGCACCACGCGCCGGCGGCGCGACCAGCGATCCACTCGCCTGCTCATACGTCCACCAGCTATCGCTACTGCACGAACTTCGCGCTGACCGGTCGCGACCTCGATGCCACAAGTCTCCGGCTGCGCCTCGAAGAGCTCGGCGACAGCGTGCTTGTGGTCGGCGACACACGCACCCTACGGATCCACCTGCACACCAACGAGCCGGACCGCGCCACCGCCCTCTGCGCGAGCTGTGGCGAGGTCTCTCGCCTCGAAGTCGCGGACATGTGGGCGCAGGTCGACGAGCGGCGCGCGCGGCTCGCCGCTGCCACTAAGGAGCGCCCGCGCTGCGGGGTCGTGGCGGTCGCCTCGGGCAGCGGCGTTGTGCGCCTCTTCGAAGAGCTCGGAGCGGTGGTCGTGGAAGCCGCGGACCGTCAGCTGGGAGCACCCGACCTGCTCGCCGCGGTCAACGCGACCGGCGGCGAAGAGGTGCTCTTGCTGCCCAACGGAGTGACCCACCGCGAGGCTTGCGAGGCAGCCGCACGGCTGGCCGAGAGGAACGTCGTGGTCGTGCCGACCGAGGCGCCGCAGCAGGGTCTCGCGCTGCTGGTCGAGTTCGACCCCGAACGCAGCGCGCGCGATAACGCGAAGCGGATGGCGGAACGGGCAAATGGTGTCGCCTACGGCGGCGTGCGGCGAGCACAGCAAGGGGAAGTGGAGGGGACGGGGTCGGAAGTGGAGGGGACGGGGTCTGGTAGCGCGCGCGACGACGGCGACGGGGGCGCGGCCGTCGCCTGGCTTGGCGACGAGCGCACCGTCCTCTGTCGCTCACCGAGCGAGGCGCTGCGCGTGCTGTTCGAGGAGGTCGGTCGGGGGGCGGAACTGGTGACGGTGCTGGTGGGGCGCCAAGCCCCGATCGGCGACGAGGAGTTGCGGCAGCTCGCCCCGCCGGGGGCCGAGCTCGAGGTCTTGCCGGGCGGAGATCCTGAGTGGTGGTGGCTGGTCGCGGCCGAGTAGTGCGCTAGTGCTCGGGAGACGCCCGGACTTCAAGCGCGAGCGTCCATCCTTGGAGCCGCTGCGGTCCTTGCCCAGCCGCGCGATCCTCGAGGCGCCGCTGCGGCTGCCCGGGATCCGCGAGGAGGCCTTGCGCTCGCTGGGCATCGAAACGGTCGGGGACCTACTCGAACACTTGCCGCACACGCATCGCGACCCCGCCGGGGCGCGGCCGATCGCCGAGCTCGAGCCGGGGCAGCCGGCGACCGTGGTTGCGAGCGTCGAGGAGGTCCGCGAGGTGCCGGCACGAGGTCCCCGACGGGCGCGCATCGAGGCGCGCGTTGCCGATGCCTCCGGCGCGCTCGTGGCCGTCTGGTGGGGCCGCCGCTGGCTACGTCATCGCCTGCGGGTGGGTGATCTTCTCCGCCTCGAGGGAGTGCCGAAGGAGGGAGGGCGCTTCTGGGTTCGCGACCACGAGTGGCTGGACCGCGAAGCCGCGGCCCGGGCCGCCGGTAACGCGCCCAGCGGCGAGTCCCGCCCGGCCTCGCTGGTGCCGGTGCACCCGGCGAGCGCGGAGCTCAGCGCGCGGCGCCTCCGTCACCTGGTGCGGCGGTTTGCTGCTCGGGCACTCGCCTGCCCGGACCCCCTGCCGGCACGCTTGCGCGCCCGCGAAGGCCTTCCCGACCGCGCTGCGGCGCTGCTTGCCGCGCACTTTCCGCGCTCCTTCGAAGAGGCCGAGGCGGCACGCGCGCGACTTGCCTTCGAGGAGCTGCTGCTCCTGCAGCTGGCGCTCGGGCGGCGTCGCAACGCGCGTCGTGCGCGGGCCCGTGCGCCGGCAGTGGAAGCGCCAGCGACCGCGCTCGCGTGTTGGCTCGAAACGCTCCCGTTCGAGCCCACGGGCGACCAACGCCGGGCAATCTCCGTCTTGACCGGCGAGCTGGCGGGCGAGCGACCGATGAACCGTCTGTTGATGGGAGAGGTCGGTTCCGGCAAGACGCTGGTGGCGGCGGCGGCGATGCTGCAGGTCGCGCGTGCCGGCTACCAGGCGGCGTTGATGGCTCCCACGGAGACACTCGCCGAACAGCACCACCGCACCCTCGACCGACTGCTCGGCGGCACCGTACCGCTGGCGCTCGTCACCAGCACCGTCGGCTCGCGCCGCCGCCGCGAGGCGCTCGAACGGTTGGCGAGCGGTGAGCTACCAATCGTCGTCGGTACCCACGCTTTGATCGAGCCGGGTGTGCGGTTCGCGGCGCTCGCGCTGGCCGTGATCGACGAGCAGCACCGCTTCGGCGTCCGCCAGCGGGCGGCGCTGGAGCGCAAGGGGCCGAACGGCTTGGTTCCGCACGTGCTGCATATGACGGCGACGCCGATTCCCCGCACCCTCGCGCTGACCGCCTACGGCGAGTTGGACGTGACCGTGCTGCGGGAGCTGCCGCGCGGTCGGCGACCGGTCGAGACGTTGGTGCTTGCTGGAGAGGAAGGTCGGCGCGAAGCAATGGCTCGGGTACGAGCGGCCGTCGCCCGGGGGCACCAGGCATTCGTGGTCTGCCCGCTCGTAGAGGAGTCCGAGGCGCTCGCGGCGCGCGCCGCCACCGCCGAATTTGAGCGGCTCACCGAGGGCGAGCTGCGCGGCCTCCGCTTAGGGCTCGTACACGGTCAGCTGCCGGCGGCGCAACGCCAGGAAACGATGGCGCGCTTCGCCCAGGGCGAGATCGATGTGCTGGTAGCGACGAGCGTCGTCGAGGTCGGAATCGACGTCCCCAACGCGACCGTGATCGTCGTCGAAGAGGCGCACCGCTGGGGAATCGCCCAGCTCCACCAGCTGCGTGGGCGGGTGGGGCGAGGGACCGCCCCGTCGGTGTGCATCTTGATCGGCGACCCCTCGTTGCCGCGGTTGCGCGCGCTCGCTGCCCACAGTGACGGGTTTCGGCTGGCCGAGATCGATCTCCAGCTGCGCGGCTCGGGTGACGTCCTCGGAACCCGCCAGCACGGGCTTCCGTCGCTGCGCTTCGCGCGGTTGCCGAGCGATGCCCCGCTGCTCGAGCGCGCCCACGCAGCGGCCGCCGAACTGCTCGCACGCGACCCCGAGCTGGCCGATCCGGAGCATCAGCTGTTGGCCGCTGCCAGCGAGGAGCGCTTCGGTGCTGCTGCCGAACCGATCCCCGGCTAGGCGCCGGAGCGCCGGCTCCGAGGGCGGCGGCTGCGAGCCGCAGTGATCAGCCTGGCAGCGGATACGCCAGCCTTCTCGGTGTGCCCGAGACGCGTGTCATAGCGGGACGCTTTCGGGGTCGCCGTCTGCGGCTGCCCGGGGGTGCGGTACGGCCTACTCAACAGCGGGTGCGGGAGGCCCTGTTCGCGCTGCTCGGACCGCTCGAGGGGCGACGTGTGCTCGACCTCTTCGCCGGCAGCGGCGCCCTCGCGATCGAGGCGCTCTCGCGCGGTGCCGCCAGCGCGGTGCTGGTCGAGCGTGACGCGCGCGCGCTCACCACGATCAAGGCCAACCTAAGGAGCCTTCAGCTGAGACCGCCGCTGGCCGTGGTACGTGCGGCGGACGCTCGCCGCTACCTGGCTTCTCGGCAAGGGCGCGAAGATGCGCCTTTCGACGTCGTCTTCTGCGACCCGCCATATGATTCCGCGAGCCAGTTGGCGGCGACCATCGACCGCCGGCTGGCGCCGCTGCTTGCCGAGGACGCCGTGATCGTCACCGAATCGCACAGACACGCGCCGCTCGAGCTCGGCTTCGAGCCGATCCGCCAGCGACGCTATGGCGACACCCTGATAAGTCTCTATCGCGCTTCCGGGAGGGCCTAGGACGGTGTCCGAGCGCAACCACGCGACCGCGATTTGCCCGGGCTCCTACGACCCGGTGACGCTCGGCCACCTCGACATCATCCGCCGTGCGGCGCGCGTCTTCGAACGGGTGGTGGTGGCGGTCGTTCGTCAGCCCGTCCGCAAGCAGAAGACGGTGTTCAGTGCCGAGGAGCGCGTCGATTTCATCCGGTCTGAGGTTGCCGATCTCGGCAACGTAGAGGTCGAGTCATTTGATACTTTGCTTGTCGATTTTGCGCGCAAACACGGCGCCACTGCGATCGTCAAGGGGCTGCGGGCGATCTCCGACTTCGAGTACGAGTTCGAGATGAACCAACTCAATCGGAAGATGGCGCCGGAGATCGAGTCCGTCTATCTGATGGCGGCGCCCCAGTACAGCTTCTTGAGCTCCAGTGGCGTCAAAGAGCTCGCGATGTTCGGGGGCGAGCTCTCGGGCCTCGTCCCAGAACGCGTGGCACGGCGCTTAGAGGAAGAGCTACGCCGCTAGCGAAGATACGTGCGATGGACGTCCTGGCGCTGATCAGCAAACTCGACGACCTGATCCACAACGCCAAGCCCGTGCCCTTCTCGGATCAGGTCCGCGTTGACCGCGAGGCGATCTTCGAGATCCTCGATCAGATGCGGGCCACCTTCCCCGAGGAGGTCAAGCAGGCGCGCTGGATCGTCAAGGAGCGCCAGGAGATGCTCGCCGAGGCAAAGCGCGAGGCCGAGCGGATCATCCGCGAGGCGCGCGAGGAGCAAGAGCGGTTGATCTCCGAGCAAGAAGTCGTCAAGCAAGCTCAGCGGCAAGCCGAGGAGATCATCGAAGAGGCGCGGGCGCGCGAGCGCGAGATTCGACTCGGCGCCGAGGATTACGCGGACGACATCCTCAACACGCTCGAGGTAAACCTCGAGAAGTTCATCGCAGCGGTGCGGCGCGGACGCGAGCGCCTACAAGGGCGCGAAGAAGCCGAAGTCGGCTGAGTAGCGGCGCTCGGGGCGGGCGAACACGCGTACGGTGAGGGTTGCCGGCGCGCGCGTTACCCTCGTTGCTATGCCCCAGCGCGCCGACACTTTCGACGTCGGGCGCCTCGGCTTGGCGGCGGGTGAAGGTCGTCGTTTCACGCTCGACGTCGCGATCGAACCGCTTACCTTCGGCGGCGAGACGTACGCCGCTGCAGGTGGCTTTGTGACGGCCACCCTTGATGCGGAACGCACCACTCGCGGGTTCGCCCTCCGACTGCGCTACGAGACGACGCTCGAGGGGCCCTGCATGCGCTGCCTGGAGGTGGCTCGCAGGCCGGTCGCGATCGACGCGCGCGAGATCGATCAGCCGGGCGGTGGCGAGGAGCTGCGCTCGCCCTATCTCCAGGATGAGCTGCTCGACGTGGCAAGTTGGGCCCGTGATGCGCTGGCGCTGGAGCTACCGCACCGGATCGTCTGCAGCGAGGAGTGTCGCGGTCTCTGCCCAGAGTGCGGGGCGAATCTCAATCAGGTGGGGCCCGACCATCGCCACGAGCGCGCACCCGACCCGCGTTGGGCGGTCTTGCGCGAACTGCGCTTCGACTGACGCCCACAGGGCGCGCACGGCGAACACGCGCTAACGGTTAGACTGCCAGCTCCGATGGCCGTCCCGAAGCAGCGCCAGTCGCATTCGCGTACGCACAAGCGGCGCTCCCAGCACCGCATCTCGCCGCCGAACCTCGCCGCCTGCCCGCGTTGCGGAGCGGCGAAGCGCCCCCATCGGGTGTGCCCGAACTGCGGGACCTACGGCGGCCGCGTGGTGCTCGCGGCCGAGGAGGAAACCACCACCTGAGGTCGCATCGGCCCGGCGGCGGTGTGGCGCGCTGGGTCGGTCGTCTGCACCGCGGATGATTGCCGTCGACGCCAACGGGGCCGACCGCGGTCCGGCAGCGGTCGCCGCAGGGGTCGCAAGGAGCGGGGTCGAGGCGCTGGTCTTCGGCCCCCGCGAAGCGCTCGCGGAGTGTGGTCCGCGGGCCGAGATCGTGCACGCGCCAACGCTGATCGGCGGCGACGAGGAGCCGGCCCTGGCGGTACGCTCACGGCCCGAAGCCTCGATCGTGCAGGCCGCCGAAGCGGTCGCCGAGGGCCGCTGCGAGGCGCTCGTTTCGGCGGGCGCGACGGGTGCTGTGCTGGCGGCCGCGCTTTTGCGCATCAAGCGTCTGCGGGGCGTTCATCGTCCGGCGCTGGCGGTTGTGCTGCCGACGCTCGAACGGCCCACCCTGCTGCTCGATGCCGGCGCCAACGTCGAAGTCCGGCCCGAGCACCTCGTGCAGTTCGCCTACCTCGGTGCTTGCTTCATGCAGGCCTGTATGGGCGTCGAGCGACCACGCGTCGGGCTCCTCTCGGTGGGCGAGGAGCGGGCCAAGGGAACGCCCGACGTGCTCGAGGCGCATCGGCGCCTCGCCGAGCGAGCCGAGGCGGGGGAACGGACGTTCGAGTTCCACGGGAATGTCGAGGGCTTCGACCTGCCGCGTGCGACAGTCGACGTGGTGGTCACCGATGGCTTCACCGGCAACGTCGCGCTGAAGGTGATGGAGAGCACCTCCGCGGAGCTCGGGCGGGCGATCAGGCAACAGCTCGCGCGAGGGGTGCTGCCGCGCGTCGGCGGTCTGCTGGTCCGCGCACCGCTGCGTCGTCTACGTGAGCGCATCGATCCCGAGCGCATCGGTGGCGCGATCCTGCTGGGATTGCGCAAGCCCGTGATCGTCGCGCACGGCAGCTTCGGACCAGTTGGCATCGCCAGCGCTATCCGCCTGGCTCGCCGGGCCGTTGACGAGCAGATGGTCGAACGGACGGCCGCGGCGCTCGCCGCTGCGGGTGTGCTGCGGTCCGGGGTGGGTGGTAGCGTCGCCCAGCAGCGATGACCCGCGACGAAGTACTCGAGCGCATCCGCCAGCACCTCGCCGAAGAGCTCGAGCTGCCCCTCGAGCGCATCACCGAGGACGCCCGTTTCCGCGAGGATCTCGAGGCCGACTCGCTCGATCTGGTGGCGCTGGTGGTCGAGCTCGAAGACCGCTACGGCATCCGGATACCCGACGAGGAAGCCGCGAAGCTCGAGACGGTCGGTCAGGCAGCCGACTACATCGCCCGCCATGCCGCCTCGCTCGGAACTTGAGCCCTCGCCGGTGGCGACCAGCCGCGCCGAAGCACTGCGCGAGCTGCTTGACGAACTGCCACCAGAGCTCTACCGCCAGGTTTTCGCGCACGCATCGTGGGCGCCGTCGCGCGCGGAGTCGTACGAGCGACTCGCCTTCCTCGGCGACGTGGTGCTCAGTCTGAGCGTTTCGACCTACCTGCTGCCGCGCTTCGAGGAGTACGGCGCTGGCCGTCTGACCAAGCTGCGCGCCCAGGCCGTCAGTGGCGCCGCCTGCGCGCGCGTCGCCCGCGCTCTCGAGGTCCCTGAGCGGCTGCGGGCGGCCGCGCCAGCGGACCACCAACGCGCTGTGCGTGCCCTGCTCGAATCGGAACGGGTGCTGGCTTCGATCTGCGAGGCGGTGATCGGTGCCTGTTATTTGGCGTTCGGGCTCGAGCGGACGGCTGCCGCCGTGCTTCAAGCCTTCGGTCCGGAGATCGAGCGTGCTATCGCCGAGCCGTTCGACTTCAAGTCGCTCCTCCAGGAACGCTTGGCGCGCCGGTCGCAGACCGTCGAGTACCGGATCGAGGCCGAAGAGGGTCCGCCCCACAAGCGGCGCTTCGTGGTTGTCGCCAGCGCTGGGGGTCGTGACCTCGGCCGCGGTGAGGGTCGCAGCAAGAAAGCGGCGGAGCAGGAGGCGGCGCTGGCCGCCCTCGAGCGGCTTGAGCGCGAGGACGAGCGCGACCAAGGCACCCCGGACTGAGGATCGCGGCTGGCTGTGCACCTGCGCTCCGTCACGCTCAAGGGCTTCAAGTCGTTCCCCTTCCGCACCAAGCTCGAGTTCGGGCCGGGGATCTCGGTGATCGTCGGACCCAACGGGTCGGGCAAATCGAACATCACCGACGCGGTGCTCTGGGCGCTCGGGGAGCAGAGTCCACTGGCGGTGCGCGGTCAGACGATGCGCGACGTGCTGTTCGCTGGCGGGCCTGGTGTGCCGTCGGCGCCGGTGGCGGAGGTGGAGGTCGTCCTCGACAACTCCGACGGCCGGCTCGGAAGCGACTTCAGCGAGATCGCGATCCTGCGACGGCTCGACCGTTCGGGCGAGGGCGAATACCGCATCAACGGTGCGCGCTGCCGTCTCGTCGACGTGCTCGAGGTTTTGTCCGACACCGGTCTCGGCAAGGAGATGCACTCGGTCGTTTCGCAGGGCAAGGTCGAACAGATCGTGCTCTCCCGTCCGCGCGACCGGCGACGTGTGATCGAGGAGGCAGCAGGGCTCGGCAAGCACCGCAAGCGCCGACACCGTGCCCAGCTCAAGTTGGAGCGCACGCGCGCCAACCTCGAGCGCTTGCTCGACGTGGAGCGCGAAGCCCGTTCGCGCTTGCGCCCGCTGCGGCGACAGGCAGAGGCGGCGGAGCTGCACGAAAGGCTCGAGCGCCAACAGCTCGAGGTGCGCTACGAACTGCTGCGCGATGAGCTGCGCGCGGCGGAGGAGCGCAACCGCCTTGCGAGCGCTCAGGCGGAGGCAGCGGAGGCGAGCCTGCGTGAACTCGAGCAGGAGCTCGCCACGGTGACGGAGGAGCGGGGACGCTGCGAGCAGGAGCTAGCCGCACGCGCGCGCGAGCGCGAGCGGCTGCGAGCGGCGTCGCACGCCCTCGCTGCCGCCGCCGATCGCATAGCTGTGCGGGCGGAGGTGGCGGTCGAGCGTGCGCGCGCGGCGAGCGAACGGCGCGAGCGACGCGCCGCGCGCCGCGCGGCGCTTGAGCGCGAGCTCAACGAGGCCGCGGCGAGCACTGCCGAACAGTCGATGCGCGAACGGATCGCCGCGCTCGAGCGTGAGCTGGAAGTGCTCGAGCGGCGCCGCGAACAAAGACGGCGCGAGCTTCTCGAGGAACTCGAGCGGGAGCGGGAGCGCGCACTCGCCGCGGTCGCGGCGGCGCAGCGCGCTTTCGAAGCGGCCCAGCAGGCGCGGCGCGAGGCGAGCGCGGTGGCGGAGTCGATCCGCGCTCGGGTGCGCGAGGGCGAGCGCGCGCTCGCGGCAGCGCGGCGCGAGAGCGCTCGCATCGGGAGCGAGCTCGCCGCCGCCAACCAGTTCCTGGCCCGCGCCGGCGCGCCGGTCGCAGGCCTGCCTTCGCTGTTGTCCGGGATCGGCTGCGAGCCTGGCTACGAACGGGCGCTAGCAGCGGCCCTTGGACCGGCGTTGAGCGCCGGCGTCGCCGCGAGCCTCGAACACGCGGTCGAGATCGTTGCCGGCGAGGGTGCGCGAGGCGGCGAGGTCGTGGTCGTCCCGGAACGGGCGCGTGGGCGCCAGCCGACCGTCCGACCGCCGGCCGCTGCCCAGCGACTGCGTGAACATGTTCAGTTGCACGGGGCGCCGGCGGCGCTGGTAGACGGCGCACTTGCCGACGTCTGGGTGTTCGAAAGCCTCGAGGACGTCCCCGCCGACTTCGACGGTCTTGCCGTGACCCGCGAGGGACTGTCGCTAGATCCGCGCACCGGTGCCGTAGCCCGGGTCACGCCGGGCGGGGTGGAACGAGTCCTCGAGGAGCGGCGACGTCGCGACCAACTGGTGTGCGCCGCTGAGGCGGCGGCCGAGCGCGAGCACGCCGCCGCTGCCGCGCTTGAAAGCCTCCTGCGCGAGCTCGAAGCGGCGGAGAACGAGCGCGACGCGGCCGACGAGCGGCTGCGCGAGCAGGACCGTCAGCGCAGCGTCGCACAGGAGCAGCTGCGTCGCGTCGAGTGGACGCTCGAGGAGCGCCGGCGCAGCCCCGACGAGGGCCCTGACGCCGTGCGCCGAGCCGAGGTGGTGGCGGAGTTGCGCTCGCTACGTGCGGATCTCGAGCGGCGGCAGGCTGAGCAACAACGGATGCGTGCCGAGAGCAGCGAGCTACGAGCAGCGATCGCAGCCGACGACCGTACAGTCAGCGCCGCTGAGCGAGCGGCCCGTGCGCTCGGGGAGCTGGCCGAGGCGCTGCGGGCGGCCGCCGGTCGCATCGATGCCGAGCTCCGCAGGGGCGAGGGCGGGGAGACCGACCACGCCGCACGGCTGCGTGCGCTCGCGGCGCGCGAGAGCGAGCTTCAGCGACGTTTGCGAGCTGCCAGCGAGGACCTCACGGCAGCCCGGGTGGCGCGCGAACGCGCGCGCGACGCCCACGAGCTCGCGGCAACTCAGCTGGAGTCGGTGGCGAGCCGGCTCGGCTTGCCGTCGACGCCGCGCGACCTACCGCTCAGCGAGGACGAGCGCAGCGAACTCGGGGCACGGCTTGAGCGCCTGGTGCGCCGTCGCGAACAGCTCGGGCCGGTCAACCCGCTTGCCAAACAGGAGTACGAGGACGCGTTGCGGCATGTCGAAGAGCTCGAGCGGCAGCGCCGCGACCTCGAAGATGCGGTCGCCGAGCTCGACCGCGTGATCGCAGAGACCGACCGCTTGATCAAGGAGGGGTTCAAGGAGACCTTCGAGGCCGCGGCCCGGAACTTCGAGGAGGTGGTCGCCCACCTTTTCCCGGGCGGAAGAGGGCGACTACGGCTCGTCGACGAGAACGCGACGCTGCGGCCCTTGCCCGACAGCACAGGTGAAGAACCGTCGCCGTCCACGGACGACGGGAGCGGGGAGGAAGCAGTCGAACCGGGGATCGAGGTCGAGGTCACGCCAGCCGGCAAGACGACGCGGCGACTCTCACTGCTCTCCGGTGGCGAGAAGTCGCTGGTGGCGCTCGCCTTCCTGATGGCCGTGTTCCTGGCGCGGCCTTGCCCCTTCTACATCCTCGACGAGGTAGAGGCGGCGCTCGACGACGTCAACATCGAGCGCTTCCTGGCGCTTTTACGGCGCTACGCGGACCGCGCCCAGTTCATCGTCGTCACCCACCAGAAACGCACGATGGACGCTGCCGACACGCTCTACGGCGTCTCGATGGGGCGTGATGGAGTCTCCCGCGTGGTGTCTCGGCGGTTGGCTGGGCGGCCCGCCGAAAGCGCCGCGGCTTGAGAACCGCGCCGCCCGCTGTTCGCCCCCTCGCGCCCCTCGTGCCCTACTTCCGTCCGCTCCTGGCGTCCCGACTCACGGTGCGCGCCCGGTGCGCCGAACGAACCGGTGCGCGACAGGGTCGCGCACCGCTGAGGGGAGCAGACCCCGGCAGCCCGCTGTTGTGCGTCGCTGCCGGGGTCCCCTGCGTGCCGCCTAAGCTGCCCTGCGCAATGGCTGGCGAATGGCGGGACGCGGTGCTGCTGCCTGCGGGCAGCGAAATCCCTGAGGACGCCCGCGCTGACGAACGCGAAAGGGGGCGGGGTTTCTTCGCTCGCCTGCGCGAAAGCCTGCGTCGCACGCGCGAAGCGCTCGCTGGCGAGCTCGGTGCGAGCGTTATCGGGCGCGTCGACGACGGCGTTTTCGAGCGCATCGAGGAGGCGTTGATCCGCGCCGACCTCGGCGTTCCCGCCACCGCTCGCATCGTCGGGCAGCTCGAGGAGGAAGTGGCTCTTGGCCGTATCGAGGGACGCGAGCAGCTGGTCGCGCGACTGCGCGAGCTGATCGCGCAAGCCGCTCGTCCGGACGGCTCGGAAGCGCGTCTCGACCTGCGCGCCCGTCCGGCCGTGGTGATGGTGGTCGGTGTCAACGGCACCGGCAAGACGACGACGATCGGCAAGCTGGCGGCGGCGCTGCGGGGGGACCTCGGACTGCGGGTGTTAGTGGCGGCCGCTGACACCTACCGGGCCGCGGCCGTAGAGCAGCTTGCTGCCTGGGCGGAGCGGGCCGATACCGAGATCGTCCGCGGCCAGCCCGGGCAAGATCCCGGATCGGTCGCCTTCGACGCGCTCGAGGCGGCGCAAGCGCGCGGGGTCGACGTGGTTTTGATCGACACGGCCGGTCGTCTGCACAACCGCACGCCCCTGATGGAGGAGCTAGCGAAGGTCGGGCGGGTCGTTTCGGGGAAGGTGGCGGGCGCCCCGCACGAGACGCTGCTCGTGATCGACGCGACGACCGGACAGAACGGCCTTCGGCAGGCCAGCGCGTTCGCCCAAAAAACGCCTGTCACGGGGATCGTCTTGACCAAGCTCGACGGCAGCGCCAAGGGCGGGGTGGTCGTGGCGATCGCCCAAGAGCTCGGTCTCCCGATCAAGCTCGTGGGGGTCGGTGAGGGCATCGCCGACCTGCGCCCGTTCGACCCCGAAGCCTTCGCCGCCGCGCTGGTCGAGTAGCCTCGCACCGTGTTCGAGTCGCTCGCCGATCGCCTACAGCAAGCACTCGGCGAAGTCCGCTCGCGCGGGCGTCTGAGCGAGGAGGACGTCGAGCGCGCGCTGCGGCAAGTGCGTCTCGCGCTGCTCGAAGCGGACGTCGACTTCCGGGTCGTCAAGGAGTTCACCGCGCGCGTGCGCGAACGGGCGATCGGCACGCAGGTCCTGGCCTCGGTCAATCCCGCTCATCAAGTCGTGAAGGTGGTCGCCGACGAGCTCACCGAGCTGCTCGGCGGTACCACCAGCGAATTCGTTCTGCCTAAGGCTCGGCCGGCGGTTGTTGTGCTCGCTGGTCTCCAGGGCTCCGGTAAGACAACCGCGGCGGCCAAGCTCGCTCGCTATCTGCGCGCGGAGAGGGGCCTGGACGTGGCGCTGGCCGCCTGTGACCTACAGCGTCCGGCCGCGGTCGAGCAGCTCGTACTGCTGGGGGGGCGGGCCGATTGCACGGTCTACGAGCGCGGCACCGACGCGACGCCGGTGGAGGTAGCAGGCTGGGCGCTCGGGCGGGCGCGGGAGGAGCAGCGTGACGTGCTGATCGTCGACACGGCTGGTCGGCTGCACGTCGACGATCAGTTGATGGCGGAGTTGCAGGCGATCACCGAACGGGTGCGCCCGCATCGCGTGTTGCTGGTGCTTGATGCGATGACGGGTCAAGACGCCGTCAACGTCGCTACGGCATTCGCTGAGCGGGCGCCGTTCGACGGGCTGGTGCTAACGAAGCTCGACGGTGATGCGCGCGGTGGCGCGGCCCTGTCGGTGAAGGCGGTAACTGGCCGTCCGATCGTGTTCGCGTCGACCGGTGAGCGGCTCGAGGAGTTCGAGCTCTTCCATCCCGATCGGGTTGCTCAGCGGATTCTTGGCATGGGCGACGTCGTGACGCTGGTCGAGCGGGCGCAGCGTGAGCTCGACGAGCGCAAGGCGGCCGAGCTGGAACGGAAGATGCGCCGTGCCGAGCTGACGCTCGAAGATTTCCTCGAGCAGCTCCGCCAGATACGAAAAATGGGTCCCCTCAAGAGCTTGCTCGGCATGCTGCCGGGCATGGGTTCCCAGCTGGCGGCTCTGGACCTCGACGAACGCGAGCTCGATCGGGTGGAGGCGATCATCCTTTCGATGACTCCGGAGGAGCGGCGGCGTCCGGAGATCATCGACGCCTCGCGACGGCGCCGGATCGCGCGCGGATCGGGGACTTCGCCGCAACAGGTCGCCCAGCTGGTCAAGCAGTTCCAAGCGATGCGTCGGCTGATGCGCGATCTGAGTCGCGGGCGGCTCGGGGCGCTCGGATCGCTGCTCGGCCGCTGATGCTCGCCCGGCGGGCGGCGAAGCGCCGACCGCGGGTCGGCTGCGTACGGCGCCGCGGCTTGCTGCTCCGCTAACCTGCGGGACTCCCGATGGCCGTGAAGGTTCGACTAACTCGCGTCGGCAACCGCAATAACCCGATTTGGCGGGTCGTGGTGGCCGATGATCGCGCGCCCCGCGACGGGCGTTTCATTGAGGTGCTCGGCCACTACAACCCACAGCGCTCACCCTCCGAGATCCGAATCGACGAGGAGCGCTTGGAGCGTTGGTTGTCGCGCGGCGCCCAGCCGACGCGGGCGGTTTCGAAGTTGGTGGCGGCGCTGAGGCGCGGTCACCCGCCGGCGGCAGAGCTGAGGGCCGAGGCCGAGCGCCAGCAGAAGGCGCGCGCTGCGACAGCGGCTAGCGAGGTAGCGGAGTCGTCCGCTGGGCCGGAGGCGAACGAGGCCGACTCGCAAGCCGATAGTGAGTCGACCGCCAACGCTCAGCCGACTGCCGAGACTGAGCCGACCGCCGAGGGGACTGCGGGCGATGAGGCATCCGAAGGCAGCGCCGAGCAGCCCCCCCCGGAGGCGAAAGAACCGGCGGCGGATGCCGGGGACGACGGCGCGACCTGATCGCCGGCGCCGAGGGCGGGCCGGGCTGTCCGGGCGATGGCTTAGAGCGTTATGGGGTCGTTAGAGGAACTCGTCGCTTTTCTCGCGCGGGCGGTGGTCAGCAACCCTGAGGGGGTCGAGGTGCGCTCTTGGCGCGACGAGGAGGAGGACGCGCTGATCATCGAGGTGCACGTCGCTGAGGGTGACGCTGGGCACGTAATCGGACGCTCCGGTCGTACGGCCGAGGCGATCCGCCAGGTTGCCAAGGCGGTCGCGGCGCGCCGGGGCGGCCGTGTCCTCGTCGACATCGTCGCCTGAACGCCGCCGTGGGCGGTCGAGCCCGACCAGTCGCAGGCTCCGACAGCCGCGCGCGTCCCGCGTGAGGCGTAGGCGGCTGGTCAGCGTCGGTCGCGTCGGCCGGGCCCACGGCCTCGACGGCAGCTTCTACGTCGTCGGTGCTGATCCCGACGCGTTGAAGCCAGGGGTCGAGGTGCGCATCGCCGACGCGGTGAGGCGTGTCGAGCGCCGGGCGGGCACCAACCAGCGACCAATCGTTCGGCTCTCCGGAGTCGGCAGCCGCGAGCAGGCGCGGTCTTTGCAGGGACAGCACCTGCTGGTCGAGCAGGAGCTCGCCGCCGACGAGTGGCTCGCCGGCGAGCTCGAGGGCCTATCGGTGGTGACCGACCGAGGGCGTCCGCTCGGGCGGGTTGCGCGGGTCCTGGAGGCACCGAGTGTCTCTTTGCTCGAGCTCGATCAGGGCACGCTCGTGCCGCTGGTGCGCGATGCCTTGATCGCCGTCGACCTTGAGTCCGGTCGGATCACCGTCAGCGCTGCTTTCCTCGGGCTGGCAGATGACGAAGAGTGAGCTCGCAAGCCGGGGGTTTCGAGCAGCGCGTAGGGAGGAAGTGAGGATGCCCGTAGGGCGAGAGTGGTTGCTGAGGGGTTGAGCCTTGGAGATCGATGTCTTCACGCTCTTTCCGCAGTGGTTCTCGTGGTTCGTCGAGCAGCGGCACGTGCGCCGCGCGCTCGAGTTGGGACACCGCTTCGAGGCGATCGATCTGAGAGCGACGACCCCTTTGCGTGCCGGTCAGGTCGACGACACGCCCTACGGCGGGGGCGCCGGGATGGTGATCCGGGTCGACGTGGTGGAGGCAGCTCTGCGCGCCCGCTACGGGATCGATCCACTGAAGCTACCGCGCAAGCGGCGCGTGATCGCGCTCGCCCCGAGCGGGCGGCAGTTCGACGACGCGCTGGCCGACGAGCTCGCGCAGGAACCGGCGCTGACGCTCCTGTGCGGCCGCTACGAGGGTTTCGACGAGCGCGTCCACGAACACCTGGCCTCCGACGTGTTGTCGATCGGTCCGTACGTGCTGTCGGGTGGCGAACTGCCAGCGATGGTGGTCGCCGACGCCGTGTTGCGGAAGCTGCCGGGTGTTCTCGGCGACGAAGAAAGCGCCCGCGAGGAGTCGTTTAGCAGCGCTCTAGAGGGTGCGCCGGAGTACCCGCACTACACGCGCCCGGCGGAGTGGCGGGGATTTCGCGTGCCGGATGTTTTGCTCTCCGGTCACCACCAGCGGATTCGCGAGTGGCGACTGGCACGCAGCCGCGAGCGCGCCGTCACGCGCTATTCGGGCCGACGCGCGCAACCGCGTGGCGGACCCGCCGAGTCTCCCGGCCGCGACCGGCGGCCCCACGACGCCTGAGCTGCGTGCCGCAGGCGCCGGCTTCGGCGAAGCTGCGAAATTAAAGGCCCGCCTTCGCTAGGATTCGCCGCCGCGCTGCGCCGGCCCGCGGACCGTCGTAATCGGCGCTCGCCTGATTGCCATGCAGAACGTGATCGAAAAACTCGAGCGCGCCCAGCTCAAGCGGCGACCGCGGTTCTCGCCGGGCGACCGCGTGCGCGTGCACTTCGAAGTCGTCGAGGGCAACCGGCGGCGCGTCCAAGTCTTCGAGGGCATCGTGATTCGCCGGCAGGGTTCGGGGGCGCGCGAGACCTTCACGGTCCGCAAGCAGTCGTTCGGCGTCGGGGTCGAGCGCACTTTTCCGCTGCACTCCCCGAAGATCCAAAAGATCGAGGTAGCTGCGCGCGGGCGCGTGCGCCGGGCGAAGCTCTACTACCTGCGCGAGCGAGTTGGGCGTGCCGCACGGGTGCGTGAGCGGCGAGCGGGGGAGGCGACCGCTGAGCAGCTGCGCACCGACGAGCTCGGAACGGGCGCCGACGATGCGGCGTCCGCGGACGTCGACGAGGGCAGCGCGCCAGAGCGCGCGGAGGCAGCGGCCGCGGTCGCCGACGAGGGCTCTGCGGCCGAAGAGCAGCCGGCCGGCTCCTGACGTGGCGGGTCCGGCGGCAGGGGCCAAGAGCCCGCGTTCGCGGCTCGCCGGCATCGCCGAGCTCCTGCTGGTCGTCGGTCTTGCGCTGGGCCTGGCCTTCGTGATCCAGGCATTCCTGGTGAAGCCGTTCCGGATACCGAGCGAGTCAATGGAGCCGACGCTCGACGTCGGTCAGCGGGTGCTGGTCGAACGGGTCACCTACCGCTTCGGGAACCCCAGTCGCGGCGACATCGTCGTGTTCAAGCCACCGCGCGGTGCCGACCCCGACGTCTCGGCCTGCGGCGTCAGTCATCCCGAGGATTCGCCGTGTCCGCGGCCGACGCCCCAGCGCTCCGACACCAACTACATCAAGCGCGTGATCGGCCTCCCCGGCGAACGGATCAAGATCCTCGGCGGTCACGCTTACATCAACGGACGGCGGCTACGCGAGCCTTGGGCGCGGATCGATCCGGGTTGCGCTTCGACGTGCACGCTGCCTCTCGAGATCAGGATTCCCAAGGGCTACTACTTCATGATGGGCGACAACCGCGGAGCAAGCGCCGACAGCCGCGAGTGGGGGCCAATCCCGAAACGCTGGATGATTGGTAGAGCCTTCTTCACCTACTGGCCCCCGCGCCGCATTGGTCCCCTCTAGGGGCGGTTGCGAAGCGTGCCGCTCGGCGGGCGCCCCAGAGCGCAAGCCCTGCGGCACACACGCCGTCGGACGCCACGCCTAGGATCAGCGCGTGCCGCAGCGCCGCGCAAGCAAGGGGGAGCGGGGTCGTAGCCGCGGACGTAGGCGCAGTGCCGCCTTGTCGAAACTGCTCGCCTTCGACCGTTCGCTCGGTGCTCGCTTCGTGGCCGGGGCCGACGAGGCTGGGCGGGGCCCGCTCGCCGGGCCTTTGGTCGCCGCGGCGGTGCTGTTCGATCTCGAACGACTCGAGCAGCACTTTCCCCGCGAGCTCCGGGAGCTCGACGATTCGAAGCGGCACGAGCAAGCGGACCGCGAGCGCTTGTTCAGGGCGGTGCTAGCGGCCGCCTCGGGGATTCGAGTGGTCTTTCGGGGACCTGCCGAGATCGACCGCGACGGCCTTCACCGCAGCAACCTGTCGGCATTGCGAGAGGCACTCCAGGCGGTCGCGTGCCAGGGCTGCGTGTGTGTGGTCGACGGCTTCGAGGTCGGCACGCTTCCCCACCCGCAGGTGGCGGTGGTCGGCGGAGACCGCAAGAGTGCGGCCGTCGCGGCGGCCTCGATCGTCGCCAAGGTGCTGCGCGACCGGCACATGCAACGGCTCGCCGTGCGCTATCCGTTGTGGGGCTTCGAGAAGCACGTCGGCTACTCCACCCCGGAGCACCGCGCGGCGATTCTCACGCACGGCTTGACGCCTTTGCATCGACGCTCCTTCGCGTCGGTGGCCTACCAGCAACTCGAGCTTACGCCGAACGTTCCAGCCGGTGCGAGCGGCTTAGAGGACTCCCTCGAGGTGTCGAAGCTCGCGCAGGCGGAAGTCGGCGTCGACGATCACGGCGACAGCGTCGAAGCGCAGGTCTTTCCTGCCGGCTAGCCCGCACTCGCCGCGCCGACCGGCCAGCCAGCGAGCAGCGGCCGCACGGAGGTGTTGCAGCTTTCGGCGGTCGATCGATTCCAGAGCTCGCTCCACGGTTGCTGGGAAGACAAGCGTGCGGACCTCGCAAAAGACGATCGTGTGCTCGTCGGCGGCGACGAGATCGAGTTCGCCGACGCGCGTGCGGAAGTTGCGGTCGAGAATCTGCAATCCCCGTGCTTCGAGGTGCAGGAGGGCGTAGCGCTCGCCGGCAGCTCCGACCCGTAGGCGTCGGTTCCCCACGTCGACGAACGTAGGGATGCGACTGACACACGCCAGTGACCGGTGCAACGCTTGAGTCAAACCGGGTGACGCCGGTGGAGCCACCACTGCGGCTGCCGGAGATACTGGCGTTGGCTTTTGCGCTGGTGCTGGCCCTCTCCGCAGTGCGTGCAAGAAGCCCAGAAGTCACTCAGCCGTTGCCTAAGTAGGCCGCTTGTGTCTGAGCGCGCCTTAGCGTCCGCACCGTGTTTGCACACGCGCACACCTTCGCGCTTGAGGGCGTCGACGGCATCCGCGTCACCGTCGAGGTTGATGTGCGCTCGGGGCTTCCGGCGTTCAGCATCGTCGGTTTGCCGGATCGCGCGGTGCGCGAGGCGCGCGAGCGGGTGCGCTCAGCGCTGTTGAACTCCGACTTCGAGTTCCCGCTGCGGCGCCTGACGGTCAACCTCGCGCCAGCCAGTCTGCAGAAGGCTGGCCCGAGCTTCGATCTCGCGATCGCCGCCGCCGTCCTTGCGGCTAGCGAGCAGGTGCCTGCCGACGCGTTGGCCGGAATTGCCTTGTGGGGCGAGCTGTCGCTCGATGGGCGTGTTCGCGCGGTCCCAGGAGCGGTGGTAGCTGCGCTCGCCGCCCGCTCGGTCGGGCCGCGCACGCTGCTAGTGCCGCAGGAAAGTGCGCCAGAGGCGGCCCTGGTGACGGGAGTCGACGTTGTACCTGTGCAATCGCTTGGTCATATCGCGCAGCTGCTGCGCAGCGGACTGCGCGAGCGGTCCGAGCCAGCGAGACCGCTGGCCATCGGTACGGCCGATCCGCACCTCCGCCTCGATCTCGCCGACGTCCGCGGCCAGGAGGACGCCAAACGCGCGCTCGAGATCGCAGCAGCGGGCGGGCACAACCTCTTGATGGTCGGACCGCCAGGCGTCGGCAAGACGATGCTGGCGCGCCGACTCCCGGGTCTGCTGCCCCCGCCCGCCGAGGGGGAGGTGATCGATATCGCGCGAATCCGCAGCGCTGCAGGTATGCCCCTCGAGTGGCCCCCAGCCAGACCGTTTCGCGCACCCCACCACACGATCTCGCCCCAGGGACTGGTAGGCGGTGGTGCCCCGCCAAGGCCCGGCGAGGTGACTCTCGCCCATCGCGGCGTGCTCTTTCTGGACGAGATCAACGAGTTGTCGCGGGCCGCGCTCGAGGCGCTCCGACAGCCGCTCGAGGACGGCCGGGTGCAGATCACGCGTGGCCAGCGAACGGTCGTCTTTCCGGCTCGCCCTCTACTGGTCGCGGCCTGCAATCCGTGCCCTTGCGGGGGCAGCGTTTGCGACTGCTCGCATCAGGAGCGTCGCCGCTACGCGCGCAAGTTGTCGGGCCCTTTGCTCGACCGAATCGATCTCTTGTGCGAGGTCGGGCGGCCGCCGCTTGGCACGGTGTCGGGAGGAGATCGCGAGGCGAACGACTCGAGCGGTAATAGCTCGCGCGTGGTGCGTAGTCGAGTGCTTGCAGCGCGGGCGCGGCAACATGAGCGATTCGGCCGCGCCGGTTGCCTTAACGGAGACACCCAGCTAGCGCTCGCACAGGTGGTCGGCGGCCGGGAAAGGCTTGCCGACCTATTGGCGCGCGCCGGGCGCGCGGGGCTCGCTGGCCGCGCGGCCGAACGCATGCTGCGGGTGGCGCGAACGATCGCCGACTTGGAGGGTCGCCAGACAATCTCCGATCAGGACTTGGACGAAGCCCTCGGCTTGCGGATCGGTCTGGGTGCCCTACGGGCGGTCGCATGAGTGTCGCGACCGTTCATCGGATTCGCCGCGTCGACCCGGCGTATCCCCCGGCGCTGGAGCAGCTCTCCGATCCCCCCGCGGCGATCTACACGACCTGCCCGCCGCAGGCCCTGGTCGAACTGCTCAGCGGTCCGCTGGTCGCGGTCGTCGGTCCCCGCGAACCGAGCACCTACGGACTCGAGATGGCGCGGGCGCTCGGAAGCGGTCTGGCGGCGGCCGGCGTGACCGTAGTCTCGGGCTTGGCGCGTGGGGTAGACGCTTGCGCTCTCGAAGCAGCGACCACCAGCGGCCGAGCGCTGGCGGTCCTTCCGGGCTCAGTCACGCGGCCCTACCCCGCCGGGAACGCGCGCCTTGCAGCGGCAGTGGCACGTTGCGGTGCGCTGGTGAGCGAGACGAACGAGTCGCGGTCGCTTACCCGCTGGGCCTTTCCGCGTCGCAACCGGATCATGGCGGCACTCGCGCAGGCAGTCGTGGTCGTCGAAGCGCGCGAACGCTCGGGCACCCTCATCACTGCGCGTATTGCGCTGGAACTTGGCCGCTCGGTCGGTGCCGTCCCTGGTCGCGCGACTTCGCCGCTGGCGCGCGGCGCGAACGCGCTGCTGCGCGACGGGGCGTTTCTCGTCGAGTCACCACAGGACGTGCTCGACGAGCTCTTCGGAGCGGGCGCACTGCGCGTGCACGCGGCTCGCGCACGGTCAGCCGGGGGCGTACCCGGCGACTCGCCGGCGGGCGTGCCCGGCGGGCATGACGAGCGACTGACGGAGTCGCAGACGAACGCCACGCACCCGCCACTCGCGGCGCTCGACGCCACCGATCGGGCGGTGCTCGAAGCGCTCGCGGACGGCGACGGCGTCGGAACGGTGGCGGCGCGGTGCCGCCTCCCGCCGGGAGCGGCGAGGGCTGCCCTGGGACGACTCGTCAGTTTGGGGCTGCTGCAACCTTGTGGTCTGCAGGGCTTCGAGCGAACCTGGCGCGCGACCGCGCTGCTAACCGATCTCGACACGAACGCTAGGCACGGCGCTGACGGAGGCGGGGTTCCCGATCTCGACCGCGATACTTCGGCGCGATGAATGCGGCTGACACACAGTCAATCGCTGGCGACCGTTCTCCCCCGCAGTCGCGCTCACAGCCCTCGCCGCTTATTCGCCGTGTGCTTTCGATCGCCGGCTCAGACTCCGGTGGCGGGGCCGGAATCCAGGCCGACTTGAAAGCCTTCGCTCGCTGTGGCGTCCACGGCATGACGGCGATCACGGCGATCACGGCACAGAACACCCTGGCCGTGGAGGGCGTGTGGCAGCTGCCGCCGGAGGCGATCCAAGCGCAGGTTCGCGCGGTCGTGCACGACATCGGGGTGGACGCCGTCAAGACCGGGATGCTGGGTGACGCGAAGACGATCAAGGCGGTGGCGCAGGCGGTCGCCGAGCTGCCGTCGCACGTGCCGCTGGTCGTCGACCCGGTGATGGTCGCCGAGAGCGGCGCGAGACTGCTCGCTGAAGACGCGATCTCGGCGCTGGTCGAGCTCTTGCTGCCGCGGGCGACGGTGGTAACTCCGAACCTCGCCGAGGCGCAAGTCCTCGCGGAGCACGCGAAGCACGGTGACCGTGCGGAGCACAGCGACCGCGACCTCGGGGCGAGCGGCGCCGCGGCCGCCACGCGCAGCGACACAGACGCCACCAGCACTGAGGCCGCCGCCGCCGCCGGTGTCGCCGATCGGTCGGCTACCAGCGTAAGCGAACAGCTCGCGCGGGCCCTCCACGCGCTCGGCCCGCGCGTCGTCGTCGTCACCGGCGGACACACAACGCACGCCGCTGACGTCTACTACGACGGCTCGCGCACGGTCCTGATACGCGGTCGGCGTTGGCCGACAGCTGCCGCGCACGGCTCAGGTTGCACACACTCGGCTGCCCTAGCAGCGTTCCTAGCGCGGGGCTTCACGCCCCTCGACGCTGCGCGCCGGGCCAAGCGAGTCGCCGGAGCGGCAGTGCGCGACGGACTCGTCGAGGTCGGTAAAGGCGCCGGACCGGTTGATGTCTTCGGTCTGCGGCGGCGCGCGCAGCGCGAGGCGGCGTCGCCAGCTGGCAGGGGGGACCGTCGGGCGCTGGCATAATCGGAGGCACCGAGCGTACGGCGAGCGCTCGCCGGCGGTCGGGTCGGGGTACACCGCAGCGCAAGCGAGGACGGACGATCAAATTCTTACGGCTCAAACCAGGGTTCGGCGAAGTCCTCCTAGCGGAGGGAGATCCGCGAGTGGATGCCGACCTCGAGCGTCTCGAGCGCGAGTTTCGGCGCCAGCTCGACGCAGGAATGTGGGCCGGCGTGCCACTCTCGGGTGTGCGCAACGGCCGGCGCGAGGCGCTCCTGGTGTCGAACCTGGCGGAGGTTCCGCCCGACGCCGAAGCGGTGATCTTCTTCCCTCGCGCCCAGGGGGGCGACGGGAGTAGCGAGCAGCGGTGCTCGCGCAGGGGCCGCACGCTGTGAGCCCGTCCGCGGCCGTCCTGCTTGCCTTGTGCGGCGCGTTGGTCGCAGCACTCTTGTTCGAAGCTCTCATCGCGCATCTCGAGCGTTGCAATCGGGGGCGTCCGGGCTGGCGAAGTCGGCGTCGCGGCACGCTCGTTGAGCGCGATGACGAGGCTGCGCTCGGCATGCCCGAGCCCGATAGTCAGCTACCAGCCGCGGCAGCCCCGAGGCCGAGGGTCGCGCCAGCGATGTTCCCGTCGCCGCGCCAAAAGCCAGTCCCTCGCTCGGGGGGGCTAAGCGTGCCGGATCCCGGGCGGGAACGGCGCGCGGAGCGGCGCGCACGGGAGCTCCTCAAGTCCTGCGTGGGTCCCGAGGAGTGGGAGATGTACCGCGACCTCGGATTTATCCGCGTCTATGGCCGGTCGCGCCGCGCCGGCCAGCCGCGCTACGCGTACCTGGTGTACCCGCGCAAGCCGCTCGTTGCTTTCTTCCCGGCGACCGGCGAGTTGATCGCCGAGTACTGCGTGGAGTTCCCAGACCTGGATGGCCAGCGTCTACCGCCCTCCGATGATGTGCTCGCTAAATGGATGGCGCTCACCTCCGACGAGGAGCGTCTGCTGCGTCGCGCCAACATGCACCTCGTCGGACGCCAACACGATCCGGCGCGCGTACGTCGCGACCTCTGGCGACTCGCAGCGTGGGAGCGTCGCCGCAGCGCTCGGCGCTCGGGTCGCCGCTCCGATCCCTCCGTCGGCCTCAGTCCGTGAGCTCCGCTGGGGCCCGGCGGCTCACCGTCTTGGCACAAGGAGGATGCGTTCCAAATGACCCCTGACCTGCGTCACAGAAGCCGCAAACTGCTCGACGGTCCCGACCGGGCGCCGGCACGCGCCTACCTCAAGGGCATCGGCTACGACGACGACGCGCTAGCGCGGCCGATCGTGGGGATCGCCAACACCTGGACCGAGACGATGCCGTGCAACTTCCACCTGCGCCGGCTGGCCGAGCGCGTCAAGGAAGGCGTGCGCGCGGCCGGCGGAACACCGATGGAGTTCAACACGATCGCCATTTCCGACGGCATCACGATGGGCACCGAGGGTATGCGTGCCTCCCTCGTCAGTCGCGAGCTGATCGCCGACTCGATCGAGCTGGTCGGCGGCGCGCACATGTTCGACGCGATCGTCGCTCTGAGCGGGTGCGACAAGACGATCCCCGGCTGCGCGATGGCCCTCGCGCGGCTCGACGTGCCGGCCGTTCTGCTGTACGGCGGGTCGATTCGACCGGGTACCTGGCGCGGCAAGAAAGTCACGATCCAGGACGTTTTCGAAGCCGTCGGCGCGCACGCCGCCGGCGAGCTCAGTGACGAAGAGCTGCGGGAGCTCGAGGCGAGCGCATCACCCGGGCCGGGCGCCTGCGGTGGTCAGTACACCGCCAACACAATGGCGGTCGCCTTCGAGGTGATCGGGCTGTCGCCACCAGGCAGTGCGATGGTGCCCGCGGCCGAGGGTCGCAAAGGCGAGGTCGCCGCGCTCTGCGGGCGCCTAGCCGTCGAGGCGATCGCGCGCGACCTTCGCCCAAGCCGCATACTCACACGTCAAGCGTTCGAGAACGCGATCGCCTCGGTCGCCCTCACCGGCGGCTCGACCAACGCCGTGCTGCACCTTTTGGCGCTCGCGCACGAGGCCGGTGTCGCCCTCGACCTCGAGGACTTCGATCGGATCGCCGAGCGCACGCCGCTGCTCGGTGACCTCAAGCCCGGGGGACGGTTCGTCGCCACCGACCTCTACGAGGCCGGGGGCGTCCCGCTCGTGCTGAAAAGACTGCGCGAGCTTGGGCTCCTGCACGAGAGCGCGTTGACCGTTGACGGGCGCACCATCGGCGACGTCGCGGCGGCGGCCAAGGAGACGCCCGGCCAGCAGGTGATCCGCCCGATCGACGACCCGCTCAAGCCGAACGGAGGGTTCGCGATCCTTCGCGGCAACCTCGCTCCCGAAGGCTGCGTGGTGAAACTCGCGGGCCACGACCGACGCGAGCATCGGGGCCCGGCGCGCGTTTTCGACTCCGAGGAAGAGGCCTTCACCGCCGTCAAGGAGAAGCGCATTCGCGCGGGCGACGTCGTCGTGATCCGCAACGAAGGGCCCGCCGGAGGGCCGGGCATGCGGGAGATGCTGGCGGTCACGGCGGCGATCGTCGGCGAGGGCCTCGGCGACTCCGTCGCGCTGCTCACCGACGGCCGCTTCTCTGGCGCAACACACGGTTTCATGGCCTGCCACGTAGCGCCGGAGGCGGTGCGCGGTGGTCCGATCGCAGCACTCCGTGACGGCGACGTGGTGGTCTTCGACGTCGACCGTCGGGAGCTACGCGTCGAACTCGACGAGGCCGAGCTGGCGCGGCGCCTCCAGTCCTACGAACCGCCGCGCAGGACGCTTCGTGGCGTGCTCGCGAAGTACGCGCAAGAGGTTGGTTCGGCGGCACGCGGCGCGGTCACCGCGCCGGCTGGCCAGCCCGCGTCCTAAGGGAGCCGCCCCCGGGCAGCCGCGAGCGCTTGCCGATGCAGGCTCGCGTCAGGCGCCTGTGTCGACCTGTTCGAGGAAAGAAGCGAGCAGGCGGTTGAAGGTTCGCGGTCGCTCGAGCTGCGCGACGTGGCCGGTGTCGGGCAGGATCACGAGTTCGCAGCGGCGCAGCCGCGACTTCCAAACCTCCGCGTCACGAACCGGGATCACGCGGTCGTCGGCGCCCCACACGACCAGCGCCGGAGCCTCGATCTCGCCGAGACGATCGCGCAAGTCGTAGCCAAGCGTGGCCCGTAACGCGGGCTCAAACCCCGGCTTACCGGCACCCTTTATGAGGCCCTCGAAAGCCAAATCCGGGGCGAGCCGCTCGGGGTGCTTCGCGACCAGCCCCAGGCCAAGGGCGCGAGCGCGTGGTCGTCGTGCCACGGCGCCGTGGAAGCGTCGCCCGTAGACCCCCACGAGCCGAATCGCGCTGCCCGCGACGACGACCGGAAGAGCCCTCACGGTCGCGCTGGAAACGCCCGCCGGCGAGACCAGCACCAGCCCCCTTACCCGCTGGGGTTGATCGAGCGCCAACTGGGCGGCGATCAGACCGCCCATCGAGTTGCCGCACACCACGTACCGCTCGAAACCCAAGTGGTCGCACAGTCGCGCGACCACGCTCGCGTAGAACGGGATCGAAAGTTCCCCGCCGGCCGGCAGTGGCGAGCGGCCGAAACCCGGCAGATCGGGCGCCGCGACACGGCGCGAGAGAGCCGCGAAAGGAAGGTTTTCCAGCCAGTTCTGCCACTGCCCGGAGAGACCGTGAACGAAGACCACTGGCATCGCCTCGGCACGAGCGTCGCCCAGTGCGACGAAGTTGACGGTTACGGCGCCGAGCTGCGCGCGGCGCAGGTGACGCGGCCAATCAACTTCCCGCCAGCTCGGCTCGGCGGTGAGTCCGTAGTCGTCGGCGAGCGCTGCTTCTCGGCCGCTCTCGGCGAGGCGTTCATTAGTTGTCGCCACGGGCGCGTACGCTACACGCCGCGTCCGTGGCGAGGAACCGCGTGAGCGGCTCCGCGGACGGGAACTTGCCGATGCGTGTCGCGATCGACATCGACTCGACCCTCCACGACTACTGGCGGATCCTGGCGCGGATCGCGCGCGACCGCTACGGGGTCGATTTGCGCTACGAAGAGCAGCGCGACTGGCAGATCTCGGCGCTAGCCGGCGACGCGCTAGTGCACTGCGTCGAGGAGAGCCACTCTGACGAAAACGTCCTTTCCGCCGAGCCCTATCCGCAAGCGGTCGAAACCGTGCGAGCGTGGAAGCAGCGCGGCCACTGGATCCAAATCACGAGCCACCGTCGCGAGTCGGCACGGCTGGCTACCGCACAGTGGCTAGAACGCATCGGGCTTCCTTACGACGACCTGCACTGTTCGTTCGACAAAGTGACGCGCTGCGTCGAACTCGGAGTCGAGCTCCTGATCGACGACAGCCCGGTCAACTTGGTGCGGGCGCACGAAGCCGGTATCCGCGTGGCGACGCTGCTGCATCCTTGGAACGAGGAGGTCGTCGAGACCTTCGGGTTCACCGCCGCTCGCGATTGGCGGGAGCTGCGCGCCAAGCTCGCCGACTTGCTCGAGTGAGCCGCTGCTTCGTGTCGTGAGCCGCTGATCGCGCCCGCCGCCGGGCGCTCGCGGTGTGGCGCGGCCGTGCGAGAATCGCGCGCGATGCCGCCCTCGAACGACGCCGGCGACGCCGTCCACACGCGTTCGCGGCTGCGCGGCGATCGTCTCCTGCCAGCCCGCGGTCGTCAGCTTTTGCCTGGCTTCGAGCCGGGTCGCGAGCTCGACGACTGGGGACGCTCGGAGCGTCTCGAACGGCTCTTTCAGCGCACAGTTGGAACCTTCCTCTACGACTGCTGGTTCCGAGTGGAGGCGCGGGGTGCGGAGCGCGTCCCGGCGAGCGGCGGTGCGCTGATCGTCACCCACCGCGCCGGGCTAGTGCCGGCGCACGCCGCGATGATCGCGCGCGTCGTCAGCGAACGGCATGGGCCCTGCAGGCGCCTCTACGTGTTGACGGAACCGACCGTGCGAGGGCTGCCGGGGCTCGACCCGCTGCTCACCAAGCTCGGCTGCGTAAGCGCGGTGCGCGCCAACGTCGAGCGCCTCCTGTGCGACGAAGGTGAGCTCGTGCTGGCGTTCCCAGAGCCGCGACGGATGTCACGCAAACCGCTCGCGCAGCGCTACCGAGTGGCGCCGTTCGACGACCTCGCACCGATCACGATCGCTCGGCGGGCGCGGGTACCGATCCTCGTCGCGGCGGTCGTCGGTGCCGAGGAGGCCCACCCGGTGTTTTTCACGCGCCCCCGGGTACCGCGGCCGCTGCGCGGTGCGGTCGGCGCTTTGCGTCGGCTCGGCAGAGGTGCCGTCGGGCGACCGCTGGCGCTCGCCGGAATGCTCCCGGGATTTGCCGCACCGCCCTATCTGCCGGCGAAGATGCTGATCCACTTCGAGCACGTACGCGATCCCGGCGAGTCGGTAAGCGACGCCAGCTTCGCGGTAGCGCTACGCGAGGCGTTGCGGACAAGCCTCGAGCGGATGCTTGCCGAGCGCAGGTCGGTATGGCTCGGCTGAGTGAGAGATCGAGATCGCCTTGCGCGCCAAGCTCGCGGATCGATCAGACTAGGGCCAGCGAGGTGGAGGCGTGAGCTCGAAGCGCGTGCTGATAACCGGTCTTTCGACCTACTGGGGTGGTCGTCTGGCGCAAGCCCTCGAGCGTGACGCGAGTCTCGAGGCGATCGTCGGCGTCGACACCCGCGAGCCGCATGTGGAGCTCGAACGCACGGAGTTCGTAAAGGTCGGCGCCGAGCACGCCCTGCTGCGGCGGATCGTCGAAGCAGCAGAGATCGACACCGTGGTCGACACCCGCCTGATCGTCGATTCGTGGGGACACTCGACCGCCGAACTGCACGACAACAACGCGCTCGGCACGATGAACATCCTCGCCGCCTGCAGCGGCTCCGATTCGCCCGTACGGAAGCTCGTCTTCAAGTCCTCGGCGCACTACTACGGCTGCCACCAGGACGACCCGGCGTTCTTCGAGGAGTCGATGCCGCGCACCTACCCACCCGACACGCCGCTCGAGCGGGAAATCCTCGAAGCGGAGGCTTCGGTCGCCGAGTTCGCCGAACAAAACCCGCAATGCCGGGTCACGCTCTTGCGCTGCGTGAACGTCCTCGGCCCGGACATCGACACCTCGCACGTGCGGCTCTTTTCGCTGCCCTCCGTGCCAATGATCTTGGGCTTCGACCCGCGCTACCAGTTCGTCCACGAAGACGACGTTGTGCGGGCGCTGGAGCACGCGGTTGTCAACGACCTGCACGGGATCTTCAATGTCGCCGCCGACGGCGTGCTCGCGTTGAGCGAGGTGGCGGGGCTGCTGGGCAAGCCCTACGTCCCCCTCTTGCCGCCTTGGGGAACGTCGATCGCGGCAACCATGTTGCGGCGCCTCGGCCTGCCGTTGACGCCCGAGGGTCTCCGCCTGCTGCGCTTCGGTCGGGGCGTCGACAACCGGCGCTTCAAAGCCACGGGCTTCGAGTACCGGTACACGTCGCGAGAGGCCGTGCAGAAGTTGGCCGAGCATCTGCGTCTGCACCCGATCGTGCGGGGCGCACAGGAGCCGTACCGCTACGAGCGCGAGGTCGAGGAGTTCCTGCGCTGGAGTCCCTACGTGCGGCGTGAGGCCGCCAGCGACGAGGCGACGCGCGAGCAGCTCGCAGAGCTCGAGCGGTTGGTCAGACGGCTTGCTGAGAGGATCGGCGAGACGTCCGGCGGCTCTGAGGAGGCGGTAGCAGCGGGGAAAGCGCAAGGAGGCGCGGAGGAGTCCGTCGAAGATCGCGGGCGATGAAACTCCCCTCGTCACGCCGCGAGCTCCCGCTCGGCACACCGTCAGCAGCGCCGAGGGGTGATCGGGCGCTGACGCGCCGCGCTGTCGCTGTAGCTCTGGCAGTCGTCCTCGGCACCTTCGTGGCGGCCACTGTCGCGATCGCGGCGATCGACCGCTCGACGCGCGACGCCATCGCACCCGGAGTGCGCGTCGCGGGGATCGACGTCGGTGGCCTCACAGCCGACGCTGCCGCCGCGCGGCTGCGTGCGCGCCTTGCGGACTACCGACCGCGGTTGGAGCTGGTGGGTCCGCACCTGGTCGAGCGGATCGACGTCCACCGCCGCTTGCGCTGGCGCCCGGACGTGGGAGCGATGGTCGACGAGGCGCTGGTACGCAGTCGTGCCGGCGGACCAGTAGGGCGTGCGCTTCGCCGCCTGACCGGCGAGCGTCTCGCAGTCGACCTTCCGCTGCGGTCGGTCTGGTCCCATCAGGCGCTGCGGCAGCTGGTCGGGGCGGTAGCGCAAAGGGTCGACGTACCTCCGCGCGACGCTCAGCTACTGCTGCCGTCGATGCAGCGGGTGGCCGAGCGCCGCGGCGTGAGGGTCGAACGCGAGCGGCTGGCGGCACGTATCGAACGCGCCTTGGCGAGCGGATCCCGGGGCGCTGTGCGGGTGCCGGTCCGCAGCGAGCGTCCGCGGGTGACGCTCGCCGACCTACCGGCTCGTTGGCCGCTCTTGATCGTGGTCGATCGCTCGAGTTTCACGCTCCGGCTCTACGACCATCTGCGTCTGGTGCGCAGCTATCCGGTCGCGATCGGTGCCGTGGGCTACGAAACGCCGGCCGGCCTCTACCGCATCCAAAGCAAGGCCGTAAATCCGGTCTGGCACGTCCCCAACCGTCCCTGGGCCGGCAAGCTGGCGGGCAAGGTGATCCCGCCCGGGCCGGACAACCCGATCAAGGCGCGTTGGCTCGGCTTCTATGACGGCGCCGGGATTCACGGGACGGACGCCGTCGGGTCGATCGGTAGCCGCGCTTCGCACGGCTGTGTTCGCATGCGCATCCCGGACGTGATCGACCTCTACGAGCGAGTGCCGGTCGGTACGCCGATCTACATCGGTGGCTGACGCTTGGTGGCGGCGCGCACACCCAACCATGCCGAGTCGAGGATCCATCCGGATCCCCTGGCCCGGCGGTGGCAGCGGCTCCTCAAGCGTTTTGAGCGCGACCTGGCCGCTGCCGGTCTCACCGAACGCACGCGCCGCGAATACCTACGCGACGTCGCCGAGCTAGCCGAATGGGCACAGCGACGTGGGCGCGACGCGCGAGAGCTGAAGCATCGGGAGCTGCGGGACTTCGCCGGCCACCTCGTCGAACGGCGTTTGGCACGGAGCTCAGTAGCACGCAAGCTGTCGGCGGCGCGTGCCTTTTTCGCAACGCTGGTACGACGCGGCGAGCTCGCTGCTAACCCCGGCGAGCTCGTCCCGGCGCCAAAGCGTCGGCGCCCACTGCCGCGAGCGCTGCCCAGCGCTCAGGTCGAGCGGCTGTTGCGGTCCGCACCGGCCGACGGCCCGCTGGCGCTGCGCGACCGCGCGCTCGCCGAGCTCGCGTACGGGTCTGGCGTGCGGGCCGCGGAGCTGGTGTCGCTCGACCTCGACGATCTCGACTTCGATCGAGAGCAGCTGCGGGTCGAGGGGAAGGGGGGGCGTACGCGGGTCGTCCCGCTCGGTGAGCTAGCGCTGCGGGCGCTTAACGACTGGCTCGAGCGGGGACGTCCTCTGCTGTGCCGAAACGTCGAACAGCGCGCGCTCTTCGTTTCGCGCAGCGGGCGCCGCATCTCGACCAGCGACGTGCGGCGCCGCGTTGCAGCGCTCGCGCGGCGCTCCGGACTAGCCGTAACACCGCACGCCCTGCGGCACTCATTCGCCACTCATCTCTTGGAAGGAGGGGCCGATCTCCGGGTCGTACAGGAGTTACTCGGCCATGCATCGATTCGCACCACCCAGATTTACACTCGGTTAGAGTCGGCGCGGTTGCGTGAGGCGTATAGGCGCGCTCACCCCCGCGCCTAGACCCGAGGGACGGCCCGGCTTTGGAGACACATCTCAAGGAGATCGAGCTTCGCGAACTCTGGCGCCGCTACAAAGAGGACGGCGACGAGCAGGCGCGGGAGCGTTTGGTGCTCGCCTATTCGCCGCTCGTGAAGTACGTCGCCGGGCGCATGGCTAGCGGCCTGCCCGCGCATGTCGAAGAGGCCGACCTGATCTCCTACGGACTGCTCGGTTTGATCTCGGCGATCGAGCGCTACGAGCCCGAACGGGAGATCAAGTTCGAGACCTTCGCGATCACCCGCATCAAGGGTTCGATCATCGACGAATTGCGCTCGCTCGACTGGGTTCCCCGCTCGGTGCGTGCCCGCGCGCGCGAGATCGAGCGGGTCAACGCGAAGCTCGAGAACGAGTTGCAGCGGCCGCCGACCGACCAAGAGATGGCGGATGCACTGGGGATGACGGTCGAGGAGTTCCAGGAGTCGCTGTTGCAGATTTCCAACTCGTCGATCGTGGCGCTCGACGAGCTGTGGACGGTCTCTGATGCCTCGGGGGACCAGGTGTCACTGCTCGACACCCTGCAAGACCCGTCGGCCGTCGACCCGGCTCAGGAGATGGACACCACGGAGATGAAGGATCGCCTCGCCGAGGCGATCGCGCGACTCCCGGAGCGCGAGAAGTTGGTAATCGCGCTCTACTACTACGAGAACCTGACCTTGCGCGAGATCGGCGAAGTGCTCGGCGTCACCGAGTCGCGTGTCTCGCAGCTACATACAAAGGCGGTTCTGCGCCTCAAGTCGCGCCTACAGGGCGAAGGCGACGACGGGGAGTAGCCGCCCAACCGCTACCTCGCGCGCAGCGGGGTGACCACTCGCCACTCGGTGCCACGGCGGCTAGGCTCGGTCATGAGGGAGTGAGAGTGTGGTCCGCTGCCGGTTACCGACCGGCGCGGGAAAGGAGGGAACAGTGGCGCTCGAGGATCCGCGGCGTATCCGCAACGTCGCCCTCGTCGGCCACCGCGGAAGCGGCAAGACGTCGCTCGCCGAGGCGCTGCTCTACGAAGCCGGGGCGATCGATCGGCTCGGCTCGGTCGCCGAGGGGACGACCACCTGCGACTCGCAGCCCGACGAGCGCGCTCGGCGGATGTCGATATCCGCGGCGCTCGCCCAGTTCCGCTGGCGTGGTTACAAGATCAACTTGATCGATACGCCCGGCGAGCCGAGCTTCGTGGCCGACGCGATCGCCGCCTTGCGTGTTTGTGAAACCGCTGTGTTCGTCGTCAACGGTGCGATGGGCGTGGAGGTGGGCACCGAGCGCCTGTGGCAACGCGCGGAGGAGCTCGGGCTCGCGCGCCTCGTGTTCGTGAACATGCTGGATCGCGAGCGAGCCGACTTCGATGCCGTGCTCGAGCAGCTCAAGGAGCGCTTCGGCCCGCATGTGGTGGCGACCGAGGTGCCGATCGGTAGCGAGCAAGAGTTCCGCGGGGTCGTCGACCTCGTTGACATGAAAGCGTTCGTCACGCCCCGGCCAGAGCGCGGTCAGACGGTCGAAGCGGAGATACCGGACGAGCTTGCGGAGCGCGCGGAGAAGTACCGCGAGCGCTTGATGGACGAGGTCGCCGAGCTCTCCGACGAACTGATGGAGCGCTACCTCGAGGGTGAGGCGATCTCGCACGAGGAGATCGTGGCGGCGCTCGAGCGCGGCGTCAGCGAGGGACGCATCTTCCCCGTCGCCTGCGGTTCAGCGACCCGCAATATCGGGACCCTGCGCTTGCTCGATGCGCTGGTCGAAGACCTGCCGTCGCCGGCCGAGATCGCCCTTCCCTCGCTGGCCGCAGGCGATCCCCTGAGCGGTGCCGCCGACGTACCTCCGGTGGCGCTGGTCTTCAAGACGCTTGCTGACCCGTACGCGGGCACGCTCAATCTGCTGCGGGTCTACGAGGGCACCGTGCGCTCGGAGAGTCAGCTTCTCAACGGCCGCACCGGTCAACGCGAGCGCGTCGGGCAGCTCTTGTCGCTGCTTGGCAAGAGCAGCGAGCCGGTCGAGGCGGTGGGCCCCGGCGACTTCGGTGCCGTCGCGAAGCTCAAGGACACGCACGTCGGCGACGTTCTGACCGGTCGCAAAGAGGCCCCGGCGCTGGCGATGCCGGAGCTGCCCCGCCCGGTTATGGCTTTCGCAGTAGAACCGCACTCGCGGGCCGACGAGGACAAGGTGACGGGCGCCCTCGCAAGGCTCTGCGAGGAGGATCCGACGCTCGACGTCCACCGCGACCCGCAGACCGGCGAACTGATCGTCGCCGGGCTCACGCCGATGCACGTCGAAGTGGTGGTGGGTCGCCTGAAGGAGCGCTTCGGCGTCGAAGTCGACCTCAAACCCCCGCGCGTCCCCTATCGCGAGACGATCACGCGACAAGCGCGGGCGCACGCTCGCCACAAAAAGCAGACCGGTGGTCGTGGTCAGTTCGCCGACTGCCACATCGTGATCGAACCACTCGGGGCCGATGGCGGATTCGAATTCGTGGACGAGATCCGCGGCGGTGTGATTCCCGGTCAGTTCATCCCGGCGGTCGAGAAAGGGGTGCGCGAGGCGATGAGCGCGGGCGTCGTCGCCGGCTACCCAGTGCAGGGCGTGCGGGTGCGCGTCGTCGACGGCAAACACCACCCGGTCGACTCGTCGGAGATCGCGTTCAAGATCGCCGGTTCGATGGCCTTCAAGCAAGCGATGGCGGAGGCCGGTCCGGTACTCCTCGAGCCGATCATGCGGGTCACCGTCACGGTTCCGGACGAGTGCGTAGGCGACGTGATCGGCGACCTCAATGCGCGTCGGGGGCGACCGCTCGGCATGGAGCCGCGGGGTGGCGTCACCGAGGTCCGTGCCGAGGTCCCGATGGCGGAGATGCTGAGCTACGGAGCCGACCTGCGGTCGTTGACCGGCGGCCGTGGCGACTACGCGATGGAGCTCGCTCGCTACGAGCAGGTCCCGGCGCAGATCGCCAAGCGGATCGCTGCGGAGGAGGCCGGCGAGGCGGTTACTGCCAAAGCTTGAGCACGCGGGCACCCGGTAGGGCGCAAGCGGCCGCCTATCATCAGCGGGCCATGCGCCGCGAGTTGCGCCCTACCAACGAACACGTTCGCTGCGAGGTTTGCGGCCGCACCATTCTCCGCGGGGAGCGTTTCGAGCTGTACGTTCGCGACCCGCTGCGGGGTGGTCCGGAGGAAGCGGTCTGCGAGCTTTGTGGCGATCGCGCGCGTGCCCATGGGTGGGTGCGCGCCGAGCAGATGACCGAGTTCCCACCGCCGACCACTGCGCGCGGCTCGGCGCGGCGGCAGCGGCTCACGGCGATCTGGCGGCGGCTAAGGCGACGCCGCGACCACACGGGCGCTGGGGAGGCGGCGCCTATTGAGGCGCAGAGTGCGCCGGCAGGCGACGTTCGCGGAGCGCGACACGCGCAAGCCAGCGACGCGCCGGTGCGCACCGACGAGGTCGTTGCCGGGGCAGACGATCAGCACGCCTCTGAGCGGGGCGAAAACGGTGTGCGCGCGCGCGGCGATCAAACGGCCCCGGAAGTGCGGCACGTCCGTGCCGTTCCCAGCGGCACCGCCGCGCGGGTGGAGCGAGCACTGGAGCTGTTCGCGACCACCGACCACTGTCAAACGATGCTGGGGATCGCGCGTGCTCTCGGCCCCGCCCAGATCGCGGCGGTGCCGGTCGCTGGTGCGGCCGCGCTCGTCGACGTGGTGGTTGGCTGGGAGCTTTCGTGGTATCGCTTCCGTGTGGACCTGGGGGACGAGGCCGATCCGGTGGCGCTCGTTGACAAGGGCGACGAGCTTACGGAGCTGCCCGCGGAGCTGCGCGCCTGGAACGCGCTGCTGGACACGGCTGGCCACCTGGTCCGCACCGCCTGAGAGCGTCTGCCGTCGAGGACCGTCCGAGGAGGAGGAGCGACAGCGATGACCATCTACTGCGTGATTCCGCGCCCGCTCGCGGACCAGCTCTACGAGAAGCTGTCCGACTACTACCGTGATGACCCCAACGTCGAGGTGATCATCGACCGCCGCCGTGGCGGCAAGCCTGGTCCTAAGCCCGCCGACCGGGGCCGCCGGCGCAAGCGTGTAGCCGGCACCTTCCCGCCGATCGACGTGCCGGGCGGAGTGTCTTGACCGCGGCGACGGCGGGAGCTGAGAGCATCGTCGTGAAGTTCGACGGCGGTGCTCGCGGCAACCCAGGACCGGCCGCTTGCGCCGCTGTCGCCTTCTCGCGTGACGGTCGCCGACTGGCGCAGCGTGCGCGGCGGCTCGGGCGCGCCACCAACAACGTCGCCGAGTATCAGGGCCTGTTGCTGGCGCTCGAGCTGGCACGCGAGTTGGGGGCGCGCGAGCTCGAGCTGGTTTGCGATTCGGAACTCGTGGCGAAGCAGCTACGCGGCGAGTACCGGGTCAAGAATCCAGGCCTGAAGCCGCTTTTCGAGCGTGCTCGGCGAGAACTCGAGGACTTCGAGAGTTGGCGGATCCGCTCCGTCGCGCGCGACCAGAACCGCGAGCCCGACGAGCTCCTGAATCAAGCGCTTGATCGTCCTGCCGCGGAAGCGGCGCTCTAAGACGAACACGGGAGGCTGCTCGGCGGTTTCGTGGCGGAGCGCGCCAGCCCCTGAGTTCGGTCGACTGGTAGGTTGCCGCCATGCGTCCAATACGCCCCCGTGCCGGCACCGCCTTGATATTCGCGGCGCTGGCGTTCGCAGGGCTTGCGGCTGGCTGCGGCGGCAAGTCCGAGGAAGAGAAGGCGCGGGAGAACCTACGCGCCTGGCTGAACGCCGCGGTCAAAGGCGACGCTAAGCGTTACTGCGAGCTCCTCGCCGAGGAATCGCGGCGTACGGTCGAGCGCCGGGGCGACTGCGCGACGATCGTCAAGCAGCAGTTCGAGACCCCTGGTGGCCGCCTCCTGCGCGGCGTCGTCGAGGTGTTGGCGAAGTCGAAGAAGACCTCCGTGTCGGTCGATGGTGATACCGCCCGCGCGCGGATAACGGTCACTGGGCTGGGCTCCCAGGAGCGCACCGTCACGCTGCAGATGCGTAAAGAGGACGGCGAGTGGCGGGTTCTCACCGCACGCCCGCAAGCCGGTTTGGGCTCCGGCAGCAGCTCGTCCAAGCGCTGAAAGCCCGCCGCCGTTACGACCCGCGCGCCCTTCGCCACGCAGGCGCGGGCCAAGCCCGCACCGAGACCGCGAGCCGCTCCGGTGATCAGCACCGTGCGGCCCGCCAGCGACCACCGCCGGTTCCTGCGGCTCCCGCCGCTAACGCTGCGTAAAGCAGATGGCACTATGAAAACACTATTTGTCAGATATCCCGGACGCAACCGGCACGGACGGCCGCAACCGGCACGTGAAACAAAAAGGGCGCCGATGCCGACGCCCCTTGTGAGCGGCTTCGTTGAGAGCGGCTGAGGGGACTCGAACCCCCGACCTTCTGCATGGCAAGCAGACGCTCTAGCCAACTGAGCTACAGCCGCATGCAAAGCCGCATTATAGGCGCCGCTTACGGCCTCTTGGGCAGGCTGTGAGCGGCCGGGGTAGCGGCGCTAGATTTCGCTCAAGCTGGGCGCCGTGGCGGAGTGGCTACGCAAGGGCCTGCAAAGCCCTGGACCCGGGTTCGATTCCCGGCGGCGCCTCCTCGCGGCGTTCCCCCGCTGGTTGCGGGTGCGCAGGTCGGCCGTGGGCCGAGCGAGAGGGAGGAGGATGTATGGCTACGAGGTCCGTCCGCGCCGAGGAGATCGAGCGCGAGCTGGAGTCGCTGCTGACGCGGGAGACGTTCCCGCCCCCTGAGGAGTTCCGGCGCCGGGCGCTGATCCGCGACGACACTCCCTGGCGCGAGGCCCAGGCCGACCCGGTTGCCTGGTGGGAGCGCCAGGCTCGGGCGCTGCTCGACTGGAGCGAGCCTTGGCAGCGGGCGCTCGACGACTCCAACCCGCCCTTTTACCGCTGGTTTGTAGGTGGGCGCTTGAACGCCTGCGAGAACGCGCTCGATCGGCACGTGCGCGCCGGCCGCGGCGATCGTGTTGCCTTTTACTGGCGGGGCGAGGAGGGCGAAGAGCGCCAAGTGACGTACGCCCAGCTGCTCCACGACGCCGAGCGTCTGGCGACCGTGCTGCGCGAGCGCGGAATCGGGCCGGGCGATGTCGTCGGCATCTATCTGCCGATGATCCCCGAGGTGGTCGTGGCGATGCTCGCCTGCTCGCGGATCGGTGCACCGCATAACGTCGTCTTCGGTGGCTTCTCGGTCGAGGCGCTGCGCGATCGACTGCACTTCTCGGAGGCCAAGGCGTTGATCTGTGTCGACGGCGCGCGGCGCAAAGGGAAGACGGTGGCGGTCAAGGCGGCCGTCGACCGCATCCTCGACGAGCTGCCGTCGCTGGGAACCGTGATCTGTGTGCGTCACACCGGCGAGGGCGCGCCGATGCGCCGCGGCCGCGACATCTGGTGGCACGAGGCGCTGGCTGGGGCGGGCCCCACGCCGCCGGAGCCGCTCGACGCCGAGCACCCTCTGTTCGTTCTCTACACGTCCGGCTCGACGGCCAAGCCGAAAGGCGTTTTGCACACCACCGGCGGCTACCTGACCGGCGTCGCCTGGACGCAACGCCACGTGTTTGACCTCCACGACGACGACGTCTACTGGTGCACGGCCGACGTCGGTTGGGTGACGGGGCACTCCTACATCGTCTACGGACCGCTCGTGTGCGGCGCGACCTCGGTGATGTACGAGGGTGCGCCCGACTATCCGGACAAGGACATCTGGTGGGAGATCTGTGAGCGCTACGGGGTGACGATCTTCTACACCGCCCCGACCGCCATTCGCACCTGCATCAAGTGGGGCGTCGAGTATCCGTTGCGTCACGACCTCTCGTCGCTGCGTTTGCTCGGCAGTGTCGGTGAGCCGATCAACCCGAAGGCGTGGCTCTGGTATTGGCGGGTGATCGGCGGCGGTCGTTGCCCGATCGTCGACACCTGGTGGCAAACCGAGACCGGGCACATTCTGATCTCGCCGCTCCCTGGCGTTACGACGCTCAAACCGGGCTCGGCGACGCGCCCCTTGCCGGGCGTCGACGCCGCCGTGGTCGACGACGCGGGGCGCGAAGTGGCACCGGGCGAGCAGGGTTACCTGGTGCTGCGCCGCCCGTGGCCGGGGATGTTGCGCACCCTCTACAAGGATCCCGACCGCTTCGTCGAAACCTACTTCTCGCGCTTCGGGCGAGAGACGTACTTCGTGGGCGACGCGGCCCGTCTCGACGAGGACGGCTACTTCTGGGTGGTTGGCCGGGTCGACGATGTCGTCAACGTCTCCGGGCACCGTCTCTCGACCGCTGAGGTGGAGTCGGCGATCGTCGCCCACCCGAAGGTGGCGGAAGCGGCCGTGATCGGGCAGGCGGACGAGCGCACCGGGCAGGCGATCTGCGCGTTCGTGACGGTCGAAGCGGGGGTCGAGCCTGATGAGCGTCTGGCGGAGGAGATCCGCCAGGGGGTTGCCGAGCGCATCGGCAAGCTGGCGCGGCCGGCGCGAATCATCTGGGCCAACGAGCTGCCGAAAACGCGCTCGGGCAAGATCATGCGGCGACTCCTTCGGGACATCGCGGAAGGTCGCGCGCTCGGCGATGTCACGACCTTGCGCGACCCCGAGGTGATCGCGCAGCTCGAGACGAAGGTGCGGGAGCTCCAAGCCGCCGAAGAGTGACTGCGCCAAGCGCTCGAGTGGCCGCAAGAGGGCGTCGCAGCAGTCCTCTCGGGGGACCGTGCGCTGCTATTCTCGCCCCCCGCAGGGGCCGTTAGCTCAGCTGGGAGAGCGCCGGCTCGACAAGCCGGAGGTCGCTGGTTCGAGCCCAGCACGGCCCACTGGCTCTGCTCGATTACGCCCGTCGCCCCGCGATTGCCGCTCAGCGTGGCGCCGGCCGCTCGACCTCGACGACCTGTTGGAAGGTCGGACGGTTGATCCAGTGGATGAGCGGCTCGGAGATCGCTCCGAACGGGCGGTGCCAAACCGCGTCGAAGCACCATTGATCGCCGGCTAGGCCGTAACGCGGACACACCGGGTCGTTGCCGTAGAGCTCCGCATTAGGCACCGCCAGCGCCGCTTCGAGCGAGTCCAGTAGGCGGTCGCGGCAGCGGCCCAGGGTGCCGCCCCGGCTGGCGGTGCCGCCGCAATAGGTGCGCGAGTAGCGGGCTGGCGCAGCCGGCGGTGGCCGCAAACCGCGCGTGCCGCGCCGACCGAGCAGCGTGCGCAGATCCTTCTCTACGTAGTGGTACCAACCGCCGTTGTAGGCCGAACCGCGGTGCTGGCCGGCGGCGTTCGGCTCGTCATCGGGGTCGCGGATAGCTTCCAGCTGGCGGAAGAGGCGCTCGCCCAGCACGGGCTCGAAAATCGCGTGCAGAAGGCGCGGCCACCAGGCGTCCATGATGCGCACCGCCTCCGCGTCCTCGTAAATGCGGTCGCGGTTGCGGTCGATGCGGTGAGCGCCGCTTCGCACCCAGGAGCGCAAGATTGCGACCGCGCGGCGCAGCTCGGGGTCGCGGGGCGTACCGATTACCCGCAGCAGGTAGGGCAGCACCTTCGCTCCCCGCAGATCGACGGTGCCGGCATCCTCCATCGCCGATACCAGCTCGACCAAGTTCGCCTTCCGGCGACCGGCGAGCAGCGCACGGATACGGTCGGACAGAAGATCGGAGCGGTAGATCGAGCCGTACGCGAAGTTGTCGTCGGCGGCCCGGTAACCGCGCGCCTGCTTGTTGTTCCAGTTGGCGAGGAAAGCTTGGTCGACGACCTGCGGGTGCTCGCGCATGGGGGTGTAACGAGCCGTCCAAAGCTCTGGGTTCCAGTCGCGCCACTCGAAGCGCCCATCGGTCGGTAGGTCTGGCGAGACACCCGGGGCACGCACCGGATTGTTGCCGGAGTTGAAGTACGCGATGTGGCGGTGATCGATGTAGAACCAGTTAAAGGTGAAGCCGATCTTCGACACCGCCGCCATGAAGTCGCGCGGTGAGCGGATCCGCCCGGGGTCGTTGAGCGCATCGAAGCCCAGCGCCGAGTCGACTTCGTGGAAGTACGTCGAACGCAGCTGGGTATAGACGACCGGGCGGCCGCCGATCGTCGCGCGCGCTATGACCAGCCCCAACTTGGTGCGCAACGTGCGCAGCGTCTCCGAGCCCGCCGGGGTCTGATCGGCGAGGTTCGGGGTCCACGAGTTGTGCCGCTCGAGCACTTCGAAGGGAAGGCAGCGACCGCGGTACAGGTAGTGGTCGGAGGCGAGCGTGGGCTGTGAACCATCCGGCTCGCAGAGCGGTAGCGCGAACGTGTCGATGATGTCTTGGCCGGCCGACGTTGCACTCCAGGCGTAGTCGCGTCCCCGCCCCAGCAACACGTACAGCCCGACGCCAGCGAACGCCGCGCCGCGCGCCTCGAGGCCCGGCCCGTGGACCTCGATCTCGTGCAGCAGGTTCGGCACGAAGTATGCGGTCTGCGGACCCATCACCGCGAGCGGTCGCCCCGACTCGGACTCTCGCGCCGATACGAGCAGCGCGTTCGACCCCGGTCGCTGGCGTCGCAAAAGATCGAGCAGCCGGCTGCCGACATCGCCGCGTCCCGCCTTTGGGGTTGAGAGCGGTAGACCGGGCAGACTCGGCGGGCCGGGCGGCTGCGAGCCGGAGCTGCCGCTCTCGCCGGCGACCACGTCGACGAAGCGCACCGAGCCGGGATCCGGCAGCGCGAGGCTGTCGGGCGCGAGCTTGCGGGGCTCGGTTTGGTACGGAAAGCGACGCCCCTCGACGGTCACCGGTGCTTCCGGATCGTCGGCTTCACGGAGGTCGTGCCAGACCGCCCGACCCCGCCGGTTACCGAACCGCCGCTGTGCCTCCTGGAGCAGCAGCGCCGATTGCAGCTCGCCGCCACCGCCCTTGCCGAAGATGCCGCCGATCAAGCTCGCGGTGGCGATCAGGTCGGTGACCTTCCAGGGATCGGGCCCCAGTGGCCGGCCGATCGCTAGGTACTCCGCAGGCAGCTTGCGTGCCGGGTCCAGGCGGGCCTCGTCGATGTAGGCGTTGATCCCCGCCACGTAGGCGCGCGCGTCCTCTTGCAGCCGGCGACCGGCGTCGCCGTAGAGGTCGTCACCGAGCTCGAACTGCCGCTCCAGGTCTGCCTCGGTGTAGGGCGCGATCCGCCACTGCTCGCGGTCGAGCTCACGGTTGCCGAGCGAGCCACCAACGAACGAGCTGAGCTGGGCGCGGCCGGCGTGCCGCAGCACGTCCATCACGAACAAGCGGTCCTCGGCTGCCACGTAGCCGAGTCCGAACAGCGCCGCCTCGCGCGTGCGGCCGTAGACCCGCGGCACGCCGAACCGGCGATCGCGGACTATCGTGACGTCGGGCCGGGGGCTGTAGATCCTCTCCGCTTCGCCCGCTGGCACCCCGAAGCTCGCGTCCTTGAAGAAACGATCGAGCTGCCCCGCGGTCAGCCCGGGAACCGCGTAGACAAGGTCTCCGTACATCGCGAGCTGGTCGTCGTAGTGAGGCGGACGTGGAGCGTTGGGGCAGCCCTGGGGTCCATTGGGCGGACACGCCAGCAGGAACTGGGCGAGCGCAGGGGCCGGTGCAACCCCGTTCTGGCCCGGCGGCAAGATGTTGCGAAAGCCGCCGCCGTCGTTGGCGCGGTAGGGCGCCGGGTCAGCGGCGCGTGCCGGAACGCCCGCCGCGGCGAACGCAGCGACCAGCGCGCAGCCGAGCGCGACGCACAGGCGCAGCCTTGTGTTCCTGATCTTCCTCACCCCTGCCCGCGGCCGCAGGCCGCGCGGCGAGCATAACCGTTGCGGCCCTGCTCGTGAAGCAGCAGTCGAGCGGCCGCCGAGAGCTCTGCTAGCGTCGCTGCCCGCGAGCGAAAAGCCGACCGATGCCGATCCTCAAGCGTTCCGCTCACCGCCCCCGCGATAGCGAGCTGTTCGATCTGCTCGAAGCAGCGGCGGCGAACGTCCGCCGCGCCGCATCGCTCCTCGACGAGCTGCTCAGCAACTATCCGGACCGCGCTGACCTTGCCCGCGACATCCTGATCTGCGAGCAGGAGGGCGACCGTCTGACACACGGCGTCTACCAGCACGTCAACCAGCACCCGCCAGAAGCGCTCGAGCGGCACGACGTCCACGAGTTGGCAGCCGCGCTCGACGATGTCGTCGACTACGTCGAGGAAGTCGCCGACTTCCTCGGGCTCTACAAGATCGAGGCGCCAATGGAACAGGCGCAACAGCTAGCGCGGATCCTGCTCGACGCTTGCCGCGAGATCGAGAAGGCGCTACCAAAGCTCCGCACCGGTGCCGACTATTCGCACGAAACGGTCGAGATCAACCGTCTCGAGAACGACGGCGATCGGGTCACCCGCGAGGCCCTCGCTTCGCTCTTCGAGGGCGGCATCGACCCGATGGTGGTTATCCGCTGGAAGGACCTCTTCGAGCGGCTCGAGGCGGCGATCGACGCAACCGAGCGTGTGGCCAACACGCTCGACGGAATCGCTCTAAAGCGCAGCTGAACCGCGGCGCCGCCAACGGCGCAAACCTTCAAGCAGGCGGGCAAGGTCAGATTCATCGTTCCAGGCTCCGAACGAGGCGCGGAGCAGTCCCCAGCCAGGCACGTCGCGCACGATCACACGCTGTGCGGCGAGCGCCTGGACCACCTGCGCAGCGTCTTCGCCGAGCCGCACCGACACGAGCGTCGACGGGCCACGGGGCACGACCTCGAGGCCTTCTTCGCGCAACGACCGCGCGGCCTGCTCGGCCAGCGCCGGTCCAGCGCTCAGCACCCGCGATCGGCCCTCTGCTTCGAGCTCCTCGAGCGCCGCCAGCGCCCAAGCCAGATCGTGGGGGACGGGCTCGAGGGTGTCGAACCGGCGCGCCCCCGAATGCCACTGGAGCGCGCTCGGATCGTGGGGATTGGCAAGCGACTGGTAGCCCGGCCAGGGCGGAGCGAGCGTCTCCCCGAGGTCGCCGCGGACGTAGAGGAAACCGATGCCGTTGGGGCCGCACAACCACTTTTGAGCCGGCGCCGCGTAGAACGTGCAGCCGCACCCCCGCACGTCGACCGCTAGCGCCCCGAGTGCCTGCGCGCCATCGAAGAGCGTCGGCACACCGAGATCGGCGAGCGCCGCCAGCGGGGCCATCTGCCCGCTCACCCAGGAGACGTGCGAGCAAGCGATCAGACGAGTGCGGGGGCCGACCGCGTTAGGCAGCTCGCGCAGGGGCGCCGTTCGCACCGAGAAGCCGCGGTCGCGGGCGCGCTGCAAAAGGGGCGCGAGCAGACCTGGGTGCTCCTGGTCGGAGGTGAGGACCTCGTCGCCGCGGCCCAACGGGAAGGCAGCCAAGGCGACGTTGATGCCATCCGTCGTCGAGCGGGTCAGCGCGACCTCGCCCGGCTCGCAGCCGAGCCAGCGCGCGGCGGCCGCGCGCAGCGCCTGCGCGGGTCGTTCAACGAGCTCCTCGAAGAATGCGCTCCCCGAGCGACCGTCGCAGCTCTGGCGCTCGACCGCGGCGCTTGCGGCACGAGCAGCGTTGGCGGGAACCGGTCCGTTGGTTCCGGCGTTGAGGTAGGCGATCCCGCGCTCGAAAACCGGGAAACGGGCGCGCAGCGCGCCGCTCGCAGTGACCGACTGACGGCTCGCCGGCACGAACGGTGATACTACGGGCGCGTGATCGTCGAGCGTGCCCTCCATCCCGACTGGCTCTCCTGCACTTACCTAGTGGCCCCGCAGCCCAACGGCCCGGCGCTGCTGATCGACGCGGGCGGGCCGGTCGCACCGCTGGTGCGGGCGCGTGAGCGCCACGG